>CAZQPS010000081.1:0-7949 GCA_964595285.1 uncultured Dehalococcoidia bacterium | reverse complement strand
GCAGACCACAGTAGTAATTTCCCTTTGGGGAATATAAATCCGAATGAGCTGATTACTAGGATCATAAACATTCCACCCATACCATTCACAGCCATCAAATACCCACCTACATCAGGTCCTCTTCTCAGTACTTCCTGTGTGAATACAGGAAGTAAGAATATGGCGGGCTCCAGGATAGTGTTGGGTATGAGTGCGCAGATAGCCAGGTATAAAAGAACTCTGTTTCCAGACCACATGTATTTGAAGCCATCAGATAGGTCCGCAAGTATGGACCATTTAACCCCTTCTTTTCGTGAGCTTCTGCTTGGCAGACTGAGGAAAAGGAAAGCGATTATGCTTGTTGTGTACATTAACGATTCGAGTGCGAAATTCCAGAAGAAGCCCAGGGTAGAAATTAATATACCTCCTATAAATGGACCAATCATACGTGTCGCTGGGAAAGTGATTACGTTGGTGGCAATGGCATTCCCAAGAAGTCTATCTGGTACTGAATCCGGAACCATAGCCTGTCGCGCTGGCATAGTGATTGAAAGGCAAACTCCAGCAATGAATACGTAAATGTAGCAATGTACAACGCCGACTAGTCGTGCTCCAACGAAAAAGGCAAAGCATAGCGAAAATATAGCCATGAAAACTTGAACACTTATTACGAGCTTACGCCGATCAAATCGGTCTCCAATGGCCCCACCGAATGGTCCAGTTATAAGCCCTGGCATATAGGATAATCCGCCAGCTACAACGACTAAAAATGCCGACATTACTGTTCCAGCAGTTAAATCCCGGATGAGCCATCCTATGGTTAGTAATTGTAGCCAGTGAGCACTTTGAGAGAGAAAATTTCCGATCAACAGCCATCTAAAGGGTGTGCTCTCTGAAAGGGAATCAAAGGTTTGTAGATGGGGCATGCGAATCCCTAAACTACCCAGTAGAGATTGCTTGGTTACATCTTGTTGCCCACCTGCTGAAGCCACGTCTATACGTCCTTCCCTTTGGTGTTCGTTATTATCATTTTGTCACAGAGTCAGTCTATATGTCTCTCCATGTTGAAATTATCACTTTCTCTATCAGCAAGAATTTTAAGAATTAAAGACAACTCTTTGTGTCAATACGGCAAAGATAGTTTACCAGTGTTTCCGGCTATTGAGCCAGCGATTATGGAATGTAGGGTTAATGATACAATCCGATTCATCCACAAGGAAGGTGAGTAATCATGCCTCAAATGACCAAAAATCAAATAGATGAGTTTCTTTCTGGGAAACACCTTATGAAGCTCGCAACACTATCTCCGGATGGGTATCCGTACGTAAATCCAGTTTGGTTCATATATGATGGGCAAACATTTACGATTGGAGGGCGTGACAAATCTGAGTGGGTTGCCAATATAAAGAGTGATGCTCGGGTCTCATTTTGCATCGATACGTGCGAACTTCCCTATGCCAGGGTGATAATAAAGGGCACAGCTGTAATCGAAGATCCTGCGTGGATCAGTGACGGCAGTTTTGCTCTTAAATATCTTGGCGACTCTGAAGGAAAAAAATATTCTACTGGAACCAAAGATAACCCGAGGGCTCTAGTGAGGATAACACCCGAACATTGGATTACCTGGGTTGGAATTGATTGGCATCCCAGGTATGAGGCAGATTAGAGAAAGAAAATAGCCACCTCTTTAGTAATTGGTGGAGGAACTTTAGCTCAATAACTCATTAATATGAGCGATACTTAGTAAGTTTATCTATGGATTCGGATACCTATTGCGAAATTTAAAAATGGCGCGCCTGAAGGGATTCGAACCCCCAACCCTCGGTTCCGAAGACCGATGCTCTGTCCATTGAGCTACAGGCGCAGCCTCCTATAAAGTTTATAACTCCGCCGCTATACAGCGCAAGGTAAGACTCGCTGATACTCCGTGATACTTCCTGAGGCTGTGCCCTACCCTGACTTGTTGAGCATAGCATCCTTCAATTGTTGTTAAGAACGGTGACTAATCGACGATAGAAAGGATCAGTCCCTGGGTTATAACCGGGCGTTCCTCCCCAAAAATCATTACCCAATACACTTTTCACCTGCTCATAATGTTGCTTTAGAGCATTGGACCTTAATTGCTTGGATCGACCAAGTTGTTCCTCAATCTTTCGTTTCCATGGGTGATTGCTACCCATGATGTTCTCATTTCGCTTGACTAATTTTTCAATAAAATGCGGACCAACAAGCTTGTCAGTTTTCCATGTATTGCAATCTTGATGGCTTAAGACTAGATTCCATACCTCATCGTGATTAATAACCTGTCGAGGTAATACATGGTCGACAACGACGGAGGTAGTAAAGACTTCCCCACAATAAAAACAAACATTGCCTTGATAACCCTGCAGGAAAGGGACATTTTCTGATAGCGATTTTCGCTCGTATCCATTTTCGAGATAGATCATGCGAATATCATTGGCTAATTGATACTGACTCTGTGTCTGATTAATAGAAAAGGCCCCTTCGAGAAGGTTCCATCGAGCGTTAATTTCTTCTTCTAATTGTGAAGGCGTTGACTCGGCAATTTGCAAGAGGTTGTCTTTCAGAACCAAGCTCTTACCGAAATCATACTCATAGATATAATCGGCAGCAATTTGACTGTTGATTCCAATAGTCTGGAAACGAGGGATGACATCCTTAAAGCCCTCACTAGCAACCCTGTTTATTGCTTCATCATCTGTGATATGACCGATATCTACTTGTTTTACTATCCGCTCTAATTTGGTCATACGACCCGGATTCGACTGTTGGGGCATTTGGTAATCAGCTAACCTGTGCTTATATTGAGAATAGAAGGCCTCGGCCAGTTCACCCCACGAAATGACTGTTTTAGGATACTTTGCAAAATTGAGTAAACACTTGGCTAATGCCATCTTGTAGGTAGCGGCGTTAAGACCATAGAGAATTATGGCCTTCCAGTAATCATCTGGATTGAAGTCTCCACCCTTAGCAAGGTCCATGTAGCCACCTGCCGATATGCCAATTGATGATTAATATTTTCATATGTCCTCTCTCTGATATGTCCAATTAGTGTCATGGGTTAACAATTTCAGAACCCACGAATCTGTCCCCATCCTTGTCTTCCTCCAAATAAAATTCAATCATGGTATCTTCTCTAATCTGGAATCTAGCTAATCCCTCGCAACTGAGTTTCATCCCGGCATTTGAAATCTCTACGGGGTCGTAAATCTTCAACAACTTACCTGTTCCCCAATTGTCTTTAGCTCTGCCTTCATACAAGGCGATAATATCTTCAATTAACATGTTACATTCATATTCGGACAATGGAACGGGGCGAATCCCAACCTCATCACTAAGATTTTGGTACAAAATTACTGTATCTGTAGTATCGTCTCTATGAGTTACATCTACCTGACAAGCTAACCTTTCCTCTGCAAGCATATTTGCCGTAGTCCGAATTTCAAATTCGATCGGCCATTCATCAGAGTCATTTAGACTCATTAAAAGTGCTTGCTCTATTAATTCATCGCAAGTTTTAGATCGATAAGTCCTGAATGCCCAAACTTCCTGTTGAGTATCAGAATTTTTATAGAATTGAATATAATGCATGTCGCCATTTTGAAAAATCGCAATCCCTTTACACAAAAGAGGGTCTGCTGTAATTACATTACTATGAGTAACAGTCGTGGGCCATTCGGGATCATTGAAACGTTCAGGATCACTTGATTTCAGTGTAATTAACTCACTCGCAACGTGTGTACACAATTCATCTGCAGTGCGTGGCTCTACTAATTCACATGCTATGAGAGTGATAATCGCAGCAAAAAAGATACACGCTTCTGCAAATTTGGGGGAAATCATAGTGCCCTCTCCTCTGCGTCAGTATATCTCAAAGAGTCAAAAGCAAAAGGAACACCACTAACGATGTCCCTTTTCGCATGGTTACTGAGCCTGTGTGTTACTCGAAGGATATCACTACGTTGACACCTAATACCTGATTGTCGATCGCTGTTATAGGATTGTCTAGGTGTCGTTCTGTAAATATGGACCCCACCGTATAAGTTTGGTCATTAGGATTAGGTTTATAAAAAGTATGATTCAACATTGCCAGAATTTCTGAATTTCACCTTTGAGATATTTATCTATCATATGTATTTCATTGGTGTATATAAAATGTATTTTTCATAGCTATAGTAATTTGAAAAAAGAAAAATTGACAGCAAAATAGTCACAATAAAATTTTTAGAAAAAGAAGTAGCTGATGTACATAAGTAGATGGAAACCGGCAAAGGTGGAAAGAATCCAACTCCGAAGTCCAAATTTAGAGTTTTGTGTCCCTCCCCTATTTTTGCCTTCGATCCAAGTGAACCTCCCCAAGCACCTTCCGATTACCAAAACCAATAGCACAATACCTGCTGTTAACCAATATGTTGGAGTGGAAGCGTCCATAATGACCACATTATACAAAACCACATACCCGTGGAGGGTTTATCGCCGTCGAAGGTGTTGCAATATGTCTCAGTGTTAAGTAATAGTAGTGGGATAGCGAAAAATAATTGGTAGTAAAACCTTGTCAACAGAATTTCACAAGCTTCCTCTTAATAAAAGAATCTATGAGATTGTCAGACAAATTCCTTACGGCTATGTTGCAACATATGGTCAGGTTTCGAGGCTTGTTCCTGGCAGTACTCCGCGTTTAGTAGGGTTCGCCATGGCTTCTGCTGGTAAAGAGGATGATGTTCCTTGGCATAGGGTTATAAATGCAAAAGGCAAAATTAGTGCTCGCAGTTCTGGAGGAGGTTCAGAGATTCAAAGATTGATGTTGGAGGAAGAAGGTATATTATTCACAGCCTATGGAGTGATTGAGCTAGATCGTTATGGCTGGCTTTGACAAAGTACAGGCGTATGGCAGGATAGATATGAATCTGTTGGATTATTAGACGTTTGCTCCGGATAGAAATTCCCTGTAATTGCGAGTTCCCAACCATCTAAGTGAACAATCGGACCCTACATGCAGGTCCCCTAAGTCTTCAAGTAACTCTATGTGAGAGACTACTTCGGATAGAGCCATGTATAGGTTTCCACCAATGAGTTTTCTCTTTGAGAAAATACCCCTGGTTATTTCTTCGAGGTATTTAGGCTCCGTTCCGATACGGTTAAGTATTCTATCGAGCCTGGTCAGGTGATGCTCTACTATTTCACTTGCCCTGGAGACAGTCAGTAAATTAAGTTTGTTGCGATTGTAAAGTCTGTGGGCCGGTAAGACGGTTATTTCATGATTAGTATCTGAGATTCGCTGTAGAGACTTAAGGTACATGCCTAGGCCGTAGAAATCACTTTCGTTATGATAGTGATTTGGCAGATTGTCCCGCACTGCACTGGAATACTTGATTTTAGTAGTGGGGTGAGGGGTAATTTCAGGAAGAACATGATCCCCAGTAAATATCACATCATCTAGTTGTATACAGATTTCGTCTGGGGAGTGCCCTGGGGTGTGCATAAAATTGAGATTTCCTAAGGAGTAGCCTTCTATTAGCCCTTTCCCTTGTGGGTAGTTTTTGCGCTTGTTTACGTACCTTGTGTGGTCATCTGTATATTGTGTGATTCTTTGGGATGATTGCGCAGGGATTGTCTCAGCATCTGTAGAAATAATTTTCTGCATCTCTTTTTGAATTGCCGAACTAGGGATTCTTTGAAGATCCCAGGGATCGTATGGTAGTAGATGGAAGTAAATATCATGCGCCCATAACTCAGCCCCGCTTTCGGACAGTAATTCGCCTACTGATCCATCATGATCTCCATGGCCATGAGTTATTGCGACTCTTTCGATGTCTTTAATTTCAAAACCCGATTCACGTATGCCTTTGGCTAGGTTCGGGTAAGAACCGTCTGATCCCGAATCAATCAGTGTAAGACCTTCATTTTCGAATATATATACCCAGGTTGGTCCGGTCCCAGAAGGCAGATTTTGCGGCACTGCAATAGATGTTATCGTCACATCGCGATTAGTACAGAACTTGATTATCATCCCGTCTCCGTTGGCGTCGCCTTTACGGATTATGGATACATCTTTTGAAGTTAAGGTCATTAGTAGAGTCTCCGACATTTTTGGTCGAAGTTGACGAATTCGATGTGTGGGATGGTCGGTACACTCTAGATTATCAGCGTACTCTCAACGATTCGCAACAATTTTGACACGTGAAGATGTTTTTCTTTGGAATTATGAACGTATGGGGTGGGCGAAGGGACTTGAACCCTCGATCTCCAGGACCACAACCTGGCGCCTTTCCAACTTGGCCACGCCCACCACAATAGATCATTGAGACCAAATTCTAGCATTCGCGTGTTGCAAGGGTCAACAAAGTAGGGGATTTGGCCTGGTTGATGTGATATTCAAGACCTATTTGCTGTTGGCTGTCAATAATTCTGGAATGGATTTGGTTGTCAACGCTTCAAGTACGTCCTCTACCAAAACATCCTGTTTGGTGTGGTGGCGAAGTGGCAAAGTGGGATCCACTCTGTACACATTTCGGCGGCCACTTTTCCTACGCTCTATGTATCCGGCCGATTCCAGATCGGATATGATTTTATGAGTCGTTCGCTCTGTCACACCGATGTATGTAGATATTTCTCTGGCAGTGCTGCGAGCGTTGTGAAATATATAGCTTAAGACTAAACCATGATTGGTTATGAAGGTCCATCCTGGTTTTGTAGACAATTAAAACTCTCTTTTCTCGAGGCTGGTGGCCATAATACCATAGGGTACTTTTGTAGGCAACAAAAATCGTTTTAAGAAATTGCTGCGTACTGGCTGATTCTAGGATCCTAAATTCTGGACTAATTTTACCAGGGTTCTTACGGGTATGCCTGTTGCACCTTTTATGTTTACACCAGATGTTTTTGATGTTCGAGCCATTGCTGCTATGTCCAAATGCACCCAAGATGCAGAAGCGTTAAACTCATTTATTATTAGCGCGCCAGTGATAGAGCCCGCTCCTCGACCTCCAGTATTTTTAATGTCGGCTATATCGCTGCTGTACTGTCCTTCATATTCTTTGAAAGTAGGCAGCTCCCAAATTCTCTCCCCGACAGAATTCCCTGATTCTATTACATGGTTGGTGAATTCCTGGTCGTTGCCGAACGCCCCTATACACTGATTTCCAAGAGCAATAGAAATTGCCCCCGTTAATGTTGCTACATCAATAATTCTATTTAGACCGATACTATTTGCGTAGGCGACAGCGTCGGCTAGGACTAACCTGCCCTCAGCGTCTGTATTGTCAATTTCGATAGTTTTTCCGTTCATCGCTTTGACAACATCACCAGGACGTTGAGCTCCTCCTCCAGGCATGTTTTCCGTTGCTGGTACAATGGCGGTCACGTTAATTTTTGGTTTCAAATTGCCGATTGCGTTCATAGCGGATATAACTGATGCTCCGCCTGACATGTCGCTTTTCATAGTAGACATGCCTGCCGCGCTTTTTATATCCAGCCCACCACTGTCAAAAGTTATGCCTTTCCCCAAAAGCCCAATATTATTTGTTTGATTGTCAGGATCCCCTTCGTAGGACATTATGATGAACTTGGGCGGTTCGTGACTTCCTTGCGCGACCCCCAAGAGTGCTCCCATCCCTAGTTCTTTCATTTGGGGTCGTTCTAGTACCTTTAAATTAAGATTCTGAGCTTTTGCAACCTTCAGGGCTACTTCAGCCATATCGCTGGGTGTCATACCATTTGCTGGTTCGTTGCACATATCCCTGCACATATTTACGGATTCAGCGAGTATAACGCCTTCGTTTGCACCTTTTCTCAATTCTCTGATTTTGTCATCTGAACTTTCCATAATGGTAAGTCGATTGAAATCTGCTTTTTGCTCTGCTGACTTATACTTGTTGAATTTGTAGAGACCTAGCAAGGCACCTTCAGATATCGCGCGGCCTGAGTCAATTGCAGTCTGAGCTCCAATT
>CAZQPS010000080.1:0-10587 GCA_964595285.1 uncultured Dehalococcoidia bacterium | reverse complement strand
ATTTGACTAAAGCATACTTTTCGCCGAGAGTAGAGACAGATTCAATGTATTGATCGTATGACGCTTTTTCTATTTCTTCTTCTAGACTAATGAGTTGTCCTTCCAGTTGGGCTATATGCTCTTCGTAATTTAAGCCTTAGTCTTGCACAATCTTTTTTGCGCCACGTCTCTTACGGTTAATTTTGGCTGCTGAATTAGGAGGGGAAGAATGTCGGGGATCTTCAAACGACGGGCTTTTTGTCCATTCTTCAAAGGTTCCTTTGAATATCTTGATTTGCTTGTCTTCTACGATCCAGAGTTGATTCGCTAAACTAGATATTAGCCTTCTGTCATGTGAAACGAATAATAAAGTCCCTTGATAGGCTAAAAGTACCTCTTGCAAAGCCTCTCTACTCATGATGTCCAAATGGGTAGTAGGTTCGTCTAATATTAAAAAATTTGGGTCTGTATTTAATAAACGAGCCAATGCTAGACGTCCTCTTTCCCCACCACTTAAGTCAGATATAGATTTATGTATGTCGTCGCCTTTGAAGAGGAAACGAGCCAAGTGGTTTCTTGCATGCTGTACAGGAACGTTCTTGATTTCTATTAGAGATTCTATTACTGTCGAATCGTTTTGAAATTCGATGTTCCCTTGACTGAAGTAACCTACGTTTACGTTTCGGTCTAGCGTTGCTTTTCCAGAGAATGGAGGAATAATTCCAAGTAGCGTTTTAATCAGGGTACTTTTACCAATTCCATTTGGCCCGATAAGGGCCGTCCGCGTACCTTTGCTGAGTTCTAACGTATCTACATGTATAAGCCGAGTGGGACTATGAGGGAAACCTATGTCTAAGTCGCGTGTTTTCAAGGGCACCTGGGGAGAACGGTTAATTTGTATATTTGCTACCTTCAGTGAGGATGGTTCAATTATTGGTTTCTCTATACGTTCGAGCCTTTCGAGTCTGGTTTGTCGTCCACGTGCCTCTCTAGATCTTTGCCCTGCTCTATATTTCTGTATAAAAGCCTCTTCTTTAGCAATATATTCTTGCTGTCGTTTGTAGTCTGATATTTCACGCTTAAGGCGTAATGATTTGTCTTTTATGTATTTTGAGTAGTTGCCTGGCCCAGAGATGAGCATACCACGGTCAACTTCCCAGATCTCTTGTACCAGAGAATCTAGAAAATATCGATCGTGAGATACTATTAAAAGGCTACGTGTAAATTTGGCTAGATAATCCTCTAGCCAATTCAACCCTTGGAAATCTAGGTAATTAGTAGGTTCGTCTAATATGAGAAGATCTGGGTTGGACAAGATAGCTTTAGCTAAACTAGCCCTAGTAATTTCCCCACCGCTTGCAGCTTCGGTCGAAGTATTGAGAGAATCTTCATCTAATCCGAGTCCTGTTGTGATAAGCTCAAATTGGCGTATATGATCATGGCCACCTAGTACATCATATTTTTCTAGGCAGATAGAAAAATTGTTTTCTGCCCTTTTTCGGTCTTTCCCCTCAGATGATTGAATTTCTAGAGCATATTTTTCCATCAGCCTTTCAATGTCTTGAATTGCTGTAAATGCGCCCATTATGTAGTCTTTTACGGAAGGAGAGTTTGTCACAGAAGGTCTTTGGGGGACATATGCGACTTTCATATCACTGAGTGTGGATAAATTCCCTTTATCAGGGCTGTATTCTCCAAGTATGAGCCTGAGAAGTGAAGTTTTGCCACTTCCGTTTGGCCCGACTATACCAATCTTTGATTCTTCGTTTATTTGCAAATTAACGGCCGAGAAAATTTCTACCTCGCCGTAAAGCAAGGCTAAATTTTCTCCCGTAACAAGACTCATCTTAAGAAAGCTCCTTCATAATCTTATAAGTTGTGCCTCTACCCTTGTGTCACTGGTGTTGTGAGATGTTCTCCAAACCAATTCACTGTTCTTTGCAGGTATTCTGATTTGAATTTCGGATGGCCCAAGCGAAGCATACTGTGAGAAGAATCAGGGAACCGAACAAATTCTACTATTTTCCCATTTCGTTTTAGAGCTACAAAATATTGTTCACTTTGTTCTATTGGACACCTGTAGTCTTCTTCCCCATGAAGCAACAGGACGGCAGCTTCCACATTCTGAGCATAATTCAATGGGGATAGTCGATTGAATATTCCAGTGTTTTCTTCAGGACGACTCTGTAGTTGAATTTCAGAAAACCGAACACCAATGTCGGATGTCCCGTAGAAACTTCTTAAATTTGTCACTGGTGCCCCTATTACGGCAGCTTTGAAACGCTTTTCGTGGCCAATAATCCAGCTCGCCATGTATCCGCCATAACTGTATCCTGTGATACCTAGAGCCCCTTCGTCAATATATGTTTTTGAACAAAGGTGTTCTACAGACTGCATTATATCTAGATAATCCTCCCCACCCCAATCGCCAATGACAGCGCGCATAAATTCATTGCCATAAGTAGCTGACCCACGAGGGTTCACAGCTAGTACCACGTATCCGTTCGCAGCAAGTACCTGCTGTGTGAGGTTAAAGGAATCCATAAAGACGCCGCTGGGCCCACCGTGGATATCAACTACCATTGGATATATGGCATTGGAATCAAATTCCGGTGGCAAGAAAATTCTACTTTCTATTTCGAAACCATTTCGGACTATAGAGAACTTATTCATTTTTGCGGGACTGTGTTCTTTAAAATAGTCTCTATTAGGCTCTAGCAAGACGTTGGATTCACCATGCTCAATGTTAAGAAGCTCCAAGTAGTCTGAACGGTCAGGGGGGGTCACAGATAAAATGGCGGTGGTGTGTTCTAGATTCAAAGATATACTATTAATGAGTGCTCCACCTTCAGTTAGTAAAGTCAGGTCGTCCCCTGAAGTCTGTACTTTGCATAGAAAAGACTCACCTCTTTTTTCACCCAAGAATATTATTTCGTCTTTGTTCGTCCAGCCTAGTTCTGGTGGTGGTGCAATAGGAGAATAACCGGCGGATGGTCTAATCCTATCATCCGTAATCTGACGAGGATTTTGATCAGGATCTATGATGTATAAATATCCTCCCCAAGATGCACCTATTCTGTCATCGGTAGACCCTACTATGGCTAGTCTTTTCGAATCGGGAGCCCATGTACTTGAATCCACGTTGTATAAGCCTTGGGAGGCGCAACGATATTTCCCGGAATCCAAGTCGATTAGGTAGAGTCCGTTTGTGTTGGATATGTCCCTGTTGTAGCAACTATCCGACACTAGTGCTAGCGTTTTCCCATTTGGCGAGATCCTTATAGACCTGCAATCTCCCTCTTGCAGAGGTAGTGGAATTATGTTTTCACAAGCTAATGAATTGATGTTGATGGTGAAGACGTGTCTGAAGGAATTACCTCGCCACCCGATACTATCCTGTCGATAACGTATTCGAGTAACCTTTTTGCTTTGTGGACTTTTTGATACATCAGTTGGGTTAAGTTCAATTGTTTCGCCAGTAAAAATTAAGGACTGAGAGTCACCACTCCAAATAAATTCGTACACACCCTTGGGATGGTTGGTTATTTGGAGAGCTTCGCCCCCCAGTGTCGGGATTATATATATTTGGTTTGTAACGATTGCCGACTTTCTCAAGAATCCTATCCACTCTCCATTTGGTGAATATGTAGGCATTGAATCTGTGTGCCCCGATGTCAAGCTGGATGTTCCAACAGAGTCTATCGTCAGTATTTCCAATGTAGAATCTATCTTTCCATCAGGTTGGCTCGCTGAAGATTTCACATATACCAATTTCTTCCCGTCTGGGGAGAGATTTGGTTCTCTGACAGATTTCAGATCGTAGATGATATTTGCTGATATGTGTTTGGTCATTTTAGTTACTTGGGTGTCATTTCAACTGTAACCTACAAAATTTATAGAAATTTCCCAGGGGTTTAGAAGAGGTTTCTAATGTTATCGTTTTATTGAGATTGTTAAACCAGAATTTGGTAGTTCATAATAAAAGGCCATTTTCCGGGTGAAGCACCAATCATCATAGCCCAATATATTAATTTGGTTTTATACTCCTGAACAATTACGTATTTCTTCAAGCATACTTTTCACATTGTCCTCTGAGTCCGATTCAGCGTAGATTCGCAACAGTGGTTCTGTTCCTGATAGACGTGCCATTACCCAATATCCGCCATCAAGAATGTACCTGGAACCATCGTCATGTTCAATCCGGGTTACTTTTTTATTCCCTAGAACTTCTGGATTATAGCTTTTAATCTTGGCCTCGATGGTTTGTTTTTGACTATCTTTAATTTTTATGTCCATGCGTTTGAACAAGTGAGGCCCGACTTTATCGGTTATAGTGTTGAGCAGATCTTCAATACCCATTTGAGTTTTCACTATAAGATCTAGAATCATTAGGCCGCTTAGAATGCCGTCCCGTTCAGGGATATTTCCTTGGAAAGCAAATCCTCCGCTTTCTTCTCCTGCGATCAAAGCATCTTCTTTCATCATTAACGGACCTAAATGTTTGAAGCCCACAGGGCCTTCAATTACGGGAACTTTGTACAGGCTGCCGAGGCGATTTATCATATTAGTTGTGGTCACAGAACGTACAAGAGCGCCAGATCTTTGAAGAACTTCCAATTGATGATAGGCTAAAAGGGCATAAGTTTCTAACGGATTAATAAACTTGCCACCGTCACTTATGATTCCTATCCGGTCTGCGTCACCATCTATAGCTAGTCCAATGTCTGCGGTCTCATCCGATACTTCTTCGATTAATTTGGATAAGTTGCGTTCGATTGGTTCTGGCTGATCCATGCCAGGGAAATCAGGATTTGGATCTGACCTTATTTCTCTCACACGGGTTGATCCTCCTGAAAGTAATTTAGAAAAATAGCCCCCGCCGGCACCATGCATGGAATCTACTATTAGATCCAATCCTGCATCCCGTATGGATTGTAGATCGACAAGGGTTGCTATGTGTCCCAAATAAGCTGGTTCAGGGTCAACATATTCCAAAAGTCCAGTTCGTTCTGCTTCTTGAATAGTGATTGTTTTAACGCTAGTTTCTGTTGATGCTTCAGATATAAATCCTTCTAGTTGCGCAACGATTTCTGGAGTTGCACTTCCTCCATAATCTGGCTTGTATTTAAATCCGTTCCAGATCTTGGGATTGTGACTGGCAGTAATTATGACTGCCCCACCTGCATCTTTGGATACCATGTTGTAAGATGCTGTAGGCGTCGGGCATGGTCTGTCGCACAACAAAGTGGGGATACCATTTGCTGTACTAACTTCTGCAACCGTTTCCGCGAATTCCCTGGAAAGAAATCTGGTGTCGTATCCAATTAGCAAACCTCTGTGGGCTTGTCCTTGGGATTTTAAATAGGACGATGTGCCCGATGCACAATAACTTAGATTCTGGAAGGTATAGGTATCGGCCATAATTCCGCGCCAACCATCCGTGCCAAACTTTATGGACATATTGCTCCTCGCAAAAATATCGACCGCGTCTCGTTACACAGTACTATATATCTCATAGGAAACCATGTTAAGTCTATCAAACTGAACGTCCGGTTTTATCAAGCCTTTGACTGGCCGCTGTGTAGGTGTTGCCTTGTTAGGTGGGACTGATGATTACAAAGTATTATCATTTTCCAAAAGCAGCACGTTTTAATGACGCTGCTTTGTCAGTTTGTTCCCAAGGAAACAAGAAGTCTTTACGGCCGAAATGACCGTATGCAGCAGTTTTCTTGTATATGGGTTCACGTAGATTGAGCTCTGCAATAATAGCCCCAGGTCTTAGATCGAAATGTTCGTGGATAAGCTCTTCTATCCTCGCGTCCGAAACCTTACTAGTCCCGAAGGTCTCTATTGAAATAGAGATTGGGGCAGCGACTCCAATCGCATAGGAAACTTGAAGTTCGCATCTGTCAGCCAATCCCGCGGCGACGATGTTTTTTGCCACGTATCTCGCAGCATACGCTGCCGATCGATCCACTTTGGTTGGATCTTTACCCGAGAAAGCACCACCACCATGTCTTGCAAATCCCCCATAGGTGTCTACTAGGATCTTTCTTCCTGTTAGACCAGTGTCTCCCACTGGACCTCCAGTCACAAATCTCCCGGAAGGATTAATGACGAAGCGCGTTTCACTATCTAAATATTTCGACGGAATGACTTCCTTGGCCACTTGAGCTATAAGGCTTTCTTCAATAATCGTTTGACTCACATCTGGATCATGCTGTGTACTCAAAACAACAGTGTGGACACGTTTGGGAATTCCATATTCGTATTCGACAGTAACCTGTGACTTGCCGTCAGGACGCATCCAAGGGAGACTTCCTTCTTTGCGAAGAACAGACATACGTTGGCATAGTTCGTGAGATAATGCGATCGGTAGGGGCATGTATTCTGGTGTTTCATTGCAAGCGAATCCAACCATCATGCCTTGATCGCCAGCGCCAAGAGTATCGACTTCAGCCGTATTCCCGTCGTTAGCTCGCACTTCTAGTGAATTGGTCACTCCATGTGAGATATCACTAGATTGTTCGTGTACAGATACCGATACCCCGCAGGCCTGATAGTCAAATCCGTATGCTGGATTGTCGTAGCCTGCTCCTCTGATCGTATCTCGAACTATTTGAGGAATATCTACGCTAGTAGTAGTCGTGATTTCTCCCATGACAACGACTAGGCCAGTGGTTGTGCATGTCTCACAGGCCACTCGTGCAGTGGGGTCTTGTGAAAGTATGGCGTCCAAAATAGCATCAGACACTTGATCGCAAAGTTTGTCAGGGTGCCCTTCTGTAACTGATTCTGATGTGAATAGATACGAGGGCGACTCGGTGAACGTATGGCTCATTGATTAAACTCCTTACTCGTGCAGGCGAATTATAGTTCTTGCTTTGTCTAATTTCTCAGAATCATGTTCCCACATTCCAACTGGACAGATATTTTTCTTGTTCTGCAGTTAGCTCATCTATTTCTATTCCCATGGCAGATAATTTTAGGCGTCCAACTTCATCATCAATATCTCTGGGGACGGTATATACTTCTGGGGATAAATTGTGAGCTGTTTGTGCCATATATTCAGCGGATAAGGCCTGATTCGCAAAACTCATGTCCATTACCGCAGAGGGGTGTCCTTCTGCGGCTGCCAAATTTATTAGCCGTCCTTCTCCAAGCAAGTATAATTTTCTTCCATCTCCTAGTAAATACTCCTCAACATACTCGCGAGCTTCTTGCTTTGCGTCGCTTAATTGTTCAAGTGCATCAATATCTATTTCCACGTTGAAGTGTCCACTATTCGCTATAATAGCCCCGCTTTTCATCACTTCCATGTGCTCTTTAGCGACTGCCTTCATACCACCAGTAAGCGTTATGAAAATGTCCCCAATACTAGAAGCTTCTAGCATTGGCATTACGCGATAACCATCCATAGCGGCTTCCAATCCTCGTATGGGGTTGACTTCAGTAACTATGACGTCAGCTCCCATACCTTTAGCCCTCATAGCAACTCCACGCCCACACCATCCGTACCCTACAATGACGACTTTCTTTCCAGACCATAACACGTTTGTTGCTCTTGTAATTCCGTCTAGGGTGCTCTGTCCGGTTCCATATCGATTGTCGAAGAAATGCTTAGTGTCTGCGTCATTGACTGCAATTATGGGATATTTAAGGCGGCCCTCTTCTGCAAGACTTTTAAGACGTATGACTCCTGTTGTGGTTTCTTCCGTTCCCCCTATAACGTTGGCTAATCCATCTGTTCTCGTTGAATGTAAAATTGCCACGACATCCGCGCCATCATCCATAGTCATATTCGGTTTAAGATCAATAGCAGAATTTATGTGGCGATAGTATGTTTCGTTATCCTCGCCCTTAATAGCAAATGTTGCAACGCCATATTCTTTAGCTAGGGCGGCGGCGACATCATCTTGAGTGCTCAAGGGGTTGCTAGCGCAAAGCGCGACGTCCGCTCCCCCGTCTCTCAGAGTAAGCATCAAATTGGCGGTCTCTGTTGTAACATGGAGACAGGCTGCTATCTTCAGGCCTTCCAGGGGTTTTTCCTTGAGGAATCTCTTTCTGATTTGCCTTAATACTGGCATTTCTCTTTCAGCCCACGTAATCCTTTTCACTCCTTCATGGGCTAAAGAAGTATCTAGAACGTCACTAATTTTAGAGTTAGCAGTCAATTTCCCCTCCCTTTGTCTGTCGCAAATTTGATCAATTCACTTAGTGTTAGTTGGTGGCACAAATATGTCTTCCCCTGCGAAAAGGTTGTTCCAATTTGGAAGTTCCTTCTCAGGACTGAGTTGTGTGAGTTTAATAAACGAGTCAATACGAGTCCATATTTCTTGACTACTTAGTCCTGATGTTCTTTCCACACCAAATTCTTCAACGCAGAATGATCCCATTACTGAGCCGACTATTATGGCCCGTTTGAAGCCTTCATTTGAAAGATCGTTACTGGAGGCTAGGTACCCCAAAAAACCTCCTGCAAATGAGTCCCCGGCTCCTGTGGGATCCACAACTTGGTCTATAGGGAATGCTGGAGCAGAGAACGTATCGTGGTTGTTGAATAATAAAACACCATTCTCGCCACGTTTTACCACTATAATTTTTGGACCTAGGCTTTGAATATATTTTGCCGCCTTAACTAAATTGTTTTCTTTGGCAAATTCACGGGTCTCACCTTCATCCATAAACACAACGTCAACATTAGCTATGGCATCTTTCAGGAGCTCATTCTTGCTATCTATCCACAAGTTCATAGAGTCTAAAGCCACTAGTTTTGGCCTGGATTCCATTTGGCTGAGAACGTTGATTTGCAACTCGGGGTTTATATTAGCAAGAAAAAGATAAGGGCATCTGCGTTGGGATCCCTTAAGGTTAGGGGAGAAGTTTTCGAATACATTTAATCTTGTATCGAGTGTTGAGCGTGTATTTAAATTTTCTGTGCTGTAGATACCCTCCCATTTGAAGGTATCACCCTGCTTAATTTCTAAATTGGTTAGGTCGATATGTCTAGATTTTAGTATTTGGATATCTTCATTGGTAAAATCCTCACCTACAACAGCTACCATAGATACTTTTGTAAAAAAGCTGCTGGAGATAGAGAAATATGTAGCAGATCCACCCAGAGAATCTTGTCTGATACTTTCTGGAGTGCTAACCGTATCGTAGGCCACAGAACCGACTACGAGTACCGACATTAATCACCTCTCACGAGAGGTGTGTATTTCAATAAGAATTTTAGAGGAATGGATTTATATTCCAGCTCACAGTGGGTTTCAATAGAGAAGTATCTAATTTTCAACTACTTAGTTGCGCCTTTTTCTAATTTGCGTCGCGCTTTAAGCTTCTTAAGATGCGCGCGATGTTTGTTCCATGCAACTCTCTTACGCTTGTTCAAATTTCCACCTCATGTTGGCTAACTAATTTTGGAGACGTCCAGCGCATTAATTGTCATTGCCATAACTAGTTGGTTTTCCCTCATCGATCCATGCCTGTGTACCAGCTTCGATGTTGTAAAGCTTATCATCATCGTAGCCCATCGCAGCAGCCATCTCTGCAGCCAATCCACTGCGGACACCTGCCGCACATATAAACAACAGGTCTTTGTCTCGCGGCAACTCATCAATACGACCGAGTAGATCGTCTACTGTAATGAAGAGAGCGTCTTTAATATGTCCCTCGACATATTCATCGGGTCTGCGAACATCAACGAAGACGCTTTCTGGGTCACCATGTCTCTCGCCGGCTTCTTCTATGCTGATTCTGTAGTAAGGCTCACCAGATTGCTTCGTAGGCATAATCCCCCCTAATTAATGGCTTCTATTCTCACGGCGCTGAAACAGCGCAACATGTGCCAGAATGATAGGTTCCAAATTGTCTTCTCAGCCGGGCTGCAAACCTTTCCTCACCTTTGACTGAGATTCCGTGCTATTTGTCTTCACAGACTCTTTTTTGACAAAAAAAGACTTCTCCACAGGAGAAGTTCTTGTTATCAAGAACACTCTCATCTGTACGAACTAAGCCAGTTCGCCGGATTTGGCACCAATTCCTATTCAATCTCCATTGGATGGTTGCCGGGCATCACGGGGCCGATCCCTCCGCCTCTCTGGATAAGAGCACCCTTATTCAATTTTCTTAAATAATTTTACTTTGTTACCGTAAAACTGTCAATTCAAAAGATAGGCTAATATAGTCGACCAAATTCTGGTAGAGGAGCGCCAATCAGGGGAGCGAGATAGTCTAAGAATGCTTTCGTTACGAAGGCATTATCAGCGTCGAGGAATTCTGATGGCATTGTCTTTACTCGTCCTGCCACATCAACTAGCGGGGATAACCCTGTAGTACATTTATATTCTCTTCCTGATTCTCTTTCTAGGGTGACCATTACACTGGACTCCCCTTCTATAACATATCGGACGGCTGCTCGTCCTGCCATGTCCGCCTCTTCAGCATCGGCACTTGACAGACAATTCATCATGGATCTTTGGATAGTTCCTGGACTTTCATACCGAGCCCGCAAACCAAATGTTTCAGTAATTTTTTTCGACAAATACAAACCTGGGCTGCTGAAGTATGGATGACCAAAATCGTCCATGTGCATTGGTTCCTTTT
>CAZQPS010000079.1:0-14518 GCA_964595285.1 uncultured Dehalococcoidia bacterium | reverse complement strand
TCATCATGGATCTTTGGATAGTTCCTGGACTTTCATACCGAGCCCGCAAACCAAATGTTTCAGTAATTTTTTTCGACAAATACAAACCTGGGCTGCTGAAGTATGGATGACCAAAATCGTCCATGTGCATTGGTTCCTTTTGATCTCCAAATACGCCGAGAGTAGATCTGATGTTCTCGGCAATCACTACTATGGCAAATCCGTATTCGTCATATGTCGTCTTTACGCTTGATAGAAAATGATTTTCATTGACGGGAATTTCAGGCACGTATATTAGGTGAGGCCCATCTTTTTCTTCTCGTTTCGCTAGTGCAGATGCTGACGCTAACCATCCTGAATCACGTCCCATGACTTCAATTAGAGTGATTGGAGCCGACTTTGACATGGATTCAGCATCTCTTGCAGAACCCATAGTCGCTAGTGCGACGAATCTGGCCGCGCTGCCATAGCCGGGAGAATGGTCTGTTTTCACAAGGTCGTTATCTATAGTCTTAGGGATATTAATGATTGTCATCCTATGGCTATTTGATTTTGCGAGCTGATTGATTTTTTCGCCTGTCGTTGCAGAGTCATTTCCTCCGATGATGAATAGAAATCTTATGTCTTTTTCCTTCAAAATTTTCAATAATATACTTTCGTCTGCTTCGGTGAGCTTTCTGCGTGTGGACCCTAGGGCTGCTCCAGGAGTTTGTGCAATAGCATCCCACTTTGATTTGCTGATACGACCTAAATCTATAAATTGGCCTTGTAATAGACCTTCTAATCCAAAATGGGCACCTAATATATTGTTTCCTAGGTTGAGTTCGGTTATTTCCTCAACAGCAGCTCTAAGGCTCCTGTTGATAACAGGTGTACAACCTCCAGATTGCATAATTAGTATGTTCCCAGCACTAGATTTTTGCATAAGCAGTGTCTCTTTTCACCGTACGATAAATAGTTTTCTCTTCGTGAGAGAGCTGGAAAGGCGTCAGCACCATAGTGGTTATCTAAGCTTGTTACCTTTATATACTTGATCCAAAACATCAATCGTGAATGCGGATTTGATATCGAATTCCTTAGGGAGCGCACCATATCGGATTAGATGTCCATATAAGGATTCCCATTGGTTTGAAGTCATGCTACCTAAACCATTCATGTCTGTTATGGCGCTCTGAGCGTCATCTATCTCGGTATTCAACATGAATTTCTGATGGTCTCGGTCTTCTTCCGGCGCATATTTCATAACGATATCAATAGCTTCATCCCTGTTTTCAATTGTAAACTCTAGTGCCTTCATAGTGGCCTTTAAGAATTGCTCCACGACTTCACTTTCAATGTCAGTTTCTCGAGTTACATATGTAAGGCCTAGAGTGGGCACGTCGAAGTCTGCTGGATCCCAAAGATCAACTTCGAAACCTAGATTCCTGACAGTATCGGGCTCGTTGGATTTGAATATTGCTAGGATATCCACCTGACCCTCAGTTAACACTCGAGGGTCAAATCCAACGCGAACCTCTTGTATTTTGGTGCGATCTACTTTCTCATTTTCCAGTATTGCGAGATATTCAGGAGGTTGTGAAAATTTATAACCGAAAGTTTTGCCTTCCCAATCTTTAGGAGAATTGAAGTCAGAGGATTTCAATGATAAAAACCCTTGTTGCCCTTTTTGACCAAAGAGAGCGAATGCTGTTATAGGTATGCCTGGGTCGGATCTCCTCTTAAGAACTGACGTTGCGTCTGAGGTGGTGATGTCCACATCTCCGGACATAAGAAGTTGTATATTATCGCCGGATGTTGTGTGCAGGATCTCTACTTCAAGATTATGTTCTTTGAAATAGCCTTTTTCTTGAGCCACGTAGGTTGCTACAAAAGGTAGATTTGCTTGAGGTTTGTAACCGGCCATGAAGGTCACATTATTAGGTTCGCTCGTCTCCATAACGCCACACGCAAGTAGAGCTATTAATGAGAAAAAAGTGATAATAACAAGTTTGGCTTTATTACAGTTACCAACTACCCTAAAGTCATTCATATCAGTTAAGGTCCTCCAATGTTTTTTTAAGTTATAACTGATGAGTCGTGCCACCGCAAGACTTTTTTTTCCAGATAAAATACTATAATCGTAAGAGCAACCCCTATACCGGCAAGAACGAATATCGCTGAAAAAAGAGTTGGCATATCTAGATTGGCATGAGACACAATAATTACACTGCCCAGACCTCTGTCTCCACTAAACCACTCACCTACGACTGCTCCAATCACTGAAAGAGGGATTGATATCTTGAAAGCCGCGAAAAGATAAGGCATAGAACTGGGCAATCGCAACTTGAAATAGATTTCTCGTCTAGAAGCATTCAATGAATTGAGGAGATCTAAAACTACTGGATCCACATTCCGAAGTCCCGACATGCCGTTTACAAGAACAGGGAAAAATGTAATTAGTGAGGCTATCAATATCTTTGGAAACGATCCAAACCCAAACCATATAACGAATATTGGAGCTATAGCCACTATTGGAGTCACTTTAATCATAACTGCTATTGGCAATAAGCTTCTTTCTAGAAGCCTAGAATGAGCCATAAATGTAGCCCCAGTCATTGCTATGGTTGCTCCGAGGATGAATCCTAGTAAGGCTTCGGTCAGCGTTGTCATACCGTGGGATAAAAAAAAGCCCATATCCTGAAATAGTCTTGTAAATATTATAGATGGCGCTGGAAATATATAAATAGGAACGTTAGCCGCTCTTACCCAAATTTCCCAAATGGAAAGTAGCAGAAATAATGCCAATGTTGGTGGAATCGTATAGCTAGATAGTTTCATGAATCTTACAAAATATTTTTGCACTTAACTCTCACAATTAAATCTTCAGGATATTATGCTCCATTGCTCCCAGATTTACGGTTGGGTTATTTAATATCAGTCTCAGTTCCGATGGATAACAGATTCTTTAGTTTTTGTTCGTATTCAATAAACGCTAAAGTATCTTCTATACCTTGTATCCGTGGGCGAGGTAGATTTATTGTCACTGTGGCAGTCGTGCTTCCTGGTCGAGATGTTAGAATCGCAACTTTGTCTGACATCAAAACTGCTTCCCTCAAATTGTGGGTTACCATAACTACTGAAAGATTAGAGTATTCACAAATTCGTATTAGCTCATAGCGCATAGACGTTCTGGTGATGTCGTCTAGGGCTGCAAGGGGTTCGTCTAGAAGCAATACTTCGGGCGAGGCTGCTAGAGCTCTGGCTAATGCAACCCTCTGTTTCATGCCTCCAGAGAGTTCTTTGGGATAATAAGTCGCAAATCCTTCTAAGCCTATCAGACGAAGCAGCGCTTTAGGTGTGTTATCTGAATTTGATTGATTCCCATATGACGAATTGGGGGCTATTTCTGTGGGCAATGTTATATTCTGAGCCACAGTACGCCACGGAAGTAAACCTGGCTCTTGAAACATTAACCCGATATTTTTCAGTTTTTGAGCTTTAGCAGGTGGGCCTGATCCGATGGTGACACTCCCATTGGTTGGCACTAGCAGGCCGGCTATAAGCTTCAGCAACGTGCTCTTGCCACATCCGCTGGGACCTACAACGGATACAAACTCTCCTGGTTTAACGTCTAGGTCCACCCGATCCAGAGCGGTAAGATTTCTACCACCACCATCATATACATATTGAAGTTGTGTCGCCTTTATAGATTGGGACATGTTCCACTTAAATCAGAAACTCCTCATTTTGGGGAATTTATGGTATCAGTTCTTGCTTCCTTCAGCCATAATGTGGATAATCAGGACTAAGGTAATAGCTGTATATTGGAGAAAAAAAGTGGTTACACTTGCTGATTTTATGGAATATAAATCTGGGGCTAACGCGATTCTGGTTCCCGATAGTCATATAACAACCTATTCTGATCTAGGTAATGAAGTAGTAAGGGTATCAGAGTTGCTGTCAGGTATTGAAATGCTGCCAAAAAGTGCCATCTCGATAGTACTGCCTAACAGTTTAGAGTTTATGGTGATGTTCTTGGCAGTTGTGCGATACGGTGCAATTGCTGCTCCTCTAAATTCGGCATATACCGCTGAAGAATTCAAGTTTTATATGGAAGATGCGGAGGCACAGGCAGTTATAGTTCCTTTCGAAGAACATGCTGCCAAAGATGCCGCAAGAGAGCTTGGTATTCAAGTTATTGAAGTTAGAGCGACTAAAGAAGGAGCGATGGATTTATGCTTTGACGAGGCCCCTATGACAAGATTAAAAGATTTCTCATTTCCCGGAGAAGATGATGTAGCACTTTTTTTACATACATCAGGAACGACTAGTCGGCCTAAAGGCGTACCTTTGACACATAAAAATCTTATCACTTCGTTGGACAATATTGGTTCTACATATCATTTGACTTCCGATGATGTAGCAATGGTGGTGATGCCATTATTTCACGTGCATGGACTCATTGGAGTTGCCCTCAGTACGCTCAAGACTGGAGGCACAATAGTAGTACCTCCAAGATTTAGCGCGAGTAAATTTTGGCTTGACCAATCAGCCTACGGGGCTACCTGGTATTCGGCCGTACCAACCATTCATCAGATACTTTTAGCTCGAGCTGAGGAAGATCAGGCCCCCGCTGAAAGTTTCAGGTTTATTAGGTCGTGTTCGTCTGCTTTGGCCCCAAGCGTGTTTGCCGATTTAGAGTCGAGATTCGGAGCACCAGTTTTGGAAGCTTATGGTATGACAGAAGCCTCTCATCAAATGTCGTCCAATTTGCTACCTCCAGGATTAAGACAACCAGGGACAGTTGGTCAGGGAACAGGTGTTGAATTAGGAATAATGGATGAGGCAGGCAATTTTTTGGAGCTCGGGGGCCGAGCCGAGGTTGTAATCAAGGGAGCTAATGTCACCAAGGGGTATCATAAGAACCACCAAGCAAATGAGGAATCCTTTGTGGGGGAATGGTTCAGAACAGGGGATCAGGGGTTTTTGGATGAGAAAGGTGTCTTACGATTGACTGGCCGTTTGAAGGAACTTATCAATCGGGGAGGAGAGAAGATTTCCCCTCTTGAAGTGGATGCAGCCCTCTTAAGGCACCCCAGTGTGGCTGAAGCGGTATGTTTCGGTGTTCCAGACAAGAAATATGGCGAGGTTGTACAGGCTGCAGTGGTTTTGTCGGAAAATGTATCAACTGATGCAATACGATCTTTTTGTAGTGATTATCTTTCAGATTTTAAAATTCCGGATAAAATTTATGTTTTAGATACTTTGCCGAGAACGGCAACTGGTAAGATACAGCGTCGCCATATCGCGGCCGAATTTGTTCCCCAGGTGGACGACAAGTAAAATTTTACCTTATTAGATAGGCGTATTGTCTCTTTTGTTGTCCCATTCAAGAGCGTCGGAGATAGCTTGTGATGTTGACGATTTAGCATGCCAGCCAAGTAATTCATTGGCCAGTTTGGGGTTAGCGTAGACACCAGCAACGTCTCCAGGCCTTGGCTTACGAGACAATTTTTTAATCTTGTGGCCATAGACCAGTTCAAATGCTTCTATAAACTCCTTCACCGTTACACCTTCACCTGTACCAATATTTAAAACCTGATAACTTCCCGCCTCCCCAGATTGCGGTGCTTTGATTTGATTGAAGCTTTCTATGGCTTTAACATGTGCCTGTGCTAAGTCCCACACATGTATGTAGTCTCTAATTGCTGTGCCGTCACGTGTTGGCCAATTCGTTCCAGCTATACTGAAAGCGTCAGAACGTCCTCTTGCTACTTCTATCAGTCTCCCGAGTATGTGGGTAGGGGATAGGCTTAGAAGTCCTGATCGCATAAGGGGATCAGCCCCAATAGGATTGAAATATCTCAAACTGATAGAATTCAAGTGATATGCGGAAGAATAATCTCGTAGGATCATTTCAACCATAAATTTAGTGCGGGCATAAGGGCTTTTGGGATCTGTGATGGAATCTTCATCTACGAGAAAATTGTCAGACGGTTTGTATACGGAAGCCGAGGAGCTAAAAATTATTTTATTACATTTAACCTCAACTAAATTTCTGAAAAACTCTACTGACTTCGCTACATTAGTCCTGTAGTAAAGATGAGGATTTTTAACTGAATCAGGTACTATCACCTTTGCTGCACAGTGTATAGCGCAGTAAATGTTGGGATGATCAGCGAATATTTGCCTGATTAATTCACGTGAACTTATATCTCCCTGGTAGAATCGATGACTTTTTGCGAATTCGCTTGACCCAGTCGATAGATCGTCTAATACGATTGGTAGATAACCTTCGTCTTGCAAGGCAGAACAAATGGTACTCCCAATATAGCCGGCCCCACCGGTCACCAGTATGGTTCTATTTTCCAAAATTTAACCGACCCCTTTTTTAATGCACTGAAAGATTCCATTAAACTAAAAGTTTCAGTGCGATTATTGGTCATCGCTAGATTTTACAATACGTTTCCCTCGGAGTGTCGCAATATTAATTCCCTTAACAGGGGGATTGGCGGAGCTCCATACGAGAGGATTTTATCGTGGAACAATTTATCGGTATAGTGTTCCCCCTTGACTAATTTGTAATCGTTTCTAAATTTTTGAATTAACAATTTCCCAAGAGTATAGTTTAGGTACATTGGATCAAACGTGCCTCTTATAGCTTCTTTTGAGGCCGGAAGATTTTCTAAGTAGGCGTTCTCAACGAAAAATGCTGTAGCTTCGGCAACTGTCATACCTTGAGTATGCATTTTAATTGAGCAAATATATCTACAGTTCCTGATTAGCGCTTCTTGAATTTGTGCTAGATGGGAACAAACATTATTTTCTGCATATTCTCCTTCCATAATAATCTCTTCTGCGTAGTGTGCCCAACCTTCACTATGTGCATATGATTTAAATATGCTTCCTATAGTCGATTCTAGATTCGTAGAATGGAGATGATGAAGGTAATGACCTGGGAAACTTTCATGGGCTGCTATGGAACGTAGTGAAGAATAATTGAACGTAGTTAGCCATTCCTCTTTTTCCTTTTCTGTCCAATCCGGACTAGGCGGTGTTATATAGAAAAAAGATGGTGCGCCACTTGCCTCGAATGGTCCTGGTGTATCTAGAACGGCAAAAGCCCACCTTAGATATTTAGGGGTTTCAGCTATTTCGCAGATAGATTCGGTAGGTATGCTAACAAGGTTTTTGTCTCTTACGTATTCCCTTATCTCTGAAATTAAATTCCTTGTATACGCTATTAGATCAGATTCTGATGGATGGTTTTGTTTGATGATCTTTATCAAATGTTTTGGATCTCCACGGAAGGTAGGATGCATCTTTTCTGCCACAAGTCTGAAGGTGTGTAGGTTCTTAGTGAGATCAGCAATTCCGATTTCAAGCAATGTCTCAATTGAAATGTCTAGCATTTCACTAACTTTAAGATATTCAGAAAATTGTGTTCTCCCAATTGAGAAAGATCTGTCTGTGTCATCACTGGAATTCCTAAGAAACGAGACGAATAGAGATATTGATTTTCGTGCTTCTCTTATTACTTCGTTAAAATGTTCATATTCCAATATGCTGCCAACACGACGGATTTCTTCACGTAGTTCCACATCCCAAAAATCGGAAATGCCTTCGTAGGATTCAATGGTTGCTTCTATTATCGTTTCGTGTAGATCATTGGATAGCGAATCCTCAAGTTGTGATAGGAATTTTGGGATTTTTTGAAGCGCCTCTAGGAGCGCCTCTATGGGGTGTGATTTTGTAGTCACGGGACGTTTTAAGTAATGGCTCAAGTCGATGTGTGTCAACATCTCCATTGGGTTTGATTCCTGAATTTTAAGCTTTGAAAGTTCAAATAATTCTGTCTTCACGGAACATTCTAATGTTCTGTATTCAAAATATGCCTGAACGCTTAGCGCGAAAGAATCGATTCTGTCTAAATCTGACAGAAATTCGTTTAACGCGATAATTCGTTTGTTTATAGATTCCTTGGAAATGTCGGAAATTCTTCCGTCATAGTCATTTAGGCCGAGTCTAGACGCTACGTTAGGGTAAAATTCCCAGTAAGCAGAAAGAATTCTGCTGCTGGCACATAGGAAAAGTTGATTGGCTTCGTTAGTAGTCATTGAGGTACGTCCTATTACTTTGAGAACCATTCTAACCAGGCACCATGGTGATGGCACTTTGCTAGTGTTTCGTCAAACCGCTCTCCATTTGTGAATGTTGAAAGAAGAAGTGTGGGTCTCAGCGTATCAAGTCCTTTTGATTTGTCAAAAATGTTCACAGAGCTCCGATATTCACTTGAGACCCAATAGAAGTTACGTCGTTTTCCGACGTTGTCCATTATTTGATTTAGCCTCACTTGTTCAGTCTCGGCAAACTGGTTTAGAGTATGAGTGTTGTAGACTATTAATGTATCCGTTAAAGGTATGTTATAAAGGATATCAGGGAGCAAATTGATTGCATCGCCCTTGTAAACTTTAGGTCTGTGGAGCTTTGCTTGATCGATAGCATTGGTCAGGTTATATAGTCTAGTATTGTTTTTTTCCTGTGGCCATAATAGTGCCTTAAGCCATGAACAATGATCGGCGTTGAAGACATCAATTGGGCTTAAGTCTATCCCTACACGATGCGATATGGTTGGCATATTGGAAAACATCGCTGGACGGTACATGCCACGCAATTTCGTTTCTATTGAAACTTTAGATTCGGACGGGCCTATAGTAATGTCAGAGTTAAGGTAAGTATATTTGTATTTGTCCCAAAATAGATTTAGTCCCGCCGCTGCACCGAATTCTACAAGAGCCAGACTTTTACCGGGGTTTCTCGCAGCGATAGTTGCAAAGGCTGGCAGTAGAATTCCGCAGCGTTCGACAACGCATGTTTGGACCTTTTTCTCTCGCAAAATAGCCTGTATTTTGTCTCTGTTTCGTAGAACGAATCGTCTAAATACATCATACGAACCCTTATCGGGACTTGGAATATGCGACAAATGCGGATAGTAATTTGTGAGAGGTTCGTTGGAGTTTTTCATAAGCAGCCAGTGAACCGCTGCCAGGAAAAGATTGGGAGCAGGTTGTTCTGGAGGTATTACCGAGGCTATTTGCAACAGCTCTGGATCCTTTGATATTTCTAACGTCAAGTATTCATATAGATTTGATTGACCTTTCGCCTCTAGCTGCGAAAATCGTTTGAAAGCTATTTTTAAATCTACCATAACATCGCTGTTACAACCCTTTCTTGGGTATCTATCTGCTCTAGATGACATGTCTAGTTAGTTAATGGTATCATCTGCCTAGGTATTGACAACCAATCCAATCTGGGAATTTCTTGAGAATCTTGACGTACTTGACGTATAGGAGCGTGCAGAATGGTTACTATGTTGACCGGTGAACAATTAGAGGAAATTAAGCAAGATGCAGCTGACCATTTTTGGCCACACGCAAAGATGGCTGGTGACGTCTCGGATGAAACTGGATTGATGGTAGCAACTGGCGGCAAAGGTGTTTGGGTAAAAGATGCTTCTGGGTCTCAATGGTTCGACGCCATGGCCGGTCTATGGTTGAAGGCAGTTGGGCATGGCCGCAAGGAGATTGCTGACGCTGTCTACGAGCAAATGCAAGAGATAGCTTACACCCCATTTGATATGGTAAGTCCGGCTACTGCACGATTAGCCGCAAAGGTGGCAAGTATTTCTCCGGACCCAGATTCTAGAGTGTATTTCGTAAGTGGGGGATCTGAGGCTGTGGAAACGGCACTTAAGATGGCCAAGAGCTATCACAGATTGAATGGGGAACCTGGTCGCTGGAAAATAATTAGTAGACGAGGCTCCTATCATGGAGCAACTATGGCATGTACAAGCTTGGGTCGAGGTGGGGAGTCAACGATGGACGGGGGCTCCATACCTGCTGATTTTGGTCCTCTGGTGCCTGGGAACATTCATATTACTAATCCGGATGGGTACAGGGGGGTGTTTGGTAGTGGCATAGAAGCTGCAAAAGATCTGGAGAGGGCTATACTGCACGAAGGTGCTGGAACTGTAGCAGCCTTTATAGGGGAGCCAATATCGGCTGCCTCTGGGATACATGTACCTGATGATGAATATTGGCCTGCTGTAAGGGATATATGTGATAAATATGGTGTGCTTATGATTTGCGACGAAGTCATAAATGGCTTCGGAAGAACTGGGAAAATGTTTGCGACGGAACATTGGGGTGTAAAGCCGGATATATTCACCGTCGCGAAGGCTTTAACTAGTGGATATGTACCAATAGGCGCTGCAATAGCTAGTAGTGATGTCGCGAACGCTTTCCTTGGGGATAGCGCTAATACTTTTAGGCATTTGTTTACCTTTGGTGGTAATCCTCCTGCTTGTGCGGCGGGTCTAGTAAACCTTGATATCATTGAGAGAGAAGGATTGGTAGAAAATGCTGCGCAAATGGGAGATTATTTATTGGAGCAACTGCAGACCCTGTATGAACATCCAATAGTTGGAGATGTCCGGGGGGGTAAAGGGCTTTTGTGCGCGGTTGAATTGGTCAAGGATCGAGAAACTAAAGAGCGCTTTCCGGCCGATGCAAAGTTAGGTTCGAGAATGGGGCTACTCATGAGAGAACATAATTTGCTTGGTAGGTGGGGTGACGTTATAAGTCTGTGTCCGCCACTGACTATTACGAAAGATGAAGTTGATCATTTGGTTGATGCCATTGGCAGTATCATAGGGCAATTGGAAAACGATCTGGGTGTAAAATAAATAGCTCTGAAAAGTTTCTGTTACGTTGTAATAGCGCGTTTGCGTACGAATCAAGAGCAAGTGTCGCCTAGTTAGGTATAAAGAAAGAGTTGCTGCCTGACAGTCTAGAAGTGTGGCATCACCTTCTCAGAGAAGAGTGTCATTGAGTCTTGGACGGCCTTCGTATTGATTCTGCCTCGTCTGTTGAATTCCAAGATGCACTGATCTATACCTGGGATATCGATTTCTAACTGTTTTAATTGTTCTACACATCCCTCCGGGCTATCATAGATGCAGCGTTCAACTGCCGTGTCGAAATTCCAAGAACCCCAACTCCCGGCACCTGAAGAAAATTCATGTCTCCCTGTGCCGACAGCAGAGGAATTTGACGGTGGGCTATCTGAAATTATGTCAGTGTCCAACCAATTACTCTTCATTAAATTATGTGCCTTTTCCCTCGTTTCTGCTACGAAGAGAGAAACAGCTACATGAAAAGGTTGTGGATTTCCATTTGCTTCGATTTCATTTAGATTAGATTTGAAAGTCTGGATATGAGAACTCAAGTTTGAAACAGACTGCGTTAATGTTATACCAATGACGCCTAATCCATTTTCAGCTGCGAATTTGAAGGAACCGTCGCTATTTGCCGCCATCAATAGAGGCGGATAGGGAGTTTGTATCGGTTTTGGAAGGACTGGGATATCATTGAAATCCCAATAGTCGCCTTTAAAGTTTAGACGATTGGTGCTCCAAGCATTTTTCAATACTCTAGAATATTCTGAGACCATCAATCTGCTTTCGTCGCCAGTAATGTCGGAAGATAAACCCATTACCTGGCTGGCGGGTCCGCCCCATCTTCCACCTATACATAGATCCAATCTGCCTTGAGTTAATATGTCACAAGTTGCTACAGCGGTGGCTAAATTCAAAGGGTGGTGCATTGGGACCTGAGTAGCCAGAGTACCAAATCTAATTCGTTTGGTATGTTGCGCTGCGGCAGTGGCTACTAGTAATGGCTGAGACATAGGTCTTGTGGGATAAAAAGGTGATTCTGCTAACCATCCTTGATGAAACCCTATTTGTTCGGCTAGAATTAATTCCTCTATTGTTTCCCAATGCCGTCGGCCCACGTCTGAGCCTTCATATCCAGGAACTTGCCAAAATACGCCGAATTTCACTGCATCTAACTCCTAATATTTATTCCAATGGTATAGCAATAGAAATTCTTGTGATATCACCCACTGCCTTTGTCGTATGACCTTGTCCTGTTAAATCCTCAGCCAGCATCATGTCTCCTGGGCCTAAGGTGTAGACTGTTCCGTCTCCCAATCCTATTTCAACACTACCTTCTAATGTGACAATAAATTGCTTTCGTGGGGCCACATGCCAGTCAATGAAATTGCCGGGTTCGTGCTTTCGAAAAGTGATATTTTTTGCGGGAATATCATGTGGAGGGTAGTACTCTTCCATATGTGACTGCCCATCTGCACCTGTGTATATTCTGTAGAACATGCACTTGCCCCTTTTGTAAAATTTCAGATTTAAGTTGGTAAATACATCAGTCCCACGGGGCAAGCGTGATATCTTTAACAGTATCGATTACCCGTTGGAACTTATTGATGGCTTTTACTATTATCTTAGCATTGGTAGAGTGGTCGGCGATTATTGGTACGAATCAGGTGCCCAAGGTAGCGAGGGTTTTCTGGATGTCCATGTGGATGCCTGTGAAAATCGGCGTGTCCTGCAGAGTATAAAGACTACCTTCGACAGTTCTCAAATCCATAACGAGGTCTAGAAAATCACCAGGGCTGTCTGTCTCAAATGCGACGACAAATTCTTGGTCGTCTAGGCCAAAGGAGTATGTCGTATTTATTTTGACTGAAGGGTATTCGTGACCAATTCGGAAATGCTCACTCATCATTCGCTGTCGTTCTTCAGTCGGTAGTAGGTACCATTCTCTGGTTTTCAAAAAGGGATACACAATAAAATACTTTGCCAGGCCTGGGTTTAATCTAGAACTGGTTCCTTCTTGTTCTTTATGCGTATGTCCACCCACGTATTGTGATTTACGTGTCATTGCAAGATATGAATAAGGCTGAGTTAAGTAACCGCCAAGTTCAGTGCTCCACAAATCAGTTGCAGATTCTTGAATAGACTCCAGATCGTCGGCCGCATGCCAGAGAAGAAAATCACAGTCTCCTCTTAAACCCACCATACTGAAACTTCTGGTAAATATTCTATTGGATATGTCGGTTACGGCTGAGGCGAATTCAGAAGTGTGACTAATTTTGGTTTCTTGGGATAACCTTCGCCAAGCAGGGTCGATTTTATAGAAACTATATTTCACAATTTGCCGATGTCCATTTTCAGCCACAAATACACCTCCTAAACCGATTAAAATTATAACATATTAGGCCTCATAAACGGGTATATGGGATTGACGAACTAAATTATTGAGGCTATGCTTTCTTTAGTATTTTCACAAGGCGAAGCATAAGTCTCACATGTGAAAGGTGTTTTGATGCCATTCGTAAGAGGTATAGGCCCTTTAGAGCTGATAATAGTACTGGTCATAGTGATGATGATATTCGGGGTTGGAAAACTGCCTCAAGTAGGTCAGGCTATGGGGAAAGCCATGAGAGAATTTCGGAAATCGCAAAATTCTGATGTGGATTCTCAGGATGTAGACTCCATGATTGGCACCACCAACGAGTCTAGCTCTTCTGGTGATGAAAATTCGGCTCCTAAGACTGACTAATTTAGCTGTGATTCAGTCGCGCTCTCTGCAAAATCTACATGCACTTTAGACTACAGAGTATTTTCGCAAGTGGAACGAGATATTAACTAGTTTGCTTTTCGTCTTTTTTCTTGCTTCGAGCCCCCGCTTTCGACAGCCATATACCGAGTTCATAAAGAACTATTATTGGTAGTGCTACGATTGTTTGATTAATAGGGTCAAACGTAGGAGTAATCAGAGCCCCCAATATAAAAGCTATTACAACAGCCCATCGTCTGTTTTTTGTCAAAAATGTAGGGGACACAACTCCGATTTTTGTGAGGAAGAATAAAACTACTGGCGTTTCAAATACCAAGCCCATCCAAAATAGGAGCGAGATCATTATAGATGCGTAGTTTCCGATTCGGATATACGGGGTTGCCACATCTGCACCGAAGCTCAGTAAGAATGCTATTGCTGGAGGAAACAAGACAAGATATCCGAATACAGCCCCTATCAGGAATACTATAACAGTGATGGGTAACAGGGCATAAAGATATCTTTTTTCGGCCGGTTTTAATCCTGGTGCCACAAAAGCGACCATCTGGTAAAGAATGAATGGCAGAGAAGAAAAAACGCCTACTAGTAATGATGCTTTCATAGCAGTGCTTATGAACTCGGTGAGATCAGTAAATATAGGCTTTTCACCTGGCACATCTACGAATCCCTGTGCAGGCTTCATGAGCAAAATCAAAATTTGTTCGTGAAAGACAAAAGCAATGGCAGTTGTGGTAATAACAGCTAGTGAAGAGTAAAACAATCTTTTGCGTAATTCGAGCAGGTGTTCTCTGATTGGAACATTTTGGTCCATCTTTAGACGTCTCTGCCCGCGTCTGATTCTTTGGGTGGATTTTGAACACTGTAATCTGCACCCGACACATAAGCTACTGGAGCATTTTTACCGGCATCAGAAGGTATGTCTTGACTATATATTTGGTCGTCTTTAGCTGTACTCTGTGATTCTTGGGCAGCAGCAAAAGGTTGTCGATTTAGATCAGAATCGGTTTTGGGCATTTCTTCTTGAATGACAACTTGCATTTCGGAGGTCAATTTCCGAAATT
>CAZQPS010000078.1:0-21819 GCA_964595285.1 uncultured Dehalococcoidia bacterium | reverse complement strand
GGAGGCAGGAAGGAGACGGACGCTTTTCAGAAGTATGACCCCACGAGATATTTCACATGATTACCAAGTAGGTGAAAAATCCTTTGACATTTACGGTATAGAGAATCCAATTGCAGGCCAATGGGAAATAACAATTAAAGAAAATAATATCCCTTTAGGAGAAAGTGCAGAGGTGGTTTTCAGTTTTGGAGGTATCCCTGCCTCTTAGTCTCTGCGAATAAATTGCTAATCAAACAAAGGCCTCAAACTCGGCAGAATATTGCCATCACCCACCACCACAACACCCACAGCATCCGCCGGAACCCAACCTTCAACCTCTCCCTCATTCAATGACAATTTCCTCCAATCCCCTAATTCTTTTATTTGACGACCCTCACTGCCGTTCTTAACGGATGTAATACGCCTATATTCTCTCCCAGGTCCCGCTGCAACTTCAGTTTCATCCGCTATCATAACAACAGCCGGTCTAAGTTGTTGATAGTCTATTTGTATTCCCAAAAGCGTGATGCTTACCAATCCAATAGGTAACATAAAAATAACAAAAACTTTCGCTACAACCCTTATACCGTATTTGAATTTGAATATCGCTACGGCCAGTCCAAAAAGTAACAAATTCCAACATAGCAAAGACCCTATTGCAATTTCATTTATGGAAAACGAATTCACAGCCAAATTAGTTATATCGGCCACGAGATTATTTGATGGAGTCAAGCGAGCATTCTCAGAGATTTTCTTCGCAACTTCAATATTCTTCTTCGCTTCAATGTCTCTAGGTTTCAAAAGTTGCGCTTTGCGATAATTTAGCAAAGCTAATCCCACATCTCCTTGATTATAATGGGCATTCCCCAAATTATAATACAGGGCGCTATTCTCATTACCACTCATTATTAACTGCCTAAATACATCTTCTGCATCTTGAAATTGACCCTTTTCATAAAATGATTTCCCCAAGTCCAACATCCTGTCTACTTCAGGAGACTGAGCATAAATCTCGCTTACAGATACCGAACCCACTAAAAGAAAAACACCTATTATGAATAGTACTTTTTTCATGATGATAACTCTCGTTCAAGATCAGCAATTAAAGACTCGGCTTCATCTAATAAGTCATCACCGGACATTTCCAGGAGGGAAAATTGTGTCGGAGAAAAGCGCCCGGCCTCACTTGCGAATCTGTTTCTGATTACACGTTGAGCCAATTCAAAAGAAATTTCCCCATTAGCCAAAAACTCTTCCAAGTCCTTCATAGTCATTCCTACTATGGATCCTCCGAGACGATTACTTAAATAGACGGTCATTGCCTTGTCAACCGCTAGAAATACATCTTCACGATTCTTACGAGCATCGGAAATATATTTACGTGAAAGCCTACTAGCTCCCATAGCACTTTCAAGAGCCAATTGTTTCTCCCTTTGAATCTTCCAAAAATAGACGCCCGTTAGTAATAGCAATGGTATAATCCATGCCAGCCAATAAGTGACTCTAGTAGTTAAAACCTGATTATTCTGCTTCGACTGTAGAATGACTTGCTTTAAAGGGGCAACGCTCTCCAAATTCATATTATCCAAGGCCGAATTCACATCCACAGACCATATTCTCGTCGCTATCGTGACATAAGCTAATTGTTCTGGATCAAAATACGAGTAGGTGATCGATGGGATTTTCAAAGAACCTGAAGCCGTAGGAATTATTTTCATTTTCTCAATTCTCTGCCCAGAGAGTTTTCCGTCTTCAAAATCACTTGAAACCAAGATCTGATTATTTATGGTCTCAACATTAGGCATCTTGGGGCCATAAGTCTCTGGAAGAGCTACGATATTACCTTCTCCTCCTACCGTCACCATAAAATCAATCGGTTCATTTACTACGGCAACTGAGTTTTCCAGTTGAGATTCGATAGAAAATTGCCCAACAGCGCCACGAAAATTACCTGGAGCACCCCCAGGCAAGGGTTTAACGTCCACGTCAATGCTATCGGTCACCAATTCATTGACGCTCATCGTCACAGGATTTTCGATAAGTACAGAAGCACTTCCAATCCTCAATAATCCACTGGCTGTAGGAAAAAGAGGAGTTCGGGTTTCTACAACAAAGTAAGTTCTACCTGCAGATTCAACATCATATTCAAATCTGATTAAGTCATCACTTGACCAAAATCCTGAATATTTTGGTTGACTGTAAATAGTGTCGTCCGCTTTACCAAAAGAACTATAAAACCGAAATGCGAATATAACCTGTTCACCAATATAGGGATTGGGATTGTCAACAGACGATTCTACAAAATAATCCAGCCCTTCCAGTTTATTAAGAGTTTTCTCAGTGACACTTACTCCACTAGGAACCTGACTCTCAGTTACTTCTATCTCTATTGGAGAAGTTGCGTAAGATTGTCCCATAACATTTATCCGAACTGAGTCTATAATAAGCTCTCCAGCACGTGTCGGTTGAAGCGTATATCTGTAAATTCGTTCAACAGTAGTTACACCACCCTCGATCGTCACATTTGACGAAGACTCTGTATTCAATATTACTAGACCATTTAAATTGGGTAGCATGGGGGGCGACATATCCTGAGGTCCTAATGTCCAGACAGTCAAGATTGCAGTGTCACTAACGCTTATTAGAGAATTATCAATTTCAGCTTTAATGGGAAATACTTGAGCTTCGGCATTACTTGCCAAGAGTGCAAGTAAAAGAAACACTAATAGTGCCGACAAAGCCCATTGAAGGTTTTTTTGTTTTCCAATCTGTTTGCTACCAGTTTCTAGCAGAAGGCCCCTCCGGATCTATTAAAATTCTCTGCATATGACCCCGAAGTGTTTCTGTCATATTCCCGACGGCGTCTAACATATTACGAGCTTGTTCCTCAGTAAGCTCCGGAACAGTTTGATCTGAGATTTCTGATTCTTTAAATTTAGATGGAATGTCAGGTATAGTATCGACCTCAGAATCTTCAGTTTTCTGACTACTGTCATTAATACTGTCATCGGTCAAATTGTCGCTAGCTCTTGAACGCAATTCACGCATAAGCTGCAGATTAGATAACTCTAGGTTATGTTTCGCATCCTGATGAGAATTATCTATTCTAAGTATTTCTTTATAGGCAAGGGAGGCCTTTGCAAACTGTAGATCATTGAAGAACGCATTCCCTAAATTAAACAAAACTGAGACCGCCAATTCCTGATTAGAATTGGACAGAGCGCGACGAAACTGATCTTGAGCCTCTATGTATCTTCGCTGCCTATAATAAACATTCCCAACGTTGTACATTAAATCTGGATCATGCTTACGGAATTTTAATGCCATTTCATAACGTCCGATAGCAGACTCATATTCTTGCAACCCATATTCGTCATGACCTTTTAAATTCTGTATTAAAGCTACAGGACCACAAGAAATCAATAAATTCGAAAGAATAATCATAGGTACTAAAAAGGATTTCATTTCTGCCTACTCATTCCTACAAATTGGTGCATCCCATATCGGTCAGGTATCAATTCGTGTGTGCAAATAATTAGAATGGCTAGCATAAGAAACCACTGGAACCGTTCCATCTTAACAGTTTCCAAATCCCTTTCAACACTTACTCTCTCTAACTTGGCTAATTCTCCTAAAAACCTGTCAGATATCATTCCGTTCCTTGCGTTTAAATATGTACCACCTGTAATTAATGAAATGTCCTTCAATATAGTTTCATTTAACCTAGAAACGACTGTATCTCCATTCGCATCCCTAACAAAATCCTGTATATCTCCATTTTGATCATAAATGGGCAGTGAATCCCCTGAGGAAGTCCCCAAACCGATGGTATAAATCACAATACCTGCGCGCGAGGCCTTTCTTGCAACGACTAATGGATCACCTTCATGGTTTTCTCCATCGCTAACAATCAAAATAACCTTTTGACCTTGACGATTGACATCAAATGCGGAAAGAGCCATTTCCATAGCCCGACCTGTAGAAGTACCCTGTCTCGAAATGACATTAGTATTGGCAGACGACAAAAATGTTCGGGCCGTTGAGTAATCCAATGTGAGCGGGAACTGCACAAAACTCGCACCAGCGTACAATACCAATCCCACTTCATCACCCACTAATTTGTCCATTATGCTAAAAATCTCTAACTTTGCTCTGCCTAGCCTATCTGGCTTCACATCACGAGCCAGCATGCTCTGTGACACATCCAGAAGAATAATCAACTGCACCCCTCTTTTTTCAATAACATTAACGTTTTGACCCCATTGAGGCCTAGCCATACTAAGAACAATCATTACCAAAAGAATAACTACCAAAATAGATTTCCATTTTCTGCCACGGTGATTGACTTGAGACGTAAGATGATTTACGAGATCCTGATCGCCTAATTTTGAAAGTGCCACCCTAGATCGTCTAGACATCCAAAATAAATATGCTCCTGCTATAGGAGCTACAACAATAAAGAAGAGAAAATAATAATCCCCAAAATACCTGGAAACATATTGTATAAAGATGCTTTCACTCACAGCGTCTCAGCTCTCCACTTCAAGGTAGGACTCTAAAAATGGTAGTTCGTAAAAATATCTCAAGGAGAATCAATGTTACTGCAGGTATCAAAAACCATTTAACCAACTCTTCATACCTCGTTATCATTCTCGTCTCTATTTGATCTGTCTCTAGAGCATTAATCTCCTCATATATACTCTGCAGATCCTCAGAATCCGAAACAGCGAAAGAGACTCCTCCAGTAAGCTTGGCAATTTGAGTCAATGTAGTATCAGCCAAATCAGTATCATTCATAGAAATATTCCCAGTTGTTTCTTCAACATTCGTGGATTGTCCACTACCTGTATTGGCTACGTTTACCAGGTACACTTTAACATCCAATGCTTTTGCAGCTGATGCCGCAGTAAGTGGATCAATAAGTCCGCTATTATTAACGCCATCAGTCAATAATATGACGACCCTACTTTTGATAGGGGAATCTTTAAGCAGATTAACGGCGGATGCTAAGCCCATCCCTATTGCCGTACCATCAGATAATCCCGATTCGGGCGCCGTTTGTATTTCCTTCAAAAAAAATTGTAAATTCCTATGATCAACAGTTGGCGGACTCTGCACAAAAGCTTCATGGGCAAAAACAATCAGCCCTATTCGATCCTCATTTCTTCCATCAATAAAATCTGTTACTACTTGCTTTGCAATTTCGAACCGACTTAAATAGTCTGAATCAACTGTCTGCATACTCCCTGAAATATCCAGAGCCAAGGCAATATCTATTCCCTCACTTTCTATAATCTCACTTGCCTCTCCTAATTGTGGCCTCGCAATCGCTATCACCACTAACACTAAGGTCAAAACTCTAAGTCCAGACAGTACCCCCAGACATCTGATTTTCCAAGAAACCTTGGAGTTCGATACTAAATCCGTGTAGGAATATTTCATACTACTCAAACCATAGCCCCATGGCACCCAAAGACGCTTCAGGACTAACGGCAACACTAAAACAAGTATGATTAACAACTGCGGATCAGCGAAGCTAATATTCAACAGAAGACTCCTGGACAATTGTCATTCATCTTTCACCTAGATAAGTACTCTGTGCCAATAATGGCATCAATGATCTCCTTGGCTCTGCTAGTTATGAGTCGCGTAGATTCCTCTTCCGGTCTCACTTCGGTAAATTTGACCAAATCACAATCTTCCAACAATCTAATCAAATCGTCTGATCTTTCTACCACAAGTGGCATCGTTCTTAATGATCCTTCTAGTTCGTTTGTGGTTAAATCTAACGCAGCAAAATCATATGTTTGGTACAAAAATCGTCTAACCGAATCAGATACCAATGTATAGTGTTCTTTCAGATTACCACTTGACAGTAAACCGAGTTCGTCAATGTGTTGAAGTTGGGCTACAAACTGCTCATATGGCGATCTCTTATCAATCTCCCCTTCTTTATTTCGTCTGCGGTAAACGACCCATCTCACAAAATAATATAGCGGCGTTGCCACAATACATATTATTACCAGTGATAGAGGGATAACAGCCCATCCAATCCATAAAGATAAATCTCTCTGCGTCCTAATGTCCCGTAATTGAGCGTTTTGAGGCAAGACAGAAACTACTTCAATGGAGAGAGACGGAGCAGTATATTCACTCAAAGAATGACTCTCATCAACAACTTTTATAATTAAATTCGGACTGTCTAAAACACCAGTCATGAACGATGTCACCATAATCTGTTGACGAACTATCGAGCGGCCGTCAGATAAGATTTTGACATGTCCCCTGAATTGGTCCAACACCTCAAATTGACCCCATTTTGTAGGTAATTTAGGAAATATAATTTGATATCCGGTAGGATAATTAACTTCTACCGTTAAAATGCCACGATCTCCAATGGTCATACTATCAATGTCTGGGTAAAAGCTAATCCTTACATCTCGGCCCTGCGCATTTATAATTGATAGCCCAACAGTAAACATAATAATCAGATTGAAAATAACAATCGCGAAAAATCTGTTGACTATTTTATTATCACTTGGCATTTATAGAATCTACTCACGGTGTTACTGTTGTAACCTGCGCTTCTCGTACATATTACCGCCTCTTAACTCGTTCTTTAAAGAAATGAGTCAATCTGGACACATAGTCTTCTTCAGTAGTAAATTTTATCCTGTCAACGTTTGTGGACTTAAAAAGATGACTTTTTGACTCTTCAAATTGCATTCTTTTTTGATTAAAGGATTTCTTCCAATTTTCATCACTGCTATTAATCCAAACTTCCCTTTTTGTCTCGGCATCGTGAAACGCAAGGAGACCTACTTTCGGAATTTCATTTTCTAAAGGATCTGTCAAATCTATAGCTACAACATCATGTTTCTTATTAGTAGATGCTAGCACCTTTCGGTAATTATCTTTATCTTCCAGAAAATCAGATATTAGGAAAATGACGCTCTTACGTTTCAGTAATAAGTTAGCGGCATCAAGCGCGAGTTTAAGACTAGTCCCTTCCCGCTCGGGCCTAAACACAAGCATCTCGCGTACAATCCTTAAAACATGACTTCGACCCTTTTTAGGCAAGATGACTAGCTCAACCTCGTCAGTGAAAATTAATAATCCGACTTTATCGTTATTAGTTGTAGCGGCAAAAGCTAATACAGCGGTCAATTCAGCTGACAGTTCTCTTTTCAACCGTCCTTTAGATCCAAAATCGGAGGATGCACTGGCATCCACCATAACCAAAACCGTCAATTCTCTTTCTTCTCTGTACACCCTTACAAAAGGTGTGCCCATACGAGCTGTCACATTCCAATCAATAGTACGTATTTCATCACCTGACAAATATGGACGAACCTCGTGAAATTCCATTCCCTGCCCCTTGAACACCGACTGATATTCCCCTGCAAAACTGTCAGAGACCAGTCGTCGGGTGGTAATTTCAATTCTCCTAATTTTCTTCATTAATTCCGAAGTAATCACTAATGTTTTTCTCTCGATTTTCTAAAATACAGTCTGTTTCAGGACTAAGGTATTACGGTACGTCAACATGATTAAGAATAGTTTGAACAATATTGTCAGGTGTGATCTCCTCGGCTTCTGCTTCATATGTGACTATAATTCTATGTCGCAACACATCTGGTGCTAATTGCTTAATATCCTCAGGGGTCACATAACTCCGTCCTGAAAGGAAAGCATTTGCCCTAGCCGCCGATATCAGAAAAATGCCGGCTCTGGGTGAGGCGCCATACGCTATTAATGGCTGAAGTTCCTCCATGCCTTTGTCTTGAGGGTTACGAGAAGCCAAGATCAAGTCCAGCACATACTCCTTCACCTTATCATCCACGTATATATCACTCACTATGTTGCGAGCTCGCAAAATCATTGCCGGATCAACAACCGGCCGGACAGGAGATAATGGTCCCGATGTCATCCGGTCCATTATTGTCCGCTCTTCTTCACGCTCAGGATAACTCACAATAACTTTTAGCATAAATCTGTCGACCTGGGCCTCAGGTAAAGAATAAGTTCCCTCCTGCTCTACAGGATTCTGAGTTGCAAGTACAAAGAAAAGGTCCCCTAATGGAAATGTTTGGTCACCAATGGTTACCTGACGCTCTTGCATAGCCTCTAGCAAAGCACTCTGCACCTTAGCCGGCGCTCTATTGATTTCATCAGCCAACACTAAGTTGGCAAATATGGGGCCCTTATGAACGCTAAATTCATTTGTTCGTTGGTTAAATATTTGAGTGCCCAATAAATCCGCCGGTAACAAATCGGGGGTGAATTGAAGACGAGAGAACTTTGCATCGATGGCTTGAGATATTGTTTTGACTATCAACGTCTTTGCCAGACCCGGCACTCCCTCTAGTAATATATGTCCGTCTGCCAACAATCCTATCAATACTCTTTGTACTAACTCGTCTTGTCCTACGATGGTCTTTCGAATTTCAGACCTCAGGCCATGTATAAATAGAGCTTCTCTTTCGACATCGTGATTTGTGTCGTGGATCCTAGCAAGATTCGTCACATCTTCTCCTCATTGTGGACTAACCTCCACTTAAAATTGGTTTTTAATGGCCTTAACCAGGCTGCTAGTCGTAAAGCATAATCTCAGGCTACTACACTATCCAGCGTATACTCCAGCTGATTAAGGTCTAGGAATCTGCATTTTCTTTAGAAGCTCACCAATTTCTAAGAATTCAATTTTACGAACAGTGAAGATGATAAAACTCTGTTTTCGCTTGCATAATTGATTGCGATGATAACTCAAAATTTACTTCGGCATGCCTTAATTTGTGACTGCGTATATGTTTCAAACAGACTATCCAATATCAATACTTACCCTTTTGAATATCAATATATGAAACGTCAACAAAGTAAGCCGGACCTTCGTCAATAACACTGACTAGAGGATAAGCCGCAATAGCAGGACTCAAATCACCTTACAAATTGGTCTATAGCAAAAGCCAACTCAGCAGGCTTGTCCCATCCAATATCATGAATTGTGTCACGCATCCAAAAGACTTCACTGTCCTCAATAGCTTCATGAGCCAATTCGACAACTTTTTTGCGAATATTTAGACCAGAATGAGACATCCTAACAGACTCAGCAGGAATGATAAGCGTTGGGCAAACAATTTTGCTCCACGTAGTAGAAGCAGGATATTCCCACATAGCCCGAACAATTTGAGCGTGATTGTCTTCCTTTAGGATATCTACTACTTGACCTGAAACATCCTCCCACACCATAGTTAGCAATATTCGTTGAACCTCTTGGCTCCAACAAGGTTCCAAGCCTCTTTTCATATAGGCCAAATACTCGTCCCGCGTTCCTTCAACTTTTCTAGGTGACAGTCTGGATCTAAATTGATCCCACGTAGCCCCTGGCATGATTTCTGGGGTGAAAAACCCACCATCTATCATAATTAGCGCTTTGATGCGGTCCGGATAATAAGCTGCTATATTTATCGCAACGTTACCTCCCCAAGAATGCCCCGCCACAGTGACTGTTTCCAGACCTAATTCGTCCACTAACGCCATCACGTCTCTTGATAATGTATACCAGTCATACCCATTGGAGGCTTGGGTTGTTTTTCCATGGCCCCTCTGGTCAGGGATAATAAGCCTATGATGCTCTGTTAAGAACGGAGAGATAAGATCATACCAATGACAAGATGAGGCTAGACCGTGAAGCATGAGGATCACATCTTGATTCCCTCCTGAATCTAAATAATGCAGATCCAAATCGCCTATTCTTGCCCATTTCTCTTCCATTGGCCTCCGCCTTATACTACTCACGTACTTACAAATTCATTTATCACATTTTCTTGTATGGCATTTAATTCTTTGATGCCCTTTTCTCCCACGGATAAAATTTTGTCAAGCAAAATACCAGAAAATGGATTTTTTTCTGCGGTACCCTGCATCTCGACAAATTTACCCGTGTCAGTCATTACAAGATTAAAATCAACTTCAGCCTTGTAATCTTCTTCATAACATAAGTCTAGAAATACTTTGTCATTAACTACTCCCACACTGGTAGCTGCAACGGCCGATCTGAAAGGTAATTCTTTAAGCACACCATCCTTAAGTAGGTTAAAGAAAGCTTGATACAAAGCGACATAAGAACCAGTTACGGCTGCTGTTCTAGTACCTCCATCTGCCTGTATAACATCACAATCAATCGTGAATGTCATTCCATCTATGAGTTCCAAATCAACAACTGCTCTAAGTGATCTGCCGATTAACCGCTGTATTTCCTGTGTTCTGCCACGAGGTACGGTTTCTCGCCGGCGCCTTGTAAAAGTAGACCGCGGCAGCATTGCATATTCAGATGTTATCCATCCTCGGCCTGTTCCATTCAAAAAATCCGGGACGTCTTTCTCCACACTCACAGCGCATAACACCTTGGTCATTCCAACTTTTATGAGAGCCGATCCTTCAGCGTACTCTTGCTGTCCTAAACTGATTTCAGTGTGTCTTAATTCATCAACTTCGCGGCCATCTAAACGTTTCAACGACAATCTCCCCAAAATTAGCTTTATGACTGTATTACCATATAAGATTTCAAATTGCGGTGGTTAATGAGCCGCTTGCATCAGCGAATCTGAATATTCACTGAAAATACTATCACTCTAACATAGAATCCTAAGAAGCAGTACCTAGCCGACGGCAAGATTCTAAGACGGGCCAGACTAGAACATTTCATGAGCTGACCCGTAAAACTATTTCACAAATGAAACTAAATTTATTACAATATAGTTCGTATATACTTCGAAATTTTAAGCAATTTCAAAAAAGGGAGATATGTTTAGTACGATGAATACTATATACCGGTACAAAGCGTTACCTCTGATCCTTCTGGCAACCATGTGCCTACTTTTTACATCTTGTCAGGCAAGCAAACAGACAGCAGAGGCCAAAAGCAGAAGATATCAGATGTATTTAGAAGACAGGGCAGTTGGCAGCAGTTCTGGCTTTACCGTTCCTAAGGAAGTAATTAATATCAACGTTGGTGATGAATTTGATTGGCGGATTTTAAGGTCCGATGAAGCAGGGCTTGTACGTATAGCTGGATATGAAGAGGAAGGGAAAATGGTCCAAGCAGGGAATACTATATCTTTCTTCTTCACGGCAGACAAAGCAGGCAGTTTTGATGTAACTTTCACTCCTGAAGACAAGGAAATTCTATTATTCAAGCTGGTTGTAGCTGAAAATTAGCGACCTGTACTTCTTGTCTTGAACTTCTGATTCTCTAAAATAGTAAATTGACCATTACCAGATGCTCAAAACGATACTGGCTTGAGCATCTGGTTGTGTTTTCGGGCAGTGTCTCATATGTCCTCAAATCTAGTTAAACTCAAGCTGAGCTTATGCCTTGTAATTCTAGTAGCACTAACTTGGGCTACTATAGCACCGCTCTTGGACCACCATTACTCTGAGAGTATTCCCTGGCATACACATACCAATTCTAAAGGCTTTTTTGAACATAAACACTTTTACCATGCACATCATCATAGCAATAATGAGTTAGCGACTGGCGTAGAGACTAAATATTCATATGCTATAACAAACAATTCAGCAGTACTCGCGGCGATTGCTGGTTTGCTAGTAGCAGAACGAACTAGTCAGCAGGTATTGCCCTTTGTAGCAACTTCTACAATTAATCTCACCCAAATTCCCAATAAATTGACCCACAAATATTACTTAAAGCCCCCCACTATACCCCCAAGAGCACGTATATAACCATACAAAGAATACTTGTAAATTAGTTTTGGAGTGCTTTAGGTACAAAATTACATGAAAAACAATATAAATAACTTGTTATTAGTACCAATATTTTTAGCGCTGGTACTAATGCATAGCACAGCTACACAAAGCTACGCTAATGGCAGGGTGGTATCGTTTGAGGAATACTCCGCAGGGCCTTACACACTTTTCGTTGGCTCCATACCACCAACTCCTGTAATCGGCAAGCTTCACCTTACAATGACAATAAAAGACATCAATTCGTCATCACAAATAACCCATGCCTCAGTACTTGTCTCAGCGGTAGGGCCGTTCAATGAAAAATCGGAGACTACTACAAGTATCAAGAAGCCAGAAATCGGTCCAGTCGCGGCCATTTCAAGCCCGGCCGAACCTCAATATTATGACGTTGCTATTGACGTAGATCGCATTGGGAAGTGGGATTTCAAGGTAAGTATAGAGGCCAGCGCCGGTGAAGGCTTAGCAGAGTTTTCAATGGAAGTTCAAAAGCCAAGTCCACTATCAGGTATTCTAACTTTAGTCACTGTCATCACGTTTCTAGGAATAATAGCATTCGCAGTCAGGGCAATAATCGATGAAAAGAGAAAGAATAGAAGTCGCAAGCTTTGAACCTAACAATAAAAATAGAAATTACGCACGTGTTATTCCCGAGTATGAAACGACAAAGATGATATTAGGACACATCATTTTGATCAAATTGGAAGGATATAACAAGAAAATGAATACAACATGGAAATATAGTTTAATAGCATTATTATTCTTAATGACTATTCTTGTGCTTCCATCTTGCACATCAGAAATATCTAACTTGGATAACCAAGAATACGAGTTGAAGATTTCTGACAGAGAGATAGAAGGGGGGGTAAGTGCCATTAAAGTGCAACAAAACAATTTAGTTACTCTAAATTTCCAATCAAATGAACAAGGCATGGTACACCTTCACGGTTATGATATAGAAAAACCAGTCGGACCTGAGAATAACGCATCTATGTCTTTCACAGCCACAGCCACCGGAAGATACAATCTAACGTTCCATCCCAATACGAGTATGCATGGAAAGAACAATCATTCTGGTGAAACGGAGTCCCATGACCATGCGGAAGAAAAACATTCTTCAGCCAATTCTGAACACGGGGCGCTATTTGAGTCTAATACTCTTCAAATGCAAGAAACTTTTGAGCATCACATTGATAAAATGACACCACCGGGGAAAATAATCTACCACAATCATATGAGTCATGATATGACAGGATCTATAACTATAACCAAAGAGTCCGGCCAGAATGAAATTGCCATTGTTGAAATAGACGATACAGGGGCTTTCAGTCCCCATATGTTAAGTGTGAAACCTGGCGCAACCATACGCTGGGTGAACAACGGTCAAAGCAAGGCACGCATAGTCAGTGGCAAGCCTCCGGCTAGTGAACACAAAGGCCATGAAAATCATGGTGCCAAATCTCATGAAGAGGAGATTTTGCTTACATCATTGGAGGTGCTGCCATGATGGCAATTCAAAGTTCAATTTTTTATCAATTACTATGATTATCACTGCGGAATGTCTTTTGATCGAAAGACATTCCTCAGTGAGTCGCAAACTATTGATGCCGGAGATTATAAATTGAAAACCTATCAGTTTTTTTGTGCCGCTTTCATAGCTTTCTTCCTAGCTATGCCAGGGCACTCAGTGCTCGCACATGCCTTCGGAGATCGGTACGATCTGCCAATTCCCTTGAACTATTTCCTATTTGCGGGGGGCATAACCGTCGCACTTTCATTTATCTTTATTGGGATACTGGTAAAGGATAAAACTGGCCGTAGTAGAAACAATTTCAAGTACCAAACTATAGATTATCCTCGATTCAACATACTTTCTAGTTCCGCGGGAACGTTCCTTTTAAAAGGGAGATTCCTCACTACTGCCGTGAAACTCATTTCAGTGTCTATTTTTGCTCTCACCATTGCCACAAGCCTTTTTGGCACAGAACGTCCAATAGAAAACTTCGCACCAACATTCATATGGATTATATGGTGGGTAGGCATGGGTTTGATTACAGCTCTAATCGGAAACCTATGGACTGTAGTCAATCCATGGTCGATTATTTTCGATTCGATTGAAATGGTTTACATTCGATTTACAAAGAATAAGATCACCCCTATAGTGAAATACCCTGCCAACTGGGATGTATGGCCGGCAGTTATTGGATTCCTACTTTTCGCCTGGGTGGAAAACGTTTACACCGGTGCAATCTTGCCAAGCCACCTCGGTAGAATCATAGTCGCCTATTCAATTTTTACATGGGTCAGCATGCTCCTTTTCGGCAAGCATACTTGGCTCTCCCGGGGAGAATTGTTTTCAGTGATATTCGGATTTCTCGCCCGATTTTCTCCCACTGAAATACGAGTGATAAACAATAAGTTTTGTAAGGGGTGCGAACAGGAATGCAACTTCTCAGACCAGAAGTGTGTGGATTGTTTGAATTGCTACCAAATGTCAGACAATACCGATAAAGAACTCAACATTCGCCCATACGCAATAGGACTCATACCTTTGGAGAAAATATCCTCTGCAAAGGCTGTATTGGTGATTCTATTATTAGCCATGGTGAGCTTTGATGGTATTCAAGAAACACCTTTGTGGATATCAATACAAAGCAATCTTATAAGTATTTTCCCTTATCTTGGCACCACAACTATAAATTTGATCGACACATTGTCTATAGCCTTAGTGCCTCTCTTATTCTTCTGTATTTATATTGTTTTCACGATGGGAATAAAAATACTGTCTAAAGACCAGGACAGCGTGCTATTAATGTCCTGTTGCTTCGTGTTCTCGTTGATACCAATTGCCATTGCTTACCACATTGCACATTATCTTTCTTACCTACTTGTGCAGGGACAATTGATAATCCCACTCATTCTTGATCCCTTTGGCCTAGGTTGGGATTACTGGTTTTCTGATTACAGTATCCGCATAGGCGTTATTAACGCGAAAATTTCATGGTTTTTATCAGTCGCACTAATAATACTGGGACATGTCATATCCGTATATTTAGCTCATATAATATCCCTTAGAAGAGTTTACGACATTGCTGCTGCGCGCAAAGGTCAATATCCTATGCTGATCTTAATGGTGTTTTATACAGCTACCAGCTTGTGGATAATGGCACAACCAATTGTTGAACAGTAGAATCAAACTTGTCAGGAGTCTTTTGCTCTAGATGGCAGCTTCAATCGTTGACCCAAGAACGTATTAGTCCTATAATGCGATCGCCTGGAATTATTAAGGGGATGTTACACCGTCATCTTGACTTTTGACTATCTCAGATCTCAGGTTTCCTTAGAGGACTACCCCCACGAGGAATGTGGAGTGGTAGGCGTTTACTCAAAAAACGAGGATGTGGCAAAGCTCACTTTTTTCGGCTTGTATGCACTACAGCACCGAGGCCAAGAAAGTGCTGGAATTTCGGCGAGCGACGGGATTCGTATTAAAACCGAAACAGCTATGGGGCTCGTTGGACAAGCATTCCAAGAAGAATCCCTAGTCTCTTTGAGCGGACATCTCGCAATTGGACATACACGCTATTCAACAACTGGCAGTAGTCACGTTTCCAATGCTCAGCCAATTATATCTGAAGGTCCTCAGGTAAGTTTAGCACTTGCCCATAACGGAAATGTTATAAACGCTTTGGAACTAAAGAAAGAACTTACTGAATGGGGATGTGAATTCCAAGGCACTAATGATTCCGAAATCATAGCTCATCTAATGACACAAGCACCTGCTTCAAACTGGAATGACCGAATCGCTTATTGTATGCGCAGACTGCAGGGAGCATATTCTCTCACTATCCTCACAACTACCGAAGTAATCGGCATAAGAGACCCGCTAGGCGTAAGACCTCTCTGCATAGGCAAACTCAATGATGGATGGATGTTGGCCTCGGAATCATGTGCGCTAGATCATGTTGGGGCCGAGTTTGTTCGCGATGTTGAACCTGGGGAAGCTGTCCTAATCAATGAATCGGGTATCAAGACTATCTACAAACGGGAGAATGAGCCCCAAAAATCGGCGGGATGCGTATTTGAGCATATCTATTTCGCTCGGCCTGACAGTGTAATAGATGGCAATTTAGTTTATTCCAGTCGTATGGCTATGGGATCTGAACTTGCAAAAGAACATCCTATAGAAGCCGATGTAGTCATCGGTGTACCAGATTCGGCAACTGCAGCCGCCGTGGGATACTCACAAGAATCGGGTATACCATATGGGGAAGGACTCGTTAAGAATCGATACGTAGGACGAACTTTTATCCAACCGGATCAGAGACAGAGAGACCTCGGCGTTCGGAGAAAACTCAATACTTTACCAGAGCTAATACGAGGAAAAAGAATTATAGTCGTGGATGACAGCATCGTCAGGGGCACTACAACCCCCCATGTGGTAGACCTACTAAGAAAGGGGGGAGCGGAAGAGGTGCACCTACGTATATGTGCACCCCCAATAATTTCCCCTTGTTATTTTGGAGTGGACATGGCAACACGAAGAGAATTGATTGCAGCCAATATGACTATTGAAGAGATAGGTAACTTCATAAACGCAGATTCAATAGGTTTTCTAAGTCACGAAGGACTTTTGAAAGCGGTTCGCAGTTCAAGTAACAAAGTTTGCATGGCGTGTTTTACTGGGCAATATCCTATTCCTGTCCAACTAGAGATGGATAAACTCGCCTTGGAACTCTGATCATTATGAAAATTAAGTCCCAAAAGTACATTACATAGGAAATCATTACTACTACACATCATTAAAGTCGCGGCCGTTAGTCTACTAATTATCAGTTATCTTCACATTGAAATGGATACTATTAAACAGCTCAGATTGGGAGTGTTGACCTCTCACAACGGAACTAACCTGCAAGCTATCATGGAAGCTTGTAAAGAAGGTCGTCTAAATGCACTCATCTGTGTCGTCATAAGTAACAACTCTAAATCCTTAGCATTGAAAAGGGCACAACGCGAATTGATTCCTGCATATCACTTAAGCAATTTCTCCCATCCAACAGCAGAATCTCTAGACACCGCCATTCTTAATACATTGCATCGACACAAAGTCAATTTAGTACTTTTGGCAGGCTACATGAAGTTGATCGGGCCCAAAGTTCTTTGCAAATTTCCAAATAGAGTTCTTAACAGCCATCCTTCTTTACTTCCCAAGTATGGAGGCAAAGGGATGTACGGATCTCAAGTGCATCGATCAGTCATTGAAGCAGATGAAAAAGAAACAGGTATAACAATACACCTTGTCGACGGTGAATATGACAGGGGTACGCCTATTGCCCAATGTCGTGTACCAGTATTCGCTAACGATACCCCACAAATCCTAGAAGATCGTGTCAAACTCCGTGAACGTCAATTCTGGATTGAAACGTTGGGAAATATTGCGTTAGCTAGGGAAGAGGGAACTAATGAACCTATGCCTTAAGGCTAATTTTATAATGCTCGAGATTTAGGATAAGGAATACTTCGATGAATGAAAATGTATATAGACAAGCTGGTGTTGATCTAGCAGCGGCCCAAAACATCAAAACCCATATAGCAGCATTAGCTCACCAAACCCATGGCCCTGAAGTAATTGGGGCGGTAGGAGGATTTGGAGCACTGTATGAACTGTCTAGGTATCACAATCCAATTCTGGTCTCTAGTACTGACGGAATAGGTACAAAATTAAGAATCGCTATTATGATGGACAATTATAACGGCATTGGCATTGACCTAGTAAACGCGTGTATCAACGATATAATTGTTTGTGGCGCCGATCCATTATTTTTTCTGGACTATCTCGCTCTCGAATCAATATCAACAGACATAGTAACAAGCATCATAAGTGGAATTTCCGCTGCCTGCAAAGAGTCTGGCTGTGCTCTGATCGGTGGGGAAACGGCACAAATGCCAGGTATTTATACTGAGGGAGATTTCGATATGGCAGGATTTGTAGTAGGAGTTGTTGAAAAAGACAATCTGATTACTGGATCCAAAATTGCGGACGGAGACATGATAATAGGACTACCATCTACGGGGCTACACACGAACGGTTATTCACTAGCTAGACACGTGCTAAACGTAGACAATAACCCCGATATTCTCTCCACTCACCATAAAGACCTCGGTTGTACTATAGGACAGGCTTTGCTTATACCACACCCAAGTTATTATAAAACATTACAACCCATATTAAATCTAGCTAAGGGCCTAGTCCACATTACAGGAGGTGGACTTTATGAAAACATACCCAGGATTTTACCAAAAGGACTCCTAGCCCGGATTGACTCCTCTACATGGAAGACACCACAGATATTTTCGATATTACAGGATACAGGAAATATCTCTGACCAAGAAATGTACAACGTTTTTAACATGGGTTTAGGAATGATAATCTTCTGTAATCCACAAGACTCTGAAGAAATAGTTTCGACATTGCCAGATGCCCTTATAGTTGGAGAAGTAATACAGACGTCAGAGAGAAATCAAGTCTCTATATGCAGAAGCAGATAAAGGAGTATTGAAAAGTTAAGATGAAAGCTCTACTCAGCGTTAGCAACAAAGAAGGCTTGGTCAGATTCGGCACAATTCTCGTTGAAAATGGATACGAACTGATTAGTACTGGAGGTACGGCAAAGGAATTAACTGATAATGGACTGACAACACTTGAAGTTAGTGAAGTGACCGGTTTTTCTGAGATGTTGGACGGAAGAGTTAAAACCCTGCATCCATTTATACACGGTGGTATCCTAGCCCGAAGAAATTCGCCCGAACATATGAATCAACTGGAGTCGATGGGCATTGCTGCCGTAGACTTAGTCATTTGTAACTTATATCCATTCGTCGAGACAGTGAATAAGGCCAGGGTCGAGCTCAACGATGCTTTAGAAAACATCGACATAGGCGGTCCATCTATGATCCGCTCTGCTGCCAAAAATTTTCCTCACGTTATTGTGGTGGTAGATCCTGAAGACTACACTTGGATCTCTGAGAAATTAGAGGGTGACCAATCAATATCCCAAACCGATCGCAAAAAACTAGCAACGAAAGCCTTTAGACATATTGCTATGTATGACACAGCAATATCTCAGTTCTTGGAAGATGGGGATCTATTAGACGGAGATGAATCTACGTTCGCCTTCACTAAAATAAAACCACTTCGTTATGGTGAAAATCCACACCAGGTGGCTAGTCTATATAATGCTCCCTTATCGTCAGGGGGCATTGTTAATGCCGAAAAATTGCATGGTATTGATATGTCATTCACAAATTATTTAGACGCTGATTCCGCTTTCAAAATAGTTCATGACTTTAACGAGCCAGCAGCGACTATTGTAAAACACACCAATCCATGTGGCCTTGCAATCCATGACGACCAACCAACTGCGTATAAGTTAGCTTATGAAGGCGACCCTACATCCGCATACGGGGGAATATTGGCATTCAATCGCCCGCTAACGACAAAAACGGCAGAATCCATGAGGGGTGTATTATTTGACATTATTATAGCTCCGGATTTTGAAAACGATGCTGTCGAAATTTTACGGAAACGTAAGCGTACACGTATCCTAAAAACCCAAAAGGCAAAAGGTCCTCAAGAAAATATGGATTTACGACTCCTAAGTGGAGGCGCGCTATTACAAACAACTGACGTTTCTCAGGAAGAGCCTGATACTTGGAAAATCGTCACTACCCGGGCCCCCTCAACTTCTGAGACAAGCGATTTACACTTTGCGTGGAAGGCAGCCAAACACATTAAATCAAACAGTATAGTTCTTGCCAAAAGCGGAGCCTTGGTAGGAATGGGAGCCGGACAACCCAATAGAGTTACAAGCGTTCACCTTGCTCTAAGGTCTGCGAGTCTGAAGGCAAAAGGATCAGCCTTGGCATCCGATGCATTCTTTCCGTTCTCGGACAGTATAGAGATCGCAGCAAGTGAAGGTATAACCGCTGTTATTCAACCTGGCGGCTCTATAAGAGATAATGAAGTCATTCAAAAAGCAAATGAACACAACATTACTATGGTCTTTACCGGAACTAGGCATTTTAAGCACTAAGTAATTAACTATCAGAAGAGTTGCACGTGCTGACAATGTAAGAAAGCAGAGTACGTATTGACAAAACTTGAAATTGTCATTCCAGTTCTAAATGAAGAAAAAGTATTGGCTTCCAGTGTAACGATTCTCCACGAATTCCTAACACAGCATATGACCAATTACGATTGGCAAATAACTATCGCCGATAACGGCTCAACAGATTCCACCAGAGAAATTGCCTGTGGCTTAGCCACTAGAATAAGTAGAACTAAATTATACACCATTGACATTAGAGGCCGAGGCCTAGCACTAAAAAAGGTATGGTTATCCAGCGCGGCTGATATTATGGCGTACATGGATGTAGACTTATCAACAGACTTGCTGTATCTCAAGCCTTTGATTGACACTGTTCACTCTAACGAATTCCAAATCGCAATCGGTTCCAGACTTATGCGAGATTCTCTAGTTTCCGGAAGATCTCTTCAGAGAGAAATAACCTCAAGAGGCTATAGTATCTTATTCCGTACTCTATTCAGAACTTCTTTCAAAGACGCTCAATGTGGATTTAAAGCCATTAGTCGACAAGCAGCGAATGAAATACTCCCTCTCGTCGAAAACGATAAATGGTTTTTTGATACGGAGATGCTTATACTAGCGGAGAAAAAAGGCTATAAAATTAAAGAAATCCCCGTACGATGGACAGACGATCCTGACTCCAGGGTGAATATACTTAGCACTGCTCTGGAAGACGTAAAGGGGCTATGCAGACTGTTGGTCAAATCTTAGAAAATACCAGTATCTGATATCTTGTTGCGCCTGATCCAGTCTTTTCCCTACAAGATTATCGGAAGACAGACGTATTAACGGTGGGAAAAGCGAGTTTCACTAGAGAACCTTGGAGGTAAATTCATTGTGCCAAATGTTTTGATGGTCATAGACATGCTTAATGGCTTTTTACAGCCTGGCCGGAATCTCTACTGCGGCGACCACTCTAGATTGATAATACCCAAAGTATCAGAACTCATTGACAGGGAACTTTCTAAGGGCTCAGGCATTATATTTATTTGCGATAGCCATGAGACAGATGATTTGGAATTTAATATGTTCCCGGAGCACTGCATAAAGGGCACAGAAGAGGCAAGTATTATATCTGAACTCAATCATTTCCAAGGCGAAATTATAGAAAAAAAACGCTATAGCGCATTCTTTGAAACCGAGCTAGATACCTTGCTTGAAAATTTGCGACCTGAGAGGCTGATACTCGCCGGTGTTTGCACTGACATTTGTGTCATGCACACGGCGGCAGACGCACGTAACAGAGATTTCATTGTAGATATACCGATTGATTGTGTCTCCTCATTCGACAAAAAAGCACATGACAATGCTCTCCAACATATGGATAATATACTGGGCGTAAATTTAGTGTCAGTGGGTTGACATCGTACTCACAAAGGCTCATCTTTACTAAACGATGTAAACAATTAAAAGATCCGGGTGAAAGTAAATGGCAAGTCCTGAATTTGATCCCCGTCCCTCCATTTTAATAGGTGATGCTTCAGAAATATATCTTCAACGCGCCTTAACGATCCTTAGAAACGAAGGTTTAAATCCGAGTGTCGCGATGGAATTTGTGTCAGAGAACAGCGGAATTTTATGTGGTATGAAGGAAGCTTTGTCTCTATTAGCAAAGGTGCTTCCTGAAACAGGCAGCGAAGTCTGGGCCCTAGAAGAGGGAGAATCTATAGAGGCGAAAGAAGTTGCACTACGCATCAAAGCTCCGTACAGCTCTTTCGCATTATATGAGACAACCTTATGTGGGCTACTCGCATCCTGCACAGGCTGGGCCACTGCCGCTAGAAAATGTGTTGATGCAGCTCAGGGTATCCCAGTTGTGGCCATGGCTGCATCTCAAATACATCCAAATGTGGTAGCCATCGTAGATTATGCGTCCGTAATCGGTGGATGTGTTTCAGTATCCACAGTTTCAGGAGCGAGATTATCA
>CAZQPS010000077.1:0-8931 GCA_964595285.1 uncultured Dehalococcoidia bacterium | reverse complement strand
ATGCAGATACCTTGAAAAATCTCTCAAATACTTTGATGGGTGTTTTGGAAAAACATGGGGACCCCAGGATTACCGAAGAAGACTGCAGATTCGAAAATTCACCTTATGCTGGTGCTATCAGCACAGATTGGTATGAAATGCCTCACAACAATGCATTCTGGCTGGAACCTGAAACGGTATAAATTCAATGCCAGCAGAGCTGCCCCAGATAGATTCAAATAGACGTTAGTCTTTAAATTCCTTAATTGCCATGTTCAATCTTCTGAGCCCCTCGGCTATATCAGGCGATTCATATAGTGCAAAACTGAGTCTTAATGAATGTCTGAACGAATCTTTTGATGAAAAGGCCGACCCTGGACGATACGACACACCGTTTTTCTGAGCCACTTGAAGTAACTGCTCTGTGTCTAGGTTGCCTTTGGCATCTAGCCAAAAAAAATAGCCTCCTCTTGGCGTAGTAAATTCATAGGAATCTGAATATAAATCCAATAATTTTTCTCTCATAAAATTGACTCGCGAGCCATATGCCCTCTTTAGGTTGTCTACATTTTCTCGCAGAAATCCCGCAGTAATAATCTCATGAACCAAACTGGAAGTGAAATGATTAAGACCCCCTCCGCTGCTCGTCATACCCGCTCCAACAAAACGGCTGATTATGTCAGGCTTTGCTTGCATCCATCCTAGCCGCAACCCTGGGCCTAGAATTTTTGAGAAAGAGCCAAGCGATATTACACAGCCAGAAATTGATGTATCAAATGCAACTAATGGATCAGGTGGTGGTGTATCATAATAAAGCAGATGATAGACTTCATCAGCAATAATGATGAAACTGTATTCCTCGGCAAGCTTCACTAATTTTTTACGTCTTTCTTCTACCAACACCGAACCGGTCGGATTCTGAAAAGTGGGAATAATATAAAGCATTCGAGGCACTGGGATAGTGTGATCTCTCAGCATATTCTCAAGGGCGTCCACATCCAACCCTGAAGTATCTGTGGGGACACTGATCACATTTAAATGGTGATCTTTAAAGATATTTTCAATTAAATAATACGTTGGATCCTCAACAAAGACTGTATCTCCATTCCTAGTAAAAAGTGTACTGGCAAAATCAATAGCTTGAGAGGCACCTCCAGTGAGAAACAGTTCACTTGGGACGACACGTTTTCTATACGCTGGGTCCTTTGATAGAAATCTTGCAAGAGATTCCAAAAGAGGACCGTAGCCCTGATAGGCACCATATTGCAGAGCAGTCACGCCTCTAGAAAGTACAGAGTCAGTGGCGATTTTCAATTGCTCTGAAGGATGCAGATTTGCTGATGGATGCCCCCAGCCTAAATCGATAACGCCCTCTGAAATTGATATCATTAATGATGGGAAATGTGAATTCATAACTTTGTGCCCACCCCGCAGAATGATGTCCTGTTAATGCAGAAATTATATTTTAATTTGTACGTTTTGTCAGACAAATCCTGTTAAACACACAAACTATTGGGCATGGATCAGATCTTAATCAAGAGAAGGATCCAGCTCAACATCCACCGAGTCACTACCAACCAAAGAAGCTAAGACCCCATGTAACATAGTGTAGTATCCGACAACAAGAATAGTTTCCACCGTACCTGCGGGACCCAACAAATGCTCTACTGCCTGAAAAGTTCTCTCTCCCACGGAACCGTTCCTAACGAACTCTTTTGCGACTTGTACAAATACACCTTCTTTCGCGGGAAGCCCCATAGGAGCTTTCCCTATGCGAATGGACTCTATTACCTCTTCTCTTACTCCTACTTCTCTAGCCACGGGCTCGTGATGCGCCCACTCATACTCCGCGTTCAACGCTCTAGCAGTTCCCAGTATTAACGTTTCTCGTATCACAGGATCCAAAGAGGAACCTAATCGGATATGTTCTCCTAGTCCTGCCAAGGCCTCTGCGCTACCTTCATTATTCATTAACAACTGAAAAGTTCTTGGCATTCCTTTTCCAGAGATGCTCCCTCGTGTCTCTGCTATGTGATCATAAATATCGGTGCTTTTCCCCGAAGTATCGTCGCGTGAAATATATGGTAGCCTTGCCATTGAAACTCCTCATTTTATAAACTCAATTTAGACTTTATATTAGATTTAATTAGATCGTCTAACTCCACAAGTTTAGGACTAATATCAGCACTATAAACTTCAGGATTTACAATAGTCTTATATTTACCAGGAATTGACTTAATACCTTCTGCCAAACATATCCTAATGTCTTTGATTCGTGACTTTTCAACTATCCTCTCGCCAGATACCATTTTCTCTTGTAGCAACGAAACAGTTTTATCAGAAATTTTTTCACTTTTTAGAGATAAAATATCGCCAGTAAAATATCCATCTTTATCCAAAATACGATTTACCTGTTTTGGACCAGGTAGAGTTACCTTGCCAGAGCTGAGTTTTACTACCGCTTGGCCCGCATATTCAACAAGCTTATATACCATATCAGTCCAAGGAGCATCTGAAGAAACCCCAGGCTTCGTACCAACACCAAATCCATCAACCTTGGCACCCTTCTCTAGAAGAGCTTGTATATCAAACTCATCGAGCCCACCACTGACTATTATTTTCACATCCGAAAAGCCTGACTGATCAAGTAACCTTCGACTATTATTAGTTAGATCAAAAAGATCGCCACTATCAATACGGATAGCAAATAAATTATTACCTTCAGCCCGCATTTCCCCCGCTACCACTATCGCATTTTTGACACCTTGAATCGAATCATACGTATCTACCAAAAAAGTGCAGAACTTAGGGAAAGATTTCGCATACGCTCGGAAAGCACTCTTTTCATCAATAAAAGCGTTAATGAAAGAATGCGCCATTGTCCCTTGTATAGGGATGCCAAACTCTCTTCCAGCTAAAACATTGCTAGTTCCAGAAAACCCCGCCGCATAACTCAGTTTCGCAAAGTCTAATGCACTATCAAGTCCTTGTGTTCTCCTAGATGCAAAATCAACTACTGCCAGACCCTTGGCTGCTACCACAATTCTTGAAGCCTTCGTAGCCAACATACTTTGTACATTTATCTGATTTATCAGATACGTCTCAATTATTTGCGCCTCAATAATTGGCGCCTCAACTTCTACAACTGGTTCATTAGCAAAAAAAATGTCCCCTTCTTTCATAGCTCTCACTGTGCCTCTGAAACGAAGGGTTTTGAGATATAGAAGAAATTCACTCTCGAAAATATTCAAAGACCTAAGATATTCAATATCTTCATTTGTAAAACGGAATTCTTCTAAATAGTCAATAATGTCATCTAGTCCAGCGAAAACGAGAAATCCTCTATTCACGGGCAATCTTCGGCAAAAAAGGCTAAAACACGCTTTTTCTGTAATGCCATTTTGCCAATATGCCTGAGCCATAGTTAACTCATATAAATCCGCAAATAGCGGAGATGAAATACCTTTAATGTCAGTCTCCTAAAATCAGAATCTTACTGAGGCTTATCCTGAGACTACAAACTCAATTCGAACTTGTTTTGTGCAAAAGATCTTTCATACTCTTCATCATTAATCTTGATCCCTAATCCACTCGCATCAGAAACACAATACTGACCCTTTTCAAAAACAAATTTATCTTCCATATATGCCCTACACTCGATACGTTCATCCTCTATTGAAATAAATCTATCTGTCGCAGCCCCATATATCAACGAAGTCCTCGTGCCAAATTTCCCATTTCCAAAACAATGAGGTTGAAACTTTACCTCCGTATGAGATAAACGCTTTTCTATTTCTTTCCAACCTGAGAAACCTTGTGACACTATGTCTGGCTGATAAGCATCGAATACTCCTGCATTTGCCATTTCTACATAAACCTTTGAAACTGGCTCCCTATCAACCTCTCCGCAAACCAGTAATGAGCTCGATCCAACTCTCTTCTGTAGTTCTCTCAGCTCCCTGTATCCTTCAACACTGGGTGGTATCATCTCCTCAAGCCAATAGATGTCCGCTGAGAGAGTCTCTCGCAAGAATAGTTCTAATAAATCGATCCTGTTGCCATATCCGAAGTTTGCATCCACCATCAGAGTTGCATCAGGTCCAAGGTTCTGCCGAATACCTTGTACGACTGCCGCATCTCGTCTCGCACCAGCCTCTGGCTCCATCCAACGACCACCTCTGCCCACTTTTATTTTAAATTGGCGCCATCCCAGATCATACGACTCCCTCGCTTCCTCTATCACCGCATCAATTCCTTTGACGGGGTCTGTGATGTCATCAAAGTATAACGTCGTATCATATGCGTCAACACGATCTCTAACAGGCCCTCCAAGCAGATCAACACATGAAACACCCAGTTCCTTAGCAACCAGATCATAACCTAGAATACTCATCCAGCCATACGACTTAAAAGCCTGACTAGTCTTATCAGACGAAGCAATTACCTCACCATTAGAAATTTCTAGCAAATCAGATATTTGACGCCCAATAAATACTTCCCTCAATAGATGCATTAACTCTTCTACAGAATTTGTCCCGTTCGAGGAAAAAAACCTATTGGCAATTGTGAGACCTTCTAGGCCTCCATTTGTATGTGCCCTAACTAGCCATTCAACCCCCACCCTACTACGCCCCGGCAAAAAGGCGTTAGCTCCAATTTCGTGGGGATAGGTACCACTTATCGGAGTTACACTCACCCGGTTAATATGATGATTACCCATAATAAGATCCTCCTTTCACAGGTTTCACCTCTAAATAAGCTGCTAATCTACATCATTTTTCCTACTTGCAATTTGAAATCAAAAATTTCAACAATCTCCATGTACGTTTAGGTCCGAAAATTGTATGTAGAATCTTGTGCTCTGTTATTGAACGTTGTCAGAAGACCATTTATAAATCTTTGCCAGAGTCCCTCCCATAAGTTCCACCCTATCTGAGCCTGATATCACGTCAGTGTTGAGAAATGCTGAAACGCCTTCTTCATAATTTAAGAAATTTACAGCTCTCGTCCAATCAGTTCCCCACATGCACCTTTCAACCCCATATTCTTCAAATATCTGTGACAATGGCTGCCATATATCCTGATATGGGTATGGCATATGTGATAGCGTGCATGCACCCGAAATCTTAATCGCCACGTTTTCGTACTTAGCGAGAGAGAGAACATTCTCTAGGTCTCCAAAGGGCACTTTTGGAACAGGAGGAATATGAGGCTGTAGCATCCCCACATGATCAATTACCAATTGCGTGTTAGGATTGCGCTCCGCAAGCTCTCTAAATATATGTAAATTCGCCGCACATTGTACATTCACAGGAATGCCAGCACGACCACCAGCGGCAACAATAGTATGAAATCCTTGTATACTTGATTCCAATGGCTCTCGGCCAAGTTGAAGACGTGCACCGACAACTCCTTTTTTCTTTGCCCAGGTATCTATTTCGTCGGATACTTCCATTGACAGCGGATCAAAAGGCTTTATTAATGCGAAACGATCTGGGTACTTCGCATAAACTTCAAGAGCATAACTAGCATCATAGCCATACAAGCTAGAAGGAGATATCAGCAATGCTCTATCAACTCCTACATCATCCATTGCCTTAACCATATCTTCTCCAGTCGCATGTTTTGGCCCTTGTAAGAACCCCTGCCAGGGGCGTTCAGGTGTATCCATTTCATAACAGTGGACTTGAGAATCAGTTATAAAAATTCCATCACGCAATATAGTTCCTCCTCTAAAATTGCTAATTTATACTGGTGTATGCATAAATTGTTCTTTACTTGCCCAACAACTTTGATATTTCGCTCACGTCTTCTTCCGTTAACTTCCAACTGCTCGCCGCTGCATTGGACTGAATTTGTTCGACCTTTGTAGCACCAGCAATGACAGAATTAACTGATTCTTTCGACAATAACCACGCAAAAGCTAGTTCTAAAATCGTGTGATCTCTATCACTGGCAAATTGCTCTAACCCTTCTATCAGATCGAAATTAGCATTACTGTAAGGGTCTGATTTTTCATTTAGCCTGGATCCTTCCGGAGGCGACTGGTTTCTCTTATATTTGCCGGTCAAAAGACCATGTGCCAAAGGGAAATACGGAATAACGCCAATCTTGTATCTGTCACAAAACGGTATTATTTCCTTTTCTACTGCTGTATCAAGGAGACTGTATGGAGGCTGTATGCTTACAAAAGGTACTAGATTTAGAGTTTTTGAAGTCCATATAGACTCACAGAGCCTCCAGGCTTCAAAATTTGAGCATCCTATATAACGAATCTTCCCTTGCTTTACCAAATCGTCCAATGCTCTTAATGTCTCTTCAATACTAGTATTTTTATCGACCCAGTGAAGTTGATACAAATCAATATAATCAGTCTGTAAACGTGTCAGGCTTGCATCTATTTCATGGAAAATTGATTTTCGAGATAGGCCTTCTCCATGTGGATTCTGACTCATCCGCCCACCAACTTTGGTAGCAACAATAGCTCTATCCCTTTTCCCTTTAAGGGCTTTTCCAACATATTCTTCAGATTTTCCAATGCCATAGACATTTGCTGTATCAATCATATTTATTCCAACATCTAGAGCGGCATCAATAAGAATAGCCGCCTCGTCAGCACCCATATGAAAAGGCCACTTCGTGTTAGTCCCAAAATTATTAGTACCCAGGCCAACCTCAGACACCTTCAATCCAGAATTACCCAAGTTACGAAATTTCATATGAAGCTCCTATATATCATTTATATCATTGTTCTAGGCTGAACTTTGAAAACCACACTGCCAGGTATGCACAGTCTCAGCAATCCATCGATTCTAATAGCAAAACCTAAAGAGTCAATCTTATTAAATAGTCTGTTACTATGAAGTGTATCACTACAACAAAAGGGGTCACACTGCCAAAATGAATTTCAAAAATTCTGAATTAGTGCTTCTCGGAACAGGCGGCGGACCTAGCATCTGGGAATCCAGATCGCAGCCTTCAAGCGCCCTCGTAATAAACAATGATATATACATCATAGACACAGGTGATGGCGTGGCTAGCCAAATGGCTAGAGCTAAACTAGATCCGAAAGCCATAAAGGCTATATTTGTGACACATAATCATTCAGACCATGTAGCAGATTTCGGAACTTTGTTACTCCGCGCGTGGCAAACTGGTCATAACGGTACTATTCAATGCTTTGGGCCTCCTCCACTTGAAAAAATAGCAAATTCCTACATCGAATATATGCGGTGGGACATCGAACTTAGAATGCAATACGAAGGACGGCCAGATTTCCGATCAATTATGGATGTACGTGACATATATGAAAATTCCCATTTCTTTACAGACGATAACATAAGCGTCGATTGTATAGCTGTACCCCATGGAGAAGCATATCCTTCTTACGCGTATCGGTTTCAAATCGGCACTAAATCCGTCGTTTTTTCTGGTGATACGTCCAAAAGTGAAGCGCTGATCACGTTCTCAAAAGACGTGGATATCTTAGTACATGAAATTCTAAATACAGATGGAGTGGAAGCAATAATCGAACGAACCTATCCGGGCAATGAATCCTTCAAAAGGCACATAATTGACGGACATACACCCATGAGGGAAGTTGGCGAAGTTGCCAGTGCGTCAGGTGCTAAAACCTTAGTCTTGAATCATTTCGTACCCACAGGTTCACCAATCCTAGACAAACCTGAAATCTGGGAGGAGGGTGTTGGAGCGAGTTATGGCGGAAACATTATAGTGGGCTCTGATCTACTTCGGATACCGATCTAGAAACCTACGGAATATTCGACCAATGTACTGGGGATTCTCTATTTCAACACTTTAATCATACAAGGCGACTTATATCAGCATCACGTCAAATTCATCTCATCATACCCGTTTGCCGCGACTTCGTCACATCTCTCACGATATGATTGAGCACTTCCTCTATATACGGCTACAATGCGGGTATCCTTGCCCTCAACGTTGCGATTTATTCCTGTCATCCACGAATCTACCTCATTAGATAGCAAGCCTTCTGCCTGTTCTTTTACGTAGGTAGCCCATTCCTTTTCTGACTGTTTTGTCGCTTCAGACCGTGTTAATTTTCGTTCTTTCATGTATTTCACGAGATCTGTTATCCACTCAACGCTGTACTCGATACTCCGAGGATTATTACCTAAAAATGCATGTGGCCCTAATATCATGAACATATTTGGGAAATTAGAAACTTGAAGACCCAAAAATGTTTCTAAACTAGACTCCCATTGCTCCTTCAATCGAAGCCCCTCAACACCTCTGATATCTATTCGATCAAAACTACCGGTAATCGCGTCAAAACCGGTTGCGTAAATTATATAATCAAATTCGAACTCTTTATCACTTGTCAAAACACCGTTTTCTGTAATACGTGTTATTGGCGTTTTCGAAATATCTACAAGCTTCACATTTTCCTGATTATATGCTTCATAATATCCAGTCTCTAGAGGCACTCGTTTACTTCCAAAACCTTCATGTTGGGGAATTAACATTTCTGCAACGCTAGGATCCTGTACTCGTTCACGTATCTTATTAGCCAGGAAGTCCGAGAAAACTCTGTTTGCCTCAGGGTCTTTCATTATGTCTCTAAAATTGCCGTGCCATATGCCAAATCCCCTTCCAGCATAAAGCTCTTCCCAAAAAGTATATCGTTCTTCTTCACTCACCTCAAATGTTCCTCGAGGGTCCATAGTGTGCAAAAATCCGGCTTGAGTTTGCTTACACCGATCAAACATTTCTGGGTACGATGCTTTTATTTCTTTCATTTCATTCGAACTTATTTTCCCATTATTGAGTGGTGCACACCAATTGGGGCGCCTTTGAAAAACTGTGAGGTGTCCAACGTCTTTAGCTACTTCTTGTATGGTTTGAACACCGGTTGCACCAGTTCCAATTACCGCAACTCTTTTATCAGAAAATGTTATCGGTTCACGTGGC
>CAZQPS010000076.1:0-9302 GCA_964595285.1 uncultured Dehalococcoidia bacterium | reverse complement strand
GAGGACATCATTTCCTGTGCTAGTTCCTCAGTGGCTGATTGTCCCGTACCTATGGCCCATATGGGCGCGTAGGCGATAACAACTTGGTGTATGTCCTTGACGTTCTTTAAAGCTGCCGTTATCTGGTTTTTGACATAATCTGTGGCTCGCCCACCCTCTCTAGTTGCGAGGTCTTCTCCCACGCACAATATGGGTTTAAGTCCTGACTCTATTGCAGCCAATATCTTTTTGTTAACGATATGATCGTTCTCCGAGAAAAATTCCCTTCTTTCTGAGTGACCCAAAATGACGTATTGACATAATTCGGATAGCATGGATGGTGATATCTCGCCGGTAAATGCCCCGTGACTTTCATAGTGCATGTTTTGAGCACCTAGTGCGATATTGGATTCTTTTAAGAGATTTGCCATTGTCACTAGTGATGTAAATGGTGGGCAAATGACAGGGGTAATGTTGCCGAACTGCTCTAGTCTATCTTTCATTCCGAGGATGAGTGACAATCCCTCCTCTAACGAAGTATTCATTTTCCAATTGCCGGCTATTATCGCCTTCGTCATAGTTTTAGATACTCCTATTGAAGCCATTTCAAAAAAATAAATTTATACTCATGATCTCTAAGGTCCAAATTTAATCAGCTTGCCTGCATGTGCAAGGGACAGTAGCATAACTTCAGTAGCTTGCATTCTACCTAATGAACCTTGCGAGAATTCTCTTTCCGAAAACGCTTTTTGCCCGTCTCCCCTGCTTACAGTCGAATTTACCAGCAGTGGCACGGGATGCCAACTGTGACTGGCTAATATGGCGGGCGTAGAATGGTCACCAGCGACCACAAGGACATCAGGGTTTAGAGATCGTAGCTTTGGTATGAGATTGTCTAGTTCTTCCAATTTTGACACCTTTGCATTAAAGTCCCCGTCTTCACCTGCTGCGTCAGCAGGTTTGTAATGAAGGAAGAAGAAGTCGTGTTCATCCCAATGGGCTTTTAGTGTGTCCAATTCGTCGTCGAACGTAGTCCCGGTTGGGATTACTCTCATGCCTACGAGCTTCGCTAGTCCACGATACATGGGGTAAGCGGCGATCGCTGCGGGATTAAGTTTGTATCTTTCTCCAAATGCTGGGAGATTGGGAAGTTGTGATATTCCTCTGAGAAGTATCATATTCGCAGTTTCTCTGTGCTTGAGGAGTTCCTTTGATTTATTTATGAATTCTCTTATAGCTTTGGCAGACTTCTGGGCAGAAACTGTTGTTGCCTCAGGATTTAATGGTTCTACACCAGTCAATTGAGGGTCTGTTTCGCTGACATTGCCGTCAAGCCCTTTCCCTTTCATAAGCAAAACAAAACGATAATCTTGAACTGCATGTACAGAAATCTCAACATTGTCTGCTTCAATTTTGTCCAACTCGGCCACGAGTGGAGCACTTTCAAGTGTGGAGATACGGCCTGCACGTCTATCGGTTAATAATCCATCAGAATCAACCGTACAAAAATTGCCCCTGGCTGCGAGGTCACCAGGCCCTAATTGGATATCTATACCAAGGGCTTCCAATATCCCCCGTCCCATAAGATATTTCACAGGATCATATCCGAATAATGCCATGTGCCCAGGGCCACTGCCAGGTGTTATGCCAGTCAATACAGGTGTTGTTAGGCCACAGGAGCTCTCTCCAGCCAGGGTGTCTAGATTGGGGAGGTTAGCCGATTCTAGTTCAGACTTTCCTGTACGAGGGTCTGCGGCACCACCCAATCCGTCTACGACTAGGAGTACTATCTTTGATTTTGAAGTACGGCAAACATCATTAAGGAAAGGTAAATCAATCATGTCAACATCCTCAGCCATATAGCGTAACTAGTCAACTTGCGTCCATAAGAGCTACCACACCGGGTAGATCATTCCCTTCTAAAAATTTGAGACATGCACCGCCGCCTGTGGATACATGTGTCATTAATTGATCAAGGCCTAGCTTTTTTACAGCCTCTGCAGTTGAACCTCCTCCGATTACTGTCATGGCATCAATCATTTGTGATAATGTTTTCGCGATTCCCAAGGTTCCTTTGGAGAATTGTTCCATTTCAAATATGCCCATCGGGCCGTTCCAGATAACGGTTTTAGCCTTTATGATAGAGGCACGGAATTCTTCAGATGATTTGGCCCCAATATCCATAATATGCCATCCCACTGGGATGTCGCCCAAAGGTACCGTCTTGTAGGGCGCTTCAGAGCTTAAACTATCACTAACCACTACATCAACCGGTAATTTCAGATCGAATTTCCCTTTCTCGAACTGATTCAGTATCTCTGAGGCAAAGGATAATTCCTCGTTCGGAATTTGTACTTCCCCTAAGCTATACCCCTGTACCCTTAAGAAAGGATTTATCATACCTCCTCCTATGACCAAAAGATCTACTCTCTCAGCGAGGTGGCGAGCGACGGAAATTTTATCAGAAACTTTCGCTCCGCCCAAAATTGCTACATATGGGTGACTTGGCTGTTCAAGGACGTTCTGTAGAACAGTAATCTCTTTGTCTAATAAAAGCCCGGAAACTGATGGAAGGAAGTGTGTTATACCTTCGATGGAGGCATGGGCCCTGTGAGATGTTCCAAAAGCGTCGTTGACGTATATTGAAGCGAGTCTAGATAGTGCCTCTGCAAAATTTTGGTCATTCGCCTCCTCTTCAGTGTGGAATCGCAGGTTTTCTAACATAATTATACTGGAAGGAGGACTCTCGTCTGTAATGATCTCTATTTGTTTGCCAACGCAATCGTCAACTTGCTTTACGTCCAGTTCAATTAATTCCGATAATCGTGTGCTAATTGGCTGCATACGTAGAGATTCAACACGTTCGCCTTTAGGTCGACCCACGTGAGAACAAATTATTATTTTACAATTCTTACTCAGCAAATAGTCTATCGTGGGAATAGAAGCACGAATCCGACTATCGTCCGAGATCTCTCCTGTGTTTCCCAAAAAAGGTACGTTGTAGTCAACACGTAGCAAGACTGTACTGTCTTGGATATCCGCTTGCAACACACTCATTTTCATTGGGGGTCATAACCAACCATCTTGGATATGTGAGAAGTCACCTCTTCATTACCACTGCTAAGCAATCCAGCGTCACTCAGACCTTTAATTCCCTTGGAAAAATGAGACTCAGCCAGTTTCTCACAATCTTCTTTTGCTCCTAGGCTTTCAATAACATCACGTAATTTGGTTACATCGTCAGGTTCTAAAACACGTTTGAAGTAAATTTCTCCCATTTTCCTCTTCTCGCTTATAGAAGATTTTTCTAACGCATATATCACTGGGATTAGTTTTTTCTTATTCATAACTTCTGGGCTTGGCGCTTCGCTGGACCCCCACATTTCCTTTATGTCTGCTTGAATCTGTAGCGCTACACCTAAATCTGCTCCAGCTTTTTCCAGTGGATTCTGGTTTTCATGCTGCGCTCCCCCTAGTAAGGCACCTATTTTCAGGGCTCCTGAAATAAGAGAGCCTTCTTTATGGGATGCCATTCGGACGTATGTTTCGACGGGCATGTCTAGGCGCTCTTGTGCTTCCATCTCCATGTACCGTCCCTCACATGTTCTAAGACTGGCATTATCCATTATCTTAAGGGCTTCAAAAACCAATTCTGGGGACACATCGTTTTCTAACAGGCGGAATAATGCCAGTCTTGCGAGTGCGTGCATACCATCTCCGGCGTTGATGGCTTGTGCAGGACCCCATATCCACCATACAGCATCCCTGCTATCGCGACTGGGATTACCTGATTGAATGTCGTCGTGTATTTGGGTGAAGTTTTCGACTAACTCGAGGGCCGCCGCTGCCGGTATTCCAGCGGTAATTGTCTTCCCTAATGATTGACAAGTCAGTAGACAAAGAACCCCTAGATCATGATTTTTACGGAGTGGAGTGTCTATGTGTCCTGGCGCATCTGTCCAACCCATGTGATATGACATCATGCTGTAAAGCGGCACATCTCTGGAATTTATAACCTGTTTCAATTCGCTGTCTATATCGGATATAAGTTGTGGAATATTTATTGAAGTCATCAGGATAGACCCTCCGCATTAGCTATGGGGTAGCCGCAGACAACTTCAATGTCTTTCTTGGCTACGGCACCTGTTCTTAGTATTTTGGGCACTTCAGAAGCTAGATTTAATATTGTCGAGCCGACACCTAGTGGTGTGTGACCTGGTGTCGACTTCGACCTGACTACCATGTCTATTTTATCCCCTATACTTGATACCACCTCATCCGATGTAGCTAATTCTGGATGTCCGCTTATATTTGCACTCGTTCCAGTTATTGGCGCCCCTAGCTTTCTAGAAATGGCTCTTGGTACTTCGTGATCTGGTATTCGCACAGCAATAGTGTTCCCCCCTGCGGATACAATGGATGGGATTTCTGGGGATTTCTTGAGAATTATGGTTAGCCCTCCGGGCCAAAAATGGTGGACTATTGTGTAGGCTACTTCTGGAATGTCAATGCAGTAGGTATCAAGCTGCTGAATATCGGCTAGCAATAGCGGAATGGCCATGTCTAATGATCTCCGCTTGATTTGAAAGACCCTCTCTACAGCACTATCATTGAGTCCAGATGCAGCTAGTCCGTAGAGTGTGTCAGTTGGGACCGCAACTACACCCCCTGAACTTAGCAAATTAACAGCCTCTTCTATCTGGTCATTAAGACACGAGCTGACTGGATGCATGCGAATATGAACTCCGATGTGAAGTTCCTTTATTATACCATATTCATGCGGCTCATTTGCTTTCACTTAGGGATTAGTTTAATCTTTACTGGCCTGGGGCAAGGTGGTCCAAATATATGCAGGATATTGGTCAATCTAAGTCTCAATATCTTGATGTTAATCAATGAATCTACACTGCGGGGGCTTTTAGATTTTTATGAATAAAAAGCGTGATAACGACCCCACTTCTAGAGTCCAGAGAGAGTCCATAATTGTTATAGATTTTGGGTCTCAATATAGCATGTTAATAGCTAGACGAATACGGGAAAGTAAAGTCTATTGTGAGGTCGTTTCCCATAGAACGAGTTGGGAAAGAGTAGCTGTGTTGAATCCCAAGGGAGTCATCTTGTCTGGAGGGCCTGCTAGTGTTTATGAAGAGGGTGCTCCTCTTGCCCCAACTTGGGTATATGATGAGGGATTGCCAGTACTAGGTATTTGCTACGGCATGCAAGTTATGGCCCATCAATTAGGGGGGAAGGTTAAACCATCGTCTAGAAAGGAGTATGGGTCTGCCAGCATTAATATTTCTGCTCAAGATGCCAGACTCTTTTCCGGATTGCCTTCAGAGCTTCAAGTATGGATGAGTCATGGAGACCATATAACAGAACCGCCTGCCGGGTTTGAGTCGCTCGCTAGTTCCGAGAATTCTCCTGTGGCGGTTATGGGTGACGGTAATAGATTGCTTGGAATTCAATTTCATCCTGAGGTTGCTCATACACCTTACGGGACAGAAATACTGAAGAATTTTCTTTATCAGGTTTGTGGATGTCAGCCCCTGTGGACGCCTTCGAATTTTGTTAACGATAGTGTATTACGCATTCAAGAAGAAGTTGCTGGCGGTAATGCGATTTGCGCATTGTCAGGTGGTGTAGATTCCGCTGTTGCCGCGGCCCTGGTACATAGAGCCATTGGGGACCAGTTAACTTGTATATTCGTTAATAACGGTCTCATGCGCAAAGGTGAAACCACCGAGGTTAGAGAGACCTTTGGCCGACATTTTAAAGCCAATTTTATTTTTACGGATGCTACGGAGCTGTTTTTAGGAGCTTTGAAAGGGGTGATTGATCCTGAAGAAAAGCGCAAGATTATTGGTAGTGAATTTATAGATGTGTTCGACAAAGAAGCGACAAGAATCGGTTCTGTAGATCATTTGGTTCAAGGAACTCTGTATCCTGATGTGATAGAAAGCGAAACTGGAGAAAATACAGTTTCTGCCAAGATCAAGAGCCACCATAACGTGGGAGGGTTACCAGAACACATGAATCTTAGCCTTGTGGAACCGTTGAGATATCTTTTTAAAGATGAAGTTAGAGAGGTTGGATCAGCACTTGGACTACCAGATGAGATTATATTCCGACAGCCTTTTCCTGGTCCGGGTCTAGCAATCAGAATTATTGGCGAAATAACTCATGAAAAGCTGGATATTCTAAGAGAAGCTGATGCAATAGTCTTAGAGGAAATAATTGCGAATAATCTGTACAGGGAGACGTGGCAAAGTTTCGCTGTACTCACAGATAGTCGTAGTGTTGGAGTAACCGGTGATTATCGAACATATGGACATGTGATTGCTATTCGCGCTGTCAATAGTGATGACGCTATGACTGCTGATTGGGCTAGGCTACCTTTCGACGTGTTGGGTAGAATGTCAAATCGCATCGCTAATGAAGTTCCTGGTGTGAATAGGGTTGTGTACGATATAACGAGTAAGCCTCCGGGCACGATAGAGTGGGAATAGAAGAATTCGTACTAGGGCTTGATATATGAAAGTGTTGACGACTTCGTTAGAGCGAAAATTTAAGAGCTATGTTCCCAATCGCATCAAAAAACTTATAGTTGTTTTTTTGTGCAACAAGCATTTGGGAAAACTAATTAAAAAACTTGGTATTCGATATAATTTATTCGGTGGATATTTTGATTATGCTCTTGTTTCAGATGTTGAAGCGGCACACATATTTTGGGGTGTTTGGGAGTCGTCAGAGATTAGATTTTCAAAAAGATTTATCGATTGTGAAACAATAATTGAATTGGGAAGTTCTGTTGGAGTCACACTTGGAGTACTAGCAAAGAAAAATCAAAATAAAACATTTATTTGCATAGAAGCATCAAATGTAAATTTCGAAAAACTAAAAATATTGTCTTACCAATTACCTAAAAATAATGAATATATCCTCATCAATAAGGCGATTGCGTACGGTGTTGATAATGTGTCTTTTTTTCACACTTCGACGACGGGTTCTAGAATAACTGATGAAATCAGTGGCGAGCAACAATATATAGCTGCGACAACGTTAAAAAATATTATTTCCGAATATGAAGTTCAAAATGATTTTTGTCTAATTTCTGACATAGAAGGCGCTGAGTCTTCAATATTTTTTGAAGATGCATCTTCGTTGCAAAATTGCAAAACAATTGTTGCCGATTTAGAGGATACGGGTAGTCACACTTGTGAACAACAGATAGCTAAATTGATAAGTGTCGGGTTTTCCGTTGTTGAAAGGTATGCGAATGTAGTTGTAATGACTAGGTAATTCCTATTTTGTCAGTTTAGGTTTTATAAAGTTTCACAGTTCCGATTAGCTAAAGTGTTGATACCAAATAGATGTGATGGTCGCAGTACGATCGCAGATTAGTAGAAGAAGTTAGAAAGTGAAAAGAAAAAATTTTAAAATCAATAGCTTAGACAGATCAGCACAAATTTATTTTAGATCCTTGGATTTACAAAATGTATATTCATGATTGATGATAGAAATTTGACACAAATATTTCTACCTTCGCAAGGTGTGGGGTTGTAATAACAAATTCCCGGTGTTAGAGGAATGTATTTTATGAGCGGATCAGCAAACAATGAGGCGATTACAAAGGACGAATTTCTTACAGCAATTGAATGTATTGCACTAAGTGTTTTCGAATTTCACGAGAGATTTGGAATACCTGCAGTGGGGGCTACTGCCTCTGAAGAAGAAATATTGGCGAGGACTCGCACCCGTCTGTCTTATTTAGTTGAAGAAATCGGAGAGCATGCCAAGGATCTTAATCAAAGTAATCTTAGTGAAGCGTCTCTAGAGTTGGCAGATGTAGCTTTTGTGGCTATAGGCACATTACTGGAATTAGACAAAATAGGGACCGAAGCCTGCGCAAATGTGGCACGTAAGAATGACATGAAGACTCTTTCCACTCATGAGATTGAATCAGGATCTGGAAAACTTGTCAAAAAAAATAATATTGTTAATTGATATAGACTAGGTAGATATGAAGACTCTTTTGATTGGAAATGGTGCACGAGAAAACGCGTTATCCTGGAAACTGAGCGATAGTCCGCTGATTTCAAAACTTTTTGTAGCGCCAGGAAATGCTGGTACATCTAGATACGCTGAGAACGTGCAAATTTCACCTATAGACCTAGACCAACTTCTTAAGTTTGTTGAAAAGAACGAAATCGAATTTACCGTAGTTGGACCAGAAGCTCCACTAGCGGAGGGAGTTGTAGATTTATTTCAGTCTCGTGGGCATATCATATTTGGTCCTGACATGAATGCTTCTCGAATCGAGAGCAGCAAGGTATTTTCGAAAGCAATTATGCTTGCGAACGGGATACCTACAGGGAAGGCGAAATGGTTTTCCGCTTATGAAGATGCGTTGCAATATATTTCTTCAATAACCTCCCCTATCGTAATTAAAGCTGATGGCCTTGCTTCTGGGAAAGGTGTGGTTATCGCCGAGAACGTAAATGTTGCAGAGGATACTCTCAGGAAAATGATGGTAGATGGAAGTTTGGGTACTGCTGGCGATAGAATCCTTGTTGAGGAATTTTTAGAAGGGAAAGAAGTCAGCGTTTTTGCTTTTGTGGATGGAGAGTATGTGTCCCCTATGATAGCCGCATGCGATTACAAAAGACTTTGTGATGGTGACTCTGGTCCCAATACAGGTGGAATGGGAAGTTATAGCCCACCCGGCGAGTTACATTGGAATGAAGAATTAGAACTCAGAGTCAGAAGCGAGATTATGGAACCGATAGCCAGAGCAATGCATGCAGAAGGTTCTTCCTACAAGGGGCTTTTGTACTTAGGATTGATGTTAACCTCTAGCGGGCCCAAGGTTATAGAATTTAATTGTAGGTTTGGAGATCCTGAAACGCAGGTTGTTTTACCACGACTCGAGAGTGACCTAGCTAAGATAATGTATTCAACTGCCACTGGTAATCTACGGGGCGAGAAGATTACATGGAATTTCGATGCATGTGTGGGTGTTGTGTTAGCCTCGGAAGGATACCCTGAGTCTCCTGCTTTAGGGAAGGATATAAAGGGCTTAAGTGACGTAGATGACGATGTATATATTTTTCAAGCGGGCACTAAAATATCTCAAGGGAAGACCGTGACATCTGGAGGTAGAGTGTTAACTGTAACCGCTCGAGGTGAAACCCTAGCGGAAGCCCGAAGCAAAGTGTACGATAACGTCAGACGAATCAAATTTCAGGGATCCTTTTTTCGTACTGATATAGCGGCGGGGATGTAGCTGTTTGGAAGACCTTTTGGTAGAGTGAAAACTAAGGGAA
>CAZQPS010000075.1:0-11545 GCA_964595285.1 uncultured Dehalococcoidia bacterium | reverse complement strand
TCTTTTTCTTCAGAGCTTCAGCAAGAATGGAACTGGAAAGATAGATATTCAACTCAGACTCAAATTCTAGAATATGCGAATCATGTAGCTGACAGATTTAATCTCAGGAAACATATCCGATTCAATTCACGACTTAATTCAGCGAGATACGACGAAGAAAACAATCGCTGGTCGATAGTCACTTCTAATGGGATCACCTATAGCGCTCGGTTTTTGATCATGGCAACAGGTACTCTATCATCAATAAATCGACCTACATTTGAAGGCCTAGATGATTTCACTGGAGAGTGGTATATGACTGGGAAATGGCCACACGAACCAGTTTCGTTTTCTGGAAAACGCGTGGGTATCATAGGCACTGGTTCTTCTGCTGTTCAAACTATACCTATAATAGCGAAAGAAGCTCGACATCTAACCGTCTTCCAGAGAACTGCCAATTACTCTATACCTGCGAGTAACCGACCTCTAGAAGAGGAAGAGGTGAGAGAAATAAAAGCAAATTACGACTCTGTACGTTCTAGGGCTAAGAAAAATCCGACCGGCATAGCATCTAGATCTATGCAGGACATTAGCGCCATGGAGGTATCCGAGGAAGAGCGCAACAGAGAGTACGAAAAACGCTGGAACGACGGCGGCACAAACTTCATGGTAGCGTACAACGATATTGGTGTTAACGCTGAGTCCAATGAAACTGCAGCAGAGTTCGTGCGTTCCAAGATACGGGAAATCGTAAAAGACCAAAATACTGCGTCTCTCTTATCCCCTACAAACGCAATCGGATGTAAACGACTCTGTGCGGACACAAATTACTACTCCGCCTTCAATCGAAGCAACGTGGAGTTAATAGATGTAAATGAAACCCCAATACAACGCATAACAAAAAACGGAATAGAAACGTCGAGTAAAGCTTACGACCTAGACGCCATAGTTTTTGCCATAGGCTTCGATGCAATGACTGGGGCACTTCTTGCAATGGATATTGTCGGAAGATCTCAGACTCACCTTAGAGATAAATGGTCGGACGGCCCTAGCAGCTTTCTTGGCCTATGTATTGAAGGATTCCCAAATATGTTTACCATCACGGGGCCAGGTAGCCCTTCAGTTTTGTCTAACATGATGACCTCTATAGAACAACACGTGGAATGGATACGGGATTGTATAGAATACATGACCAAGGAAGACAAGATTGAAATAGAGGCCCAGATAGACGCGGAGCGTCAATGGATGGACCACGTGGAAGATATAGCATCTAATACTCTAAGATATAGTTGTAACTCATGGTATTTAGGGGACAATGTGCCAGGCAAGAAAAGAGTTTTCATGCCTTACGCAGGCGGGATACCAAAATACAGGGCATTCTGTGATGCCGTAGCTGATTCCGAATATAAAGACTTCTCTATTAAATAAATCTACTTGCTCGGGGTCAGACATTCCGAACACTGGCAGAGCTTCCGCATAAGATCGAAGGGATAAATTCCGGTGTAATGCGTATCACTCCACAAAAACTGAATGGCATATTTCCCGACCGTTATGTAATCTTCCACCTTTATGTCATAGGAAACAGTAGCAGGATCAAGCAATCTACGATTAGTCCACTCCTCAACACATTCAGCACATCCACAATTCACTCTCAAATATTTAAAGTTGTAGGTACTATCATGTCCATCCGTCCAGGTAATGTCCACACTTTCTTCCGTCAACTTAATATCTGCCAACCCAAATTTCCCTACCATGCGTTGATACTCCTTTTGAACCCTAAGGCAAAGATCCCAATATGCCTTATAACATAGAATTCTAATCTCCGAAGAATACACCGAAAATAACAAATAATTTTGCCAAATCGCAACCTCAGTTTACTAACGCATACGAACTAATTTCTGCATAGATCTTAATTCTCTTGGAGGATCCATCTTACTTCCGTAATCTGCCCATGAGACCTCGGCCACATATATATCTCCTTTAGAATCCACAGCTATACCATGAGGAGAATAAAATCGTCCTTTCTCTTCACCATAGCTTTCCGTACCTACTCTGCCCACCACTTCACCTTTTAGGTTCAAAATAGACACTCGAGGACCTAAATCCGTCCCCATGCGGTTATTCCCGATCCCACAAAAATATTCCCCTACATACATCAGAGGTTCCTCCCCATGATAGTCTAGATAGAGACATGCAGCTCTCGATAGGTTTACCCATTGAGTTTCGTACTGTCCGTCTGGATTGAAAACCTGAATCCTTTGGTTCTCACGATCAGCAACATATACCCATCCTTCTTTATCGACAGAAATATAATGAACTATATTAAATTGCCCTTCGTCTGTCCCGGACTCTCCCCACGAAAATAACTTATCGCCGTCTGGAGAATATTTATGTACTACAGCATTTGAATAGCCATCAGCTACATAAAAGTCTCCATTTCTCGGATCGAATGCAACGTGAGTGGGACCGCTGAATGGATCTCCACTCATAGGCTCAGAACGTTTCCCAGGGGTTCCTAAAGTCTTGAGTAATTTCCCATCAGGTGTAAATTGTCTGACACTGTGGTCCGCGTTATCTACACACCAGATATTCCCGTCTGGCGCCACAGTAACTCCATGCGGGCTAGAAAATATGCCATGACCCCATGTTCGAAGAATATCACCACTAGAATCAAACACGATCATAGGATTCGTTCCACGATTAAAGACATATACATTGTCATTCCTGTCCACATCGACCGCTGTAGCTTCCTTAAGTGTCGATCCTACAGGGATAGAACCCCAATCATCCCCGCTAACTTCATAAACAAATTCCCCAGTACCTAATAAAACCATCAAACTTCCTTCCCGTAATGAATTGCTAATTACGACTCAATGCAAAATCTGAAATACATACTTGTTTTAACTCTGCATTCCCCCACCCATCAAAATTCACAATATGACAAGTAGAGATTACCATACATGACATGAGAGCTGTCGGGATTTACCTATCCGCATAATTCATTTACTGCACAGACGAGATTGTTACAGACTATCCGACCCGAGATTGATCCAGTAAATCTTAGCATCGGCATGCAGTATCCTATCTGAATTATATCCTATTATTGTAATATGAGTCTTGGAGACAAGATGTTGCGTATGAGACACATAAATTATTCAATAAAGGGAGAAAATCATGGTGCATTTTGCTGACAGAGTCGCCATAGTCACCGGTGCTGCAACAGGTATTGGATACGGGATATCTAAGCGTTTAGCAGAGCAGGGGGCTAAAATCGTAATGGTGGATGTAAATGAGTCAATGGGGGAACAATCTACAAGTGAATTAGCGGCTAGAGGGGCCGAAGTCAGCCTGGTAGTCGGAGATGTTGGCTCCGCTGAGACTGCTCAAAAAGCTCTGGAAGAAGCCAACCGATTATGGGGCAAGGTAGATATCCTAGTAAATAACGCGGGCATTACAGGCCTTGATTCCAATATATGGGAACTTCCAGTTGAAGAAATGGACAGAGTCTACAATGTCAATTTAAGAGGAGTATACCTATTTTGTCATTACGTGATACCGACCATGTTAGAAAAAAACTATGGACGTATCATAAATATAGCCTCCATCGCAGGAAAAGAAGGGAACCCTTGTATGGTCCCATATTCCGCGACAAAAGCTGCTGTAATCGGACTAACTAAATCAGTTGGCAAGGAACTCGCAAAAACTGGGATTAGGGTCAACTGCATCACTCCAGCCGTTGTCCAAACGCAAATACTAGAAGAGCTTACATCAGACCAAATAGGTTACATGGTGGAAAGAATACCTATGGGGAGAACCGGAGAAATATCAGAAATAGCTGCTTTGACAACTTGGCTAGCATCAGAAGAATGTTCTTTTAGCACGGGAGCCGTCTTTGACATTAGTGGTGGTCGTGCCACATATTAATAAAAACCAATGGCTTACAGTCAAGTAGTTACTATATGATGAAACTTTTCGTTGTCTGCCATGAATTCAGCTAAAAACACTAGGCCGTAGTCCTACTATGCCTCACTAGGTGGAGCTCTGTTGCTCTCCCAATCAGGTATGATCAATTCTTTAGTGGACTCTAGCAACATTATGCTAATCATACCACCTAGGCTACTAATAATAGATATCCACCACACGAGATCATAAGTCCCAAAGATGTCAAATATTGGGCCTCCTATCCAACCACCGAAAGCCATACCTAGCCCTGCTCCCATCATTTGTACACCCCATGCCGTTCCCATTGGGGCATGGCCAAAATATTTCCTATTCAAAATCGGAAACACGCCTGTCTCACCACCATACCCAATTCCGAACAATATGGCGAATGAGTAAAGTATCCACAGTTCATGCGCCCAAAACAATAGTAGAACTGGCATCGCCTGAAGAAAATAGAACACAGCCATTACGGTCCTAGCTCCCAAATTCTCCGACAATACCGGTACGAACAATCTCGAAATAACACTTACAGCAGACATTACGGTCAGTATTGCCGCCGCCATCACTAAAGATAATCCCTGATGCACTGCAAAAGGCACTATATATATAAGTACAACGGCGTGACCTACACAACCAAGAAAATGAATTGACGACATATTCCAAAATGCCGCAGTTTTTCGCATATACGTACCATATTCGCGCATTTTCTCCGGCCTAGGCCTAGTTTTCTCTAAAACAGGATCTCCCTCTCTGTGACCATAAGGTAACACCCCTCTATCTATTGGCCTGTCCCTGAAGAGAACAATCAAAAGAGCCATAACTATAGAAGCACTCGTCCCCAAGATCCAAAAAGCATCCCGCCAATTCAAAGCTTCCAGTAAAAATCCAATTAAAGGAGCCGCCAAAGCCGGACCAAATCCCCACGATGACATGATAATGCCCATACCCAGTCCAAGATGCCTACGAAACCAAATCATCGCCGCCGGAATTAACGGCACAAGGAATATAGCCTGAGCAACACCAGTAAACACACCAAAATAAAGGTAAAACTGCCAAGGACTTGTAACAGTTCCTGTAAGAATCATACCTACAAAGAAAATGATCGTACCAAAGGACATAGTAGCTTTAGCCCCATATCTATCTCCTACCCATCCAGCTACTGGTGCCGATATAGCAGTGACAATGCTCGCGATTGCATAGGCCACACTTATCGTGTTTTGAGTCCAGCCATACTCAGATTCTAAAGGTTCTATAAAAAGCCCGAAAGACATCCTAACTGAGGTACCAACCATCTGCATAACCGCAATAATTGTAACTATCACCCATGCATAATGTGTATAGAAATAAGGATATCCCGATGAGTCCCTAAATTTACTTCGCAATATGGAGACTATTTGCATACAAGGTCCTTAAATTTATTAAAGTGTCACATACATCTATAAAAACGAAGTATATTACGGATAATGCAAAATGACTTGAGCAAAACATACCGAAGTATTAGTGCAACGGACAAGAGAAAAGAAACAAGCTCTCCCAGACTTCTTTTTCTTCACTCGCCACAGTCGCTGTGTTTTGCTCTGAAACGATCCCTTTACGTGCCTCTATCCTATCATCAGCAACCCAGGCCCCTAGAAAAACAGTGAGGCTCAGACTCACCAACGCAACCACTACAAACTGCAGTGGCAGTCCAAGCAGACGGACGTCTTTAACTTGCATATCTCTCCACGATGGATGTACCCATTATCATCCGCGATCATTGCGGCTTCATTTGACTCGCGTCAACATGAATCAAATGACACTCAATTAGCTACTAGGTATTGCACCCTTGGCAATTGCGATCAATTCCTCTTCAGAATCGTCCAAGTTGACAGGGTCACCATGTGGTTGAGGAACAGGGAAGCCAGTCGTGTAATAGACCTCTATGGTATTACCTTCCGGATCCTGCGCGTACATTCCGAACGCATTCCCATGACTTACTGTTCTTTCGATAGTTAATTTCTCATCTCGAAATACTGTGTAGAAGTCTTTCAGCTCTTTAAGTGTGTCAACCTTGAAAGACAATTGCTGAACCACTTTCGCGCCGAATTCCGCGTTCCGGCCCTTCATTATTACAAATTCATGATGTTCATCATCAGGATTGGCACTTAGAAAGACCATCCCTCTTTCATCAAGATCTTCGTCAGTAATCTCCATTCCCATAACCCTAGAGTAAAAATCACGCTGCTTCATCAAATCGTTAACATAAATACCTACGTGGCCAAGACCACTAACTCTGGGCATAATGTACCTCCTAAGGTCCTCTATAGTGCTATACCTAACCAATTGGACAACGACTACTATACGACACAGGCGAAATCGTCATTCTGCGTTTGCACACTAGTAGACTAGTTACTCATCGTGTCGGAGTGGATTGTAACATAAACTGTCCAATCCCCATAGACCACACTGAGCGTTTATAGTTCGCTTTCTCAATTCTTACCAACAAGTATTTCAGATTTGCAAAAACTTTGACTTCAATCTGCCTTAGAGATAGTTAAAGACAATCTTAAATTTAGCCATTATTGACATGTTGCCCTTCTGGATCTTTAGCAACAAATAATTTAATGTAAACGATTAATTGGGGATTAATGACTTGCAACAAGGTGTAATGATCCGTAGAATACTACGACGGTTCCCAAATAATAAGAAGTGTTTTGGTGCTATCTATGGAAGCTTACGAACTAGTACACCTGGAAGCCAATCCTAATATAGAAGAATTCCAGTCAGGAGATACAGTCCGGGTTGATATTCGCGTGACAGAAGGCGAACGCACCCGAACACAAGCGTTTCAGGGCGTGGTAATTAGGAGAAGAGGCGGAGGACCTGGAGAGACATTTACCGTGCGTCGAGTGGCCAACGAGGTAGGAGTCGAAAGAACTTTTCTCATACATTCCCCCAACGTCGAATCAGTTACTGTGACAAGAAGGGGGAAAGTAAGAAGATCGCGTCTTTATTATTTAAGAGGGTTGTCAGGTAGAGCGGCAAGGATCAAGGAACGACGCTAGAAATCATTCAAGAATAAAGAGCAGATAAAAAAGTGCGCTAAGATTGGCGCACTTTTTTTATTTGGCGCTGTAGCCGGCACTCGCACGATTGAGTAAAATGGGTTTGCATTATTCTGAAAACTAGGCCAAGTAGATCATGCATTATGCGGAAGTTGCGGTAGATGCACCATCAGCCCCTGAACGCACTTTTAGTTATTCTATTCCAAATAACCTAGAAATCCAGGAAGGTCACCTTGTCGAGATTCCTTTCGGTCGTCGAACCCTTCAAGGCATCGTAGTTAATTTAACAACGTTCCCCCAATTTCCTGAAACTAAACCCATTGCGCGATTAGTCTATGACACTCCTATAGTGGATCCCGAAAGAATGAAGCTAATACACTGGATAAGCCAATATTATATTTGTTCTTTGTTTGAGGCTGCCAAACTCACTTTTCCAACAGGAGCACACACGCGCCAGAAAATTGTTATAACATTGAACACAATCGACTATATAATGTCAGATTTGTCTATACCTCAGCAAAAATTAATATGCATTCTGGAGGAAAAAAAAGAAAGAGAATTAAACTGGTTAATTCGTAAATTTGGAGAAAACATTCAGTCTTCAGTATCAACTCTAGAAAGAAAGGGATTGATAAGAAGAACTTATACTACACTGCGGCCTAGGACCAAACCCCTTCAAAAACAGTTCCTACGAATATCCTCTCCCTCCGGTACAGAATTGCAAACCTGGTTAGATGAAAGGGCCAGCCGTGCTCCAAACCAAAGGGCTCTAATCGAACGCCTGCTTTCTGCCAAAGCGCCGATATCTGCCTCAGAAGGCAGACAGTCTTATGGAGCCTCGGCGATACATTCGTTAATCAAAAAGGGCTGGATCGAACAGTATCTTGTAGAAACTACACGAGATCCTCTAAGAGATTTTGTATCTTATCCGTCTCCCGACGTCGTCCTCACAAATAACCAAAAATTTATAACTAGCGCAATAAATCATTCTTTACAACCTGGAGTAAAAGACAGTTTAGCTACTATAGAACGGCATAATTCTGTCTCTAACAAGGGCATGAGACAAAAAACATTCCTTATCCAAGGCGTGACTGGGAGTGGGAAGACCGAAATCTATGTGGAAGCCGCTAAAGAATGTATCCGGAGAAAGCAGAAGACAATTATACTAGTCCCTGAAATCGCCTTGACTAACCAAATCGTACAACGCTTCTTATCAAGTTTCCCTGGCAATGTTGCAGTACTTCATAGCCAGCTGAGTGCAGGAGAGAGATATGATCAATGGTGGAAGATCCGAGAAGGACAATATGACATTGTAATAGGGGCTAGAAGCGCAATTTTTGCACCACAGCCAAACCTAGGACTGATAGTAATAGACGAAGAGCATGAATGGACCTACAAACAACGAGACTCTGACCCAAGATATCACGCAAGAGATACAGCAATAGAACTAGGACGTCTCACGAATGCTACAGTGGTTCTGGGTAGCGCGTCACCTGACGTAGAGAGCTATTTTAAGGGCTTAACAAAACGATACAGACTTCATCTGCTGCAAGACAGATTTAGACCTGGCTTGCAAGAAGGTGATCCTTCTTCAAGGAGATTAGCTAATGTTTCTGTCGTAGACATGAGGAAAGAACTCAGAGCCGGAAATAAGGACATATTTAGCCAGAGACTCAAATCAGCTATGACACAATGTCTTAGCAAAGAAGAACAATTTATCCTTTTCATTAACAGACGAGGATTTTCCTCATATCTACAATGTAAAAACTGCGGACTAGGGCTATCTTGTTCTAGTTGTGATATACCTCTTACTTATCACAACCACCTGAAACGGTTCATGTGCCACTTCTGCGGTAAAAAAAGAACCCGTCCTACTCTTTGTCCGAACTGCTCTAGCGATCATATGAGCTATCATGGCATTGGTACAGAGTCTGTTGTGGAACGATTGCGTAACATACATCCTCATTTAGACGTCGCAATTTGGGACAGCGATAATATACGAAACCCAAAAAATCAGTCCCATATTATTGAAAACTTCCGGAACGGAAACACTCAAGCACTAGTTGGAACACAAATGATTGCAAAAGGCCTCCATTTTCCAATGGTGACATTAGTGGGAGTCGTCTCTGCAGACGTCGGATTACATTTGCCAGATTATAGAACCAATGAGCGAACATTTCAGCTATTGTGTCAGGTTGCGGGACGAGCTGGTCGTGGAATTGCGGAAGGCGAAGTGATCATCCAAACCTACTCCCCAGAAAATTATGCAATCCAAGGTGCAGCACAGCAGGACTACCAATCCTTTTACACTAAAGAAATGGCGTATCGGAGGCAACATGCGAATCCTCCATACAGCAAGATAATCCGTCTCCTCTACGCTGATGTGAATGAACAAAGGGCGGAACTTATGTCACGCCGTCTAGCTTCTGATATTCTTGAGATTCAACAAAGGGAGGCACTTACTGATATTGATGTCATAGGTCCTCATCCAGCATGGCCTAGTCGAGCTAGAGGAAAGTATAGATGGCATATAATTCTGCGCGGGCCTGAACCTAAATCGCTACTTCATCATGTTAAGATACCAAAAGGATGGGTCACAGACGTAGACCCGGTCTCACTTATCTAATATCTTTACTCAATAGGCTGCCAATTCCTTAATCAGTAAATACTGTAGACGATGAACTGCAGACTTGGTTGTCATTACAAATTAAATTGAGGATCCAGATAATCTTTTTCCTTCTCGTATACCTGTAATCGACCTCTCGTACTATCTGTAACTATCAGTCGGTCTTCCTCATCAATCGCGATTCCGACAGGTCTATTAAAATAGCCGAGAGGCTTCCTATCCTTTACACGACGGTAAGCTTTTACGACGTCAGGGTTTGATTCAACAACTTCTCTAGCCCATTTAGAGAACTCTGTGGCATCCCCTTCTAATTGAGTTATAATTGAGCCATTACTTTCGAATATCTTGATCAGTTTATCTCCCCAGTCAGATACATATACATCACCCTCACTATCCACGGCCACACTTGCAGGGTGATTTAATGCACCGGCAACCCCACCTGATTCTCCTCCGAAGGTTAGTAAGTAAGCACCTTCTGCCGTAAATTTCTGGACTCTGTTATTCCCCCAATCAGCCACGAAAATCGCGTCCTCACTGTCAATAGTTAGGCCCCAAGGTCTGTTTAATTCACCTGCTTCACTTCCATGACGCCCGAACGAAAATAGAAATTCTCCATCTTTGGTAAATTTAGACACGGTATTATCCACTGCATCGGCGATATATAAATCATCTTGGGAATCAAAAGCTATCCCTGACGGTGCTTTCAGTCTACCACCTCCATCCCATTGCCCAATCCTTTGGCCGTCTTCATCCCATATCTTAATTTGCCTTTCATATTCGTCAGAACAGTACACATTACTTGATGAATCTACGGCAATACATGATGGAAACACTAATTGCTCTCTAGCAAAATCCCCAATAAAATCCTCATCAATAGTCAATTTCCCAATTCTCTTGTTAGGAGCTTGTATGCCATCCGCCCCCTCTTGCCCCCTACTGAGAACATAAAGCGTCCCGGCTGAACCAATCGCCACATCGACAGGCTGAGTAAATCCATTACCTGCAGCAGCGTTGCGCCCTATAGCATGACTAAAATTCCACGTTCTTCCCATAACCGTAGTAGTTAACATTTACAGTCTCCAATATGAACAGGCATATGATTCAAACGCGCCTGAAAGATAATCTCAAACCGAACGTAACAATTCGCATTCTCTTAATTCGCTTTGGCTAAAAAGTCTAGTTTTTCAAATTGCCCATTGACTATAGGAGAAGCTTCCAAATCCATCCAATCTTCTAGTATGGTGGAATATACCCCACGATAGTCTTGATTTGGTACGAGATCCCCTTGCTCCAGGGCTTCGGCTCTTGTCTCCGGATACTCCCCGTAGAATCCGCCTTTAACTTTAGGGCCCAAAGCAAAAGCGACACCTGCAGCACCATGGTCTGTCCCAGACCCGTTATCCTTAACTCTGCGACCAAATTCTGAGAAAAGGAACATTACCACATTCTCGTCCGCATCATGTTCACGAAGATCATCCCAAAAATCGCCTATGGCTTCGGACACATCTGTCCATAGTTGAGCGTGTGTTGTGGCCTGAGCCGCATGGGTATCGAAACTCCCATGATCTGCGTAAAACACCCTGGTCCCTACATCCGCTGTATGTATCATGGCAATGTCTCGTAGCTTTTTAGCTACAGAGCTACTGCCATATTCGATAGTGGACTTATATCTCTCAGGAGCAACCTTCAAAATATCCGCACCTTTCAAAGCATCTAGACCTGTCTGTCCAAGATAATCCATAACCTGTCCCGACCCAACCGCCGGCCCGTACATATTGGCGAATCGCTCCAGAACTTGCATCCTCTGTTGCTCTTGCTCAATGTTGGTTAGCAGACCGTAATTGGACACGTCCGCAACAGAGGCGACAGAAACTCCAGGGGCAACAACAGCTCTAGGTAGAGCTTGCCCCACGTTCACTCCTAACACTGGATTCTCACTCTTAGGATCCATATC
>CAZQPS010000074.1:0-10738 GCA_964595285.1 uncultured Dehalococcoidia bacterium | reverse complement strand
GACGATCCCTATGAAGAAAACGAAATAAGCAGTGCCCATCCGGATAAGGTCAAAGAATTGATAGAGAAAATAGACGAACAATTCGCCGGAGATTACATAGACCAACGGACCGACCTAGGACGGTATAACCCGGACGCAACTCAGTCAGCATTGGCACCCAGAACTCGGAACGATCGTCTTGACCAAAGAAAATAGTGGATTGATCACTCAACTATAAAGTCGACGGAGTGCACCTTCCCTGTAAATTTGAATGGCGCCTGATAGACGTCTGTTATAGGACACAGGACATCTTGGCCAATATCCAATCCACCCACTCTAGAGGGATTTGTATGCACAGGAATTTCTGCAATGCCTGCATCATCGGAGTTAATCGAAAAAGTAACTTTTGACTCACTACTATTAAGTCTTGTCACGGATACCGAGGCTGTAAGGCGTCCGTCTGGTAACAATTGATCCGAACTTATTATTGCAGACGTGCCCAGTACGTTGTGTGCCAAATGCAATGTTCTGTCCTTAACGAAAAAAGAAAACCCGTTTAAGTATGATCCGTAGGCACAGATCACACCTTCCGTACTTGCATCGAGAATCTCAATGTCAGATTTCAAACTCCAATCACCTTCACCTACTCTTGGAGACATAGCAATTGGTATGTGAGAAATTGGGGTAGGGAAATGGTAAGTTCCGTTTTCATGATACGAACCAGGCCGACTAGATGAATCAAACCTTTTAGCATCCCTGTGGTAGAGTGGCAATACGCCATATTTACCAGCTTCTGCCCACCACAGATCTATCATTTTCGTGAGACGTTCAGGTTCTCTTTCAGCCAAATTGGTTGACTCTGAAAAATCCTCATCTAAATGGTAAAGTTCCCACTGTTCACTAAAATAATCATCACCAACCTGGTGTCTGGTTACCGCCTTCCAACCCTCATACCAAAGAGCTCTCTTACCCTGCATTTCAAAATACTGTATTGGTTTTTGAGTGGGAATATCTTTTCCTTCGTAAGTGTAGGCAAGACTCGTACCAGATATAGGCATTTGGGTATAACCACCATAAGTGGCCTTTGCTTCTATTCCGAGCATGTCCAATATAGTCGGAGCAATATCATTCACGTAGTGGAATTGATCTCTTATGCCACCCTTGTCCTTGATGCCTTCAGGATATTGCACTATGAGCGGAACTCTAACACCTCCACCGTGCGTATCGTGCTTGTACCATATAGCTGGTGTATTTCCTACCTGGGACCACCCCCAGGGTATATCTGCATAGCTTTTAGGGCCACCTATGTCATCAAGTATCTCATCGATGTTTGCAAAATCCTCTTCTACAGGAGGATCTCCAGTATACGTCCCCTCAGTCTCCCCGTTATTCATAGCGCTACGATTTATCCAGGGTCCCATAGTAGCGGCTCCATAAGGGCCACCATCCTGACTGGTTCCATTGTCAGCAGTAAGAATTATGACTGTATTATCAAGTTGATTTATGCTCGCAAGATAATCTATTAACCTGCCCAGATGCTCATCAGTATGGTCAAGAAAGCCCGCCCATGTTTCTTGAAGGCGACACATGAATTTCTTTTCATTTTCTCCAAATTCCTCCCATGCTTTTACACCGGGGTTACGAGGAGGCAGTTTCGTCCCCTCGGGTATTATCCCCAGCTCCAATTGCCGATCAAAGTACTGTTGTCTAATTACATCCCATCCTACATCGAAACGTCCCTTATACTTCTCTATGTATTTTTTTGGTACTTGATGAGGAAAGTGCATGGCACCGGGTGCGAAGTACATAAAGAAAGGTACGTTGGGATATATAGATTTCTGGTCACTGATAAATCCAATGGCTCTATCCACAAGGTCTTCCGTAACGTGATATCCCTCTTCCGGAGTTTTGGGTGGGTACACTGGATGATTGTCATAAGTTAACTCAGGATAATATTGATCTGTAGCCCCAGATAGAAACCCGTAGTATCTGTCAAATCCTCTCTGTAAGGGCCACCCATTTCTAGGACCAGCCGCGGAATTATGTTCACCTGGATTTAAATGCCATTTCCCAAGGGCGAAAGTTGAATACCCTTCATCTCTGAGCATTTCCGCAAGAGTCGCAGAATTTCTGCTGAGAAGACCCCTCAAATTAGGATATCCTGTGTCAGACGTAGCCAAGAATCCCATTCCCACCGAGTGATGATTTCTTCCCGTAAGAAGTGATGCTCGGGTAGGCGAACAAATCGGGGTAACATGGAAATTGGAGTATCGAAGCCCGTTTTCGGACAACCTATCCATGTTGGGAGTTTCAATCGTAGATCCGAAGCAACCTAGATTGCCAAATCCCGTGTCATCTAGAAGAACTAGGAGAACGTTGGGAGATTTTCCATCGTGTGATGCAGGAGGTGGATCCCAATGAGGTATTGACTCCTCGTGCGTAAATCCAATTCTACCCCTAAATGTTTCCATTGATGACATGACCGTTAACACCTCTTCAAAAACAAATACTGTAATAAGAAACCTGTCATACAAATACACTTATCAAGCCAGAGCGATTGTAACATGAACGGGTAGGGGACTAACTCTCGCCACCACCTGTTAAAATTAATAAGGGAAATCTTAAAATCAGAGTTGAACAATCACTTCGACTCATAACACCGCCGACAGGAAACTGACAAGAAGTAATAACATGAGATACCACGGACTGGATGGACTACGTGGCTTTGCTATGTTGCTTGGCATAGTTCTCCACGGTTCATTGCCTTATTTTTCAAGATCTATAGGAATAGAATCCTTCTGGCCATCAGACGATGATCAATCATGGAAGATATTCTTCCTATTTGACTTCATACATGTGTGGAGAATGCCTGCATTCTTTCTATTGGCGGGATTTTTTGCTTGTCTACTTGTGAACCGACACTCCACCGTGGCATTTGCCAGAAACAGACTGTGTCGAGTGGTTATACCCTTCGCAATATTTGCGCCTATCATGGCTATCACTCTTCCAGTTATATGGATTTACGGTTGGTATGGAACAATTTCTACAGAAACTTTAACATCAATCTTGATGGATCGCAGATCTCCAGATCTCAGTGCAGATGGTGACTTAATCGGCCATCTTTGGTTTCTCTGGTACTTGCTCTTGCTATATTTGCCGATACTTATTTTCCACCCGCTATCTAAGCTAAATCCGACTATTCTCATCAGTGCAACAGCTTGTGCAATCATTTTGGCAATACTGTCGTTCTTTCTATTAGACGTAACATCAAGAGACAACTACCTAGCATACTTATTCGCAGCTACGGGGTTAGTTTCTATCCTTGTACTTTTCACTAATTCTTTTATATACCTCGGAAGACTGACAAGAAATTCGTTTACAAGTACATATGAAGGAATTCTGGAAAAACTTCTATATTCCCGACTTCCTATAATATTGATCCTAATAGCTTCTGTTCTTCTTGTTCTAAGGGCAGGAGACGAGTCAAAGCCTGTTTTGCCTCTTAACATAGCGGATCTAGCTTACCACGGCCTCTTTTTCTACTATGGCTACGGTCTTTTTCACAATAAAAAGCTCATCACAAATCTAAAAAGCCGAGTCAGTTTAATATCAATTTTCTCAGTAGCTGTCATTGCCCAATTGTTTCATATCATCACCCTAGACCCTAAATCTGACAATGTGGCTATTTACATCCAGCATATCTCTTCCGCGAGCGCAGCCGTTTTATTCACATTCGGATTTATAGGTCTTTTTGAAAGAATTATTTCAACACAAATAGGCTGGGTCAGATGGTTGTCTGATTCTGCCTACTGGATATATTTAATACATCTGCCTGTAGTTGCGGCAATCACTTTCTGGTTAGCTCATGTAGACAGATCAGGGCTGCTAATGCAGGTCACATCAGTTGACTGGAATGCCGACACAAAATTTCTTGCGGCATGTATTGCAACCACAATTATCTGCATGTCCAGTTACAAATACCTAGTACGAAACACTATTGTAGGAAAGCTACTTAACGGTTCTAGGACTAACGCTACATAATCAGTTCTGCGGTAACTAGTTCATGGACTTCTCTAGAATATTTGTCTGCGCGGCTGTCATCACGAAGCTCTCTTCAACCCATGCCGTGGTTTGGGATGATTCAAAACTTCCTTATTCAGCAAATTGTCAGGCATCTTTCCTGACAGTACGGAGACCACTTCTCCTGCAGCACGTTCTTCAAGTTCCAGAACAGCCTCTCTGGAGAAAAAGGCGGTATGTGGAGTAATGATAACATTCTCCAGCTGCAGCAATTCGTAATCTACTGGTGGACTAGCATCAACAACTACGTCCAAACCTGCGCCAGCTATAGCCCCACTAGTTAGAGCTCTGTACAAAGCCTCTTCATCTATTAAAGGACCCCTTGCACAATTTATAATGAACGCGGTGTTTTTCATTAAGCCAAACTCGCTCGCACCAATAAGGTTTTCGGTTTCTGGGGTAAGCGGAGAATGCACGGTGACAAAGTCTGATTCTCTCAAAAGTGTTTCCAAATCTACCATACGCGCTCCAGACAAAGCAGAAGATTCTGCTGACACATATGGGTCATACGCCAAAATGTGCATACCGAAAGCCTTCGCTTTTTCGCACACCATTCTACCGATTCTTCCGAACCCCACTATCCCAATCTTTTTCCCTCGCAATCGCATTATGGGTACATCTAATGAGACGCTTTCCCAACCATGATTCTTAACTGCATGATCAAATCTTGTTATCCTTCTATTCCACGAAAGCAATAATCCTAAAACATGATCCGAAACCTCTTCGACACAATAATCTGGTACATAGGTCACCGCCATTCCAAGTTCGGTGGCGGTTTCCACAGATATATTGTCTACTCCTACACCGTATCTACCTATAACTACACAGTTCGTGGCTGCTCTGACGACTTTTTCAGTCACTTGGGCAAAGCAAGTTAAAATGCCATCTACATTTCTCGCTAACTCAACTAGCGTTTCTTCGTCCCCATTTGGCGCAACAATCAATTCAGCACCAATCTTGGCCACCACTGCTCTTTCAGGTTCTACAGAAGGCCACACATAATCAGTAACTAATATTTTGTAAGACATTCATACTCCTTACATGCAGTTAATGTATTTCCTCTGGTACTCTCTTGGGAACTAACAGACAACTATCTTTGCATGGGATTAAACATACACCCATCCACAAATATGTCAAAAAAATCAGGTGTGGATTCCAATTCTACATGTTCAACCCTGCGGACCATAGTTTCCATCTCCGACCTAAGTCTGGAAGATAGCAAAGCAATAGTGGCTCCTTCCAGGGAAGCGTTGCCGACTTTTACAACTCGCTCTGGGGGTACATTTGCCAGAAATCCAATATTCATGGCACTATCTACATTGATATAGTTTGCAAAACCTCCGGCCAAGTAAAGTCGACTTATCTCGCTAGGTTTCACTCCGAACGTTCGCATAACGATGTACTGACCTGAGTAATTTGCCGATTTTGCTTGAGCAAGGGCACTGATATCTGACCTAGACAAGGACATCGGTTGTGCGTACACATCCCCATCACGTACGAAGAAAAATTCGCTTTGTGAATCCTCTAGTACGCCCAATTCAGTCATTTTCCCAGCACGTCTGAGCTCGGAAAGAAGGTCTACCAATCCAGAACCACATATTCCGACTGCCGGTTCATCGCTTATGGTGTGGCAAATAACTTCATTGCCATCCAGTATTACAGATTCAACTGCACCGTCATAACCTGCCATACCATGTGTAACCTCTCCACCCTCGAATGCAGGACCCGCAGGACAAGACGCGGCTACCAATTTATTCTTATTCCCCACCACAACTTCCGTATTTGTCCCCACGTCTACCAACATCACTACTTCATCTTCATTATCCATTCCTATTGAAAGTAAATCGGCTGCAACATCTGAACCCACATGAGAGGCTATTAGAGGCGCACCATACACATTCGCATCTGGGAAAACCCTAAGACCTAAATCCTTGGCTTTGACATTCAACGCTGTTGTTTCTATGTCCCCACGTATCATCGCAAGTTCAGAAGTAGACTTATACGGCTTCTCTCCAATTGGTTGCACATCCAATCCAAAGATAATATCTCTCATCGTCGCGTTACCAACTATGATAATTTCATATATACGACGTCTATGAAAACCAATCACTCTTGCCATATCCCCAATTTCAAAGTTTATTGAAGACAACATGACTTGCTGCAATTCACCATGATAGGAACCAGCATCATAGGAAATTCTATTCATTACATCGCTGCCGCCAAATCGTTGAGGATTTTCGAAGGAGGTTGTATAAACTGTTTTCCCTGACTCCAAATCTACCAGATTCATTGCAACAGTCGTGGTTCCCGCATCTATAGCCAGACCAAATACTGCCCCTTTGTATCCATCTAATTCGAGATCTCCAAAATAGACTTTATCTCCTATCCGACGAGTCATAGGATCAACGTCAATATTCCGTTTTTGGGAATCCGTTAGGATTCGGGGCTGCCTGCGTAAAACAGCAAATTCTATATCTTCGTCTGGATTTTCTATAACTGCCTGGCATGCCAGTCTATATCCTTCGCCCAAAAACGATTCTGTTTCTTCTGGACGAGACAATCCGGTCATCCCTCTTTTAATCTCAACAATGCATTCGTGACAACTTCCGTTTCTACCACAAGATGTTGGAACTCTAACGTTCAGGCTATCAGCATAGTCAAAAACCGTCTTACCTGATACGCCTTCTATTCGACTTTGATCGTGAAAAAGAGGAGCCACTGTATTTATCATCTCCCTCAGTCTAAATGCCTACAATGTGTTCCGCTAACCCATAACGATGCGGTCAGTATATTCGGCATTCCAAGTATAATCAAGACGATTCAGATAGACTTAGATATATCGCTATATAGGGAAAGGGATTGATCAATCATCTGACTGCTAAAGCTGCCTTGTAGTCAGAAATTCTAACAGGTCGTCTACATATATATTAAACATCTAATGGATAATAAGAAGCAAAAACCGGACTTACCCATGCCATTTCCATATCCTGCTGTGTTATCTTCGCCCAGTAGGGATTAACCCCGGGATGTATATCATGATCCGTGTATGACACTTCACCTGCGAAGAGAGAAGTCATTGGTGTTTTACCAATTTCTATTTTCCGATTTAAGCCTCCCATCGGCAGGCTAACAGAACCCTCAGATAGTTCTTCCAGGCTTATATCTATTTTGGTCGAATCCCCATCAGCCAATGTCATCTTTGCCTCAGCTAGAAATCCGGCTCTAGGGATGACAGAGTCAGTTTTTTGATTCAACTTAACATCGTCACCGAATTTACTTTCGTTGCTTATTAAATATGAATCCAGAACGACACTTATTTCGGGATTAGAACCCTTCTCAAAATCTATAACAAACCCAGAAGGATACCCACAAGTCCATGATTCGAATTCTATTATGCCATCAGATATTAGTTTGAAATGAGATCTAGGGCTATCAAATCTTATCTTTTCTATTTTTTCTATATCTCCGCCTTTAATCGTAACCGTTCCCTTCCAAACAATACCCGAATAGCTCCATCGCCTGCTGGCGCCAGTCCACAATATACGGACCGAGTTCTCCTTCAGAGATTCATACATATCCCTTGTGTGAATCAACTCAGTTCCTCTGTAAAGTTCTATCTTCTCCAAGGGTGATGTACCATTTACCTCAACGTTAATAGCAGGTGCACTACTTGCAACATATTTTTCACCTATAAAATGGTCATCAACATGCATCAGAGCTCGAATTTTCGCACCAGTAGTTGCATATACCCGTCTAGCCTTTATAGCTTCCAAAATACCTGGCAAGGTTAACTCTTTCGCATATGTACCTGTTATACCACCTTTTGAATAGCGCCTTTCCTGGTGCCCGGGGTGATCATCGCCAGGTCTTCCGGTATGACAATCATTCCCTCCCAGAAATCCCATCTCATATCCGTTGGTTAACGATTCTTCAAGGAACCATTCAAAAGTGCCATGAGTGGAGGTGATTTCTAAAGCCGGTTCCAAATCAGGGTCATGATATTGGAGGTCTGCATGCTGCCCCCCAACATGAGGAGTTATTATCGTATCCGTCGAGCGATAATAATTATGTAAGTCTCTCACATGGGGAAGATCTGATTCCCCAGCTTCCCCAATTCTCTCAGCCCCATTCCACCTTTTCATAGGAAGATCAAATCTGGAAAAATACACGTTGTGGTGTCCACCGTGTTCCCAGTCTGCAGACCATTCATAGCCCGGCAACACAACAAATTCATGTGGCTTGTAAAAACTCTTCTCAGAGTTTTGCTGAATTATATAGGCGCTAGTACTATGCTGCGCATCATTTCTCTGGAACCCAGCGTAGTCCATCCCTGACACATTTTTCGCATACTCAAAGTATTCATCTATTTTGTATGGATTGGCCACCTGACCAGAATGAGGATCTCCCCAATATAGTTTTGTCTCAGGCATCTGTTCTCTTATATCGACAGGATTACTTAACAGAGACCATTCGCCGCTGTCTTCTTTTGCGGTACCTTCAATGTACTTAACTCCCGCCTCCGTAAATTCACAATCGTGGATAAGTACAACTCCGCGGTCTTCTTTCTTAAATTGAATCGACTTCGAATCAATGTTCAGCCCTGGAGCATTAATTTCAACGGTTCCCAAGAATCTTTCTGCCGGATTACCCCAGGCATCCTCTGCCTTAATTATCATTTTGAATTTTTCCCCAATTTGGATATCCGCTGGAACGTGCATTGAGACCCGTTCCAATGCACCACCCATTACGCGTATTTGAACATAATTTTCTAGAACTCTGGCCTTTCCATTACCTTCATGATCTACAGAACAATAAAAATTCATCACTGACTCGTAGAAAGTTTGACATCTAGTACCACCTCCGCCACCAGAAGTATCCCCCAGCGTAAGTCGGATCTTTTCGCCGGATGCCAGTTCTCCTGAGGCTAGCCTAATACTGACCCCCCTATGATCAACTATATGAGGATATATTCGAACATGGCCGGGAGCCTCCACAAGAAAATAATCCAGTGCGGATGGATCACTTACCTGAGGTCTCGCCCAGTCACTATCAGAATCTGTAAAAAGTTGTATTCGAGCCCCTCTCCTCAGGCTTTTTCTGCCGACAGTATATTCAAATGAACACGTCACATAGTCCCCTGCAGTTATGGCCTTATCGGACAGTAGTTTAAGAGTTCCATAATCATCGTTAGAATGAAGAGTAGCGGTAGACAAATCAAACTGATGAAATTGGGACATTTCAGGATTCAAATCAAATTTCTTCATACCAATTCACCTACAACTCCCAGGCACTACGAAAATCAAGTTTATCGTCACTCAAACACTTAAATAACGCTCCATCAGGCACATCTCTATCCTGATTTCTACAACCAAATTTCGCAGTACATAAATTTTCCACATTCTTGTATGGACATCTCCACTGTGACACATTCTGTACTGTATCAGACATACCACGAAATATCGTCTCAAGGCGCTCTAGGCTATTCTTATAACGCGCTTTCGCAGATTCATTTTCGTTCCCAGAATTTCTATTAGTCACATAGCCCTCTCATTTGCCTTGTCACCTTACGTATTGGCTGGAGCCTCAGATTGGGAGACATCTTCAATCCCGGAAAAACGCTTGGCTATGTCCACACACTCAATAGCGTTTTCGCCATAACCATCGGCACCCATGTCGTCAGCAAACTCTCGACTCAGAGGAGCTCCTCCTACCATTACTTTCACCATATCTCTGAGCCCAACCTCTTCTATTGCTTCTATAGTTCGCCCCATATTGGGCATGGTAGTCGTAAGCAATGCGGACATCCCCAAAATGGGTGATTCATGTTCCATTAATGCATCAATAAATTCTTCTGGTTTTGTGTCTACTCCAAGATCATGTACAGTAAATCCAGCCCCTCTAAGCATCATAATGCAGAGGTTTTTGCCTATGTCGTGTAAATCCCCCTTCACTGTACCTATCACAACAGTGCCAATAGGTTCGATGCCTGACTCTGATAGAATGGGCTCTATATAGGCCATGCCCGCCTTCATGGCTCTCGCAGCCACTAAAACTTCCGGCACAAAAATATAGTTATCCCTAAATTTTATCCCCACTATCGCCATACCGGAAATCAGTCCGTCATCCAATATGGTATTAGCCTCATATCCTTCATCTAGCGCTTTTTTTGTTAAAGCATCTACTTCCAGATGTTTGCCAACAATAAGATTGAAAGCGAGATCATGCATTATAGGATCAGTGTCTTCAAATAAACTTTTTATGTGATTCAGTTCAAACGACTTGGTTATGTACTGGAATTCGTTTTCCAAATCCTTATTGTGAATTGGCATGTATTTAAAATCCTCTCATTCCCATCGCAGTACAATTGCAGGCCTTCATCTATTTTAGCAGGCCTGTACAATTAGATATAAGAACCTATTTCCTACTGATTGTCACCACTTCGTTGGGCCTCACAATAGTATTTTATCAATGCCGACACCTATTTACATCTGGCGTATCTCTTCATCATGTAAGTACTTCGTTAGACTTTTGAGACGAAGATGGTAATATGAGGTTAATTTATACAACTCACCAGATCTCATAATCGAATGATTAAAGTAAGCAAAATCCACATATCGCCAGTGAAATCTCTTGGTCTTCGAGACTTGTCTAAGGTACATGTCGGCGAAGCGGGAATTAT
>CAZQPS010000073.1:0-9740 GCA_964595285.1 uncultured Dehalococcoidia bacterium | reverse complement strand
GCTTGTGGAAATCAAAACGCTTCCGTAGCCTCATTGGAAACACGGTTACAGCCTACTGTATCCCCAAATGCTCCAAAAATTCCCACCCCTGTAAAAATCATAGAAAGTCCAACTCCTTCGCTTAAAATACCTACCCCTACACAAGCCGCTTCCCTACCATCACCCCAGCCAATCCTAGTTAAGGCGTTTCCGGGTAACCTTGATCCAACTCCAACCTTCACTCCTAGAGCGGGGGAGATAAATAATATAGCAAGTACAGGCTCAAGATCTTCAACCGCAACGCCGACATCGTCAGCGAATATTATGACTACTAACAGTCCCACTCTAATTCCGACGCCGAGTCCTACAATCACTCCTACTCACACACCTACAGCTACACCCAAACCAACCGCCACACCTACCATAATACCTTGCTCAGACATCGGCCCAAATGCACATTTAGCGGGATGTGACTTTATAAACAGAATTCTAGTTGGAAAAAATCTAAGTGGTGCTCATATGGCCAATATAAATTTAACATCTGCCAATTTAGAATCCGGGAATCTACAAAATGCCGATCTGACCAACGCTAATTTGACAAATGCTAATCTCAAAGGGGCAAACCTTACAGGCGCACGCTTAGACGGAGCAAATTTCCACAAGGCTGTCTTGTCCGGTGCAATTTTAGATAATGTATCCGCGGTTGCCACTAATTTCTCACAGTCAAATCTTAAAAACTCTAGTTTGAAAGATGCTAATCTTCAAGGGAGCAAATTTGTAAAGGCAACGTTAAACCACTCGAACCTAGATGCCGCTGTTATGCAAAACATTGATTTTGAAGGGGCAAACCTGAGAGGAGTATCTCTAAGGAACGTGGATCTTAACGGAGTTTCGATCATAGCAACAACAATGATTCAGGCAGATTTGACTAACTCTTATTTTAAGAACGCTCAACTAGATGATTCAGATCTTCGTATAGCAAATCTCACCAATGCTGATTTTACTGGAGCCAGCATGAACAATGTCAATTTATCTAGAGCCACTCTGAACGGAACTATATTTGACGATGCAAATCTAAAGGCATCAATTCTTGAAGGAACAAACTTGACAAACATCTCCATATCTCCTGATACGAATTTCTACAAGGCAACTCTAGAGGAAGCAAATTTATCTGGCCTAGATCTACGAGACATCAGTTTCAAAGAGGCCATTTTGGATAAAGCCAATTTACAAGGAAGCGACCTCAATGGCACTGATCTGAGAAACGCCTCCCTCAACAGAGCCAAGCTAAAGAGTGCGAACCTAAAAGATAGCCGTTTGCAGGGAGCGGACCTCACAGAAGCTGAGGGCATGTCGATGTCGGATAATTTAGAGAGCGCCCAATGGGGTAATACAAAATGTCCAGATGGTACAAACAGTGACGATTCCCCATACAACACATGTGAAAACAACACGATTTAAGTAATGACTTTCCCCACGATCCCGAACACCCCTATCCGGGTTAAGACATCAATTCTGTTACGGTTGCACCTATCTGACTTGGGGAGGGGATTATGGAGACTCCCGCATTAGAAAGGGCCTTCTCTTTTTCTTCAGCCCTTGCAGACCTCCCCGTAATTACTGCTCCCGCATGTCCCATTCTTTTGCCGGTTGGTGCACTACGCCCAGCAATAAAAGCTGCTACGGGCTTGTTAAAGTTTTCTTTTATATAATCAGCCGCTTCTTGTTCTTTAGAACCGCCAATTTCACCTATCATAACGAGTCCATCCGTATCCGGATCGTCATTAAACAACTTGAGAATGTCGACAAACGACGATCCATTGACTGGATCCCCTCCTATACCCACACATGTTGATTGTCCTATTCCTAATCCTGTTAACTGGCCTACAGCCTCATATGTGAGTGTCCCGCTACGCGATAGAACTCCCATTCTGCCGGGCTTGTGAATATTACCAGGCATTATACCGACTTTGGCTTTAGATCCCGGATTTATCATCCCCGGGCAGTTGGGACCTACAAGAGTCACAGATTTATCCCGAATATATCTCTTAACCGCTATAGTATCTTTGACAGGAATCCCTTCTGTAATACAGGCAATTGTAGGTATTCCTGAATCGACTGCCTCAAATATGGCATCAGCCGCGAAGGCGGGTGGAACGAATATTAGGGCACAATTTGCACTCTTTTCTACCACGGCCCGATCCACACTATTAAAAACGGGTATATCATCATCAAACATTTGCCCCCCTCTCCCTGGCGTTACGCCAGCTACAAGGTTGGTGCCGTATTCTCGACATCGCTTGGCATGAAAACTTCCTTCCCTGCCAGTGATACCTTGAATTACTAGTCGCGTATTGCCATCAACAAGTATCCCCATAGAAATTTAATCCTTTAACCCTCTCCCGATCATTCTAAGCTAATAGCCACTATCGAAATGCTCACAATAAGGCGCTTATAGCCTTTGACGCCCCTGCCAAATCGTTAACCAAAGTAATATTCAGGCCCGATTCAGATAATATTTTGCGTCCTTCATCTGCATTAGTGCCCAGCATTCTAACAACCATGTGGCGCATGATAGAAGGGTTCATCTTCCCATACTGAACAAACCCTCGGGCTGCCACATCGCACCTCAATATACCTCCAAAAATATTGATGAGTACTAACTTAACGTCACTGTCCATAAGTACTATACGAAGTGCATTAGCCACTTTTTCTTCATCCGCACCTCCGCCTATATCTAAAAAGTTAGCCGGCTTGGACCCTCCAGATAAAACCACATCCATTGTAGCCATTGCCAATCCCGCACCGTTAACTATACATCCGACATCACCCTCTAGCTTAACGTAATTAATGTCAAACTTTCTCGCTTCGGTCTCCCCTGGGTCCTCTTGTTCAGAATCCAGCAAATCTGCCAAATCTTTGTGGCGAAACAATGCATCGTCATCTATGTTTATTTTTGCATCTACAGCAAGAATTTTATTCTCTTTCGTGATAACCAACGGATTAATTTCTACCAAGGAACAATCATTCGATACAAAAACATCATAAAGCTTCGCCAGCACAGAAGACATGGACCTAACTAAATCAGGCTGGATATTTAAAGCATACGCTATTTTGCGACCTTGAAAAGGCTGAAGACCTAGAACTGGATCCACCGATATGCGAATGATCTTTTCAGGAGAGCTCTCTGCTACTTCTTCAATATCAACACCGCCCTCACTACTCGCAATAGCAACAACTCCCTCAGTTGACCCATCTACTAAAAATGCCAGGTAAAACTCGTCAGCTACTTCTATAGTCTCTTCAACTAAAATTTTCCGTACCGGCACACCTTCCGATCCAGTTTGTGCCGTTACCAGGTTAGTTCCCAAGAGTTGACTGGCAAAATCGACGGCTTCATCTGCAGAAGAAACCAGCCTAACACCACCCGCCTTCCCCCTACCACCAGCGTGAACTTGAGCTTTAATTACAGACTTACCCCCCAGCCCACGCGTAATCTCTCCAGCTTCATCAGGAGTCGTAGCCACCAATCCTTCTGGAATCGGTACTCCGTATTTGGCAAAGATTGCTTTTGATTGAAACTCATGAATTTTCATTTCTTCTCCGACATTTTCGGGACGCCTTCACGTGTCAATAATATCATGAACCCCATTATATTGGATCTAATGATGACTAGGTAAACAGACATTCTCTAGAACATATTCTTCTGTGCACAATGGCTATATTGAAGAATACATCGCTGGCGGAGGGGACAGGATTCGAACCTGCGGTGACTTGCGCCACACCTGTTTTCAAGACAGGCGCCTTCAACCACTCGGCCACCCCTCCTCCAATAACCAATATGGGTCACATTATTTTATCAGATTGTTAAACCTATATCGCCATCATGCCAATTTGTTTTCGCACATATTTCTTTACTACTATTATTAAAAAGCAGTCACAAAACTTGCCTAATCTTATCCTCCATTGTAATCTGAATATTCCACCGATAGGGCTTTTTAAATTTACTCGGAAACCTGCTATACGCTGAGAGAAGATATGAAAATTACAAATGTAGAGTGCCTGATACTGGACGGGGATTTCCCTTTTGTTCGCATATTTACTGATGAAGGAATTACAGGGATAGGTGAATGTTTTAGGCGCCAACCAGAAATAATAAAAACGCTAATAGATAAAATACTTACCCCTGCTCTCGTGGGTAAAGATCCTACAGATACTGAGTCACGTTTTCGTGATATGCAAAATGCCGGCAAAGGATATGAGATGGGTGGCGCTGTGTGGTGTGCGATTGCCGGTTTAGATATAGCCTTGTGGGACATAAAGGGGAAGGCCCTCAACCAACCTATTTGGAAACTGCTCGGGGGTAAATATAGAGATAAAATCCAGATGTACGCGAGTTCTATGAGTCGTGATATGACACCCTCGGAAGAAGCTAAAAGGGCTGAATATTTCATTGCCCAAGGTTATTCAGGATACAAACTACATAGTGCTATCCCGGGAGCCATAGACGATCCTCGGGACAAAACCATCGATACAGTTACTGAAGTGCGCAGGGCGATAGGTGACGAATTTGACATCTTGGTAGATGTGAATGGCGCGTACTCCGCACATCATGCAATTGAAATTGGAAAGATCCTAGCCTCATTAGGTGTATTTCATTTTGAAGAGCCACGTCCACATTATGATCTAGCCGGCCTAGCTCAAGTGGCTGACGCCCTTGATATTCCCATTGCGTCTGGCGAAATGATTTACACCTTGTATGAATACAAAGACTTGATTACGAGAGGAAAGGTCGACATCATACAACCGGACATAGTCAAGGCTCCAGGATTTACAGAGTTCCAAAAAATAGCAGCTCTTTGCACTGCATTTGGCAAACCCATCACAGTACATAATACACAGCCAATTCTTAGCACGGTTGCACATCTTCACGTGTGTGCCGTGTATGAAATCATTCCCTACGCACAGGAGTACAACATTGAAAATATTTCAATTCGTGACGAATGGCCTATTCTTAAGAACCCACTGCAGGTAAAGAATGGCTATCTGGAAGTACCGACAGGCCCGGGCTTAGGCGTAGATCTGGATGAAAAAATGCTTAAAAAGCTTACGAAGTGAAATAGAGATGTCTGCTATTTCAATAATTGATTCGCCAAGTCAGTAAAATCGGACGCATTAAAATGAAAATCATCCTGCGGGCCGACCTCAGTTAAGTCTCCTTGGCCTCTTTCTTCTGGCCTAGACACAAACGCAGAATACAGTCCCGCACTCATCGCAGCTCTTAAATCTCCGTAGTGTCCAGCTACCATAATAGCTTCGTGGGGCTGCAATCCAAGTAGCCCTAGACCCTTTCGGTAAGCGTTCGCCTCAGGTTTATAATAGCCTAAAAACTCACACGACAGGATTCCGTCCCAGTCAATGCCACCAGCTTTAGACGAGTCAACAGCAATAGACCAGCTAAGTACCGTCAAGACTATAACAGTATACCGTGTCCTAAGCCTCTCTATAGCATCACCAGCATCTGGCCATATTTTTAATCTATGCCAAACCTTGTTTAAGTCGTCTTTATCTGAGGAGTTTAATCCTAGTTCTGGGTAGTCCGAACACATGCTATCAAGCACCTCTCTGTGAATCTGATCCGCGTTCATCCAATTCAGTTTGCCAGATCGTACTTCCGCCAATTGTTCGAACATTTCTCTTCGCCAACGATTCGCAAAACGCGCTTTATCAATTTGAACCCCACGACTATTACAGATAAGTCCTAATTCTTCAACAATCGAATTATGCCAATCAAAGACAGTTCCTCCGACATCAAAAGTCAAAGCTTTAATAGAATCTAAATCGACCATCTCTCCACCCCCTGTATCATTTGAATTTTGATTTGGCTTACCACACTTACGTTTGGGAAAGATTTTCTATTTCTATCGGCATTAAGCACTCTGCAAGAGTAAAGCCGAAAATCTTTGAGTAAAAATAAAGTTCCGCCTCCATACACTTTCTTATGTTTTCTCCTCTTCTAAATCCGTGTTGTTCACCTTCGAACGGCATATAAGCTACTGGAATGTTCTTCTCACGAAGTACATCAAACATTAACTTTGCCTGATTTGGTGGCACTACTTTATCCTCTAATCCATGAAACAGTATTATAGGACAGGAAAGTTGATCGGTGTGGTTTATAGGAGATCTTTCCATGTAAATGTCACTACTCAATGGATACGACCCAACCATGGTGTCTAAATATCGTGATTCAAATTTGTGAGTGTCTTCTGCAAGAGCAACCAAGTCGCTAATGCCATAATAACTCGCACCCGCACCGAATACGCTTCTAAAAGTCAGGGCAGCAAGAGTAGTATATCCGCCTGCACTGCTGCCTCGAATAATAAGCCGCCCTGCGTCTGCTAATCCCTTAGTAATTAGATAAGTGGCGCCATTTACACAATCATCAACGTCTGCTATACCCCAATTCCCATTTAGGCTCCTACGATATTCCCTACCGAATCCTGTGCTTCCTCTGTAATTTACATCCAATACAGCGAATCCCCTACTAGTCCAAAATTGAATGGTTAGATTCAAGGTCGTACCCGTCGCACCCGTAGGGCCCCCATGGCTTATTACCATAAGTGGTGGCTTCTCATCAGAAGGGGGCTGAAAATCTTTGTTTGACGGCGGATAATAGAAACCATGCGCATCAGACCCTCCCTCGCTGGGGAAGCTTAAATTTATAGGACGAGATAAATATCCTTCATCTACAGAATATTCTGTACTCGATCGAAGTATGTCAGTAATACCACTACTAATGTTATGGCTGACTATCGAAACTGGCATATCAGGGGACCCGCCAGTGAGTATTATGTTTTCACCAGAAACCTTCATCCCTAGACGCCCTATATCTGTAAAAGGCAGATCATATTCCCGTAGTTGCCCAGTTTCAATATCTAAATTCCCAAACAGCCATTGACCTTCCTCATTGTATGCACAAAATATTTGTCTTTCCGACACAAATCCATAAGTCCCTGAGCCGAATGTCCACTGAGGCAATCCAAATTCAGACTTCTTTTCATGAACACATTCATATCCGGCATCGGTGAGACGATAAATGTTCCACCACCCGTTCCGGTCAGAGATAAAATATAAACTGCCATCAGGAGACCACTCGGGTTGGTAAATCGACTCCTCCCTTCCTCCTGCAGCCATCCTGCTTTCACCAATCAGTCCATTGGGAAGAATCCTACCTAGCCACAATTCAGTACCGTCCCAAGGCATATTGGGATGATTCCAAGCGATCCAGGCTAAAGTTTGACCATCTGGACTAATCCTGGGGTTTGAATAAAAATTATTGCCAGAAACAAGTACTCTAGTTGATCGCCTAACTAGATCTATTGAAACTAGTGAGGAAATTGGTTCCCGCCATGAAGACGTATGATCTTCGCGAACGCAAATCAAGGTTTGATTCTGGTCCCGCACCACTCCATCAGCATAGCGCATGTCCTCATATGGAGTTAGAACTTCAGGAACATCCGACATTCGTTGTCTGTAAAGTCGCTGATCCTCAAAATTAGAAAAGAATAGCGTGCCTCTATGAGCTGCTAAAGCTCCTCCTCCATATTCATGAACGCGGCTACGTACATCATATGGAGCATAAGTCACATCATTTACGTTACCGCTAGCTGATCGTTTTACTACGACATTTCGTCCCTGATCAAAAGGCCTTGTTTCAATCCAATAGACATCGTTTTCATCAGTTACGATGCCGCTAAATCCAACCGAATCAACCACTGTCACATCTGAACTGATAGGTGATCTCCAAGATCCATAGCTAGCTGTAGTCCTCATTTTGCCTTCCCTTATTCCTATACATTCCAATGTCATCCATAATAAGACACGTTAACTACGCGAAAGTTTAATATCCAGTAATATGGACCACCAATCCTTTTTGATAGTATGGCGGAACAATATCGGAGAAAGTGATGATAATTCAAGTTGAACCTAAATCTTGGAACATGCAAACTATCCTACTATTGTTTGATAAATGTGATCCGCACAACGAAGACGAAGATATCCGTCAATATTTATCAAGATTTAATTTAGAGCCAAAACGAGTTTACGGCACTAGGATTGAAGGCCAAGAATTTCAAGTTCTATCTTTTGGAGGTTGTTATCTTCATCCTGGACACGTCGAAAAAATCGCAGCCATACAAAAAGCGGCCGTTGACAGGGAATTCATCGCAGGATTTATACTAAATTCTATCATGTCGGACACAGACCAAACCCTAAGCAGGATAACCAATAATATGAGTAATTCAATACTCGAAAAAGTTATTTTGAAGATTATTCGAAATCATCAAACTGACTCCACAGTCACGTATAGAGATAATGGTGAGGCCCTTATAAACTTGGATCAAGAATTAATTCGTTCAGAATTTATATCAGCCTTAAAAAAGGAAAATCTTGCCAAATGAAAAATCGTTATTTGGTGCCTGTTGTTAATATTGCTAAGATGCTTGCAATTTAGCAACCGACACTAGAAATTACCCAATGGAATCCTCACATGACCCATGAAAACAATCTGACACACCTAATCTGCAAGACAAGTAAATTCGCTAAAAAATCAGGAGCACTACAACCTATACAGACAGACCGTATATCAATAATTGATAAAGGGGTCACCTTTGATATCCACCTCGCACAACAATCTCAAACGCCTTTCGGAGTAGAATCGGCAAATCCTAACAAAAATCCTTTTCTTCCTTACGAGACTGACTTGTTCATTAAGGAAGTATCTAACTCGCACATTATGTTGCTCAACAAATTCCCGGTAATCCCTAACCATGTCCTAATTGTTACTAAGAAATTCGAGCAGCAGACTTCACCTCTAAACCAAAAGGATTTCAATTCAATATTCACTTGTATTCGAGACTTAGACTCTTTCATATTCTATAACTCAGGAAGTACAGCGGGAGCGAGCCAAAGCCATAAACATCTCCAGTTAATCCCGAGGGATATGGTCAAACAATCTTTCATAGACCACATAGACGATTGGCTTACAACCATTACATTTCACAGAGGGCAAGTTCAGTCATGGCCGACATTTCCTTTCAAACACGCACTAACCAAAATCGACATAACAGAGTCCGATCATCCGGGTTCAACACCTGAACAACTAATCACAGCCTATAATAAATTAAGAGAGTCTCTTGAGATCAAATCAGAAACCGGCAATAAAAAAGGCTACAACCTACTGCTGACCCGGCAATGGATGATGATGATACCTCGCTCTCAGGAGGCATTTTACGATGTTTCCATAAACGCGATGGGTTTCGCAGGAATATTATTGGCATTAAACGATTCTCAATTGTCGGTGCTCAAATCAAATGGGCCCTTAAGTTTCTTAATGGCGGTTACGGAGAATACAGATTAAGAAGTTTATCTCTTCACATTCTTAGTATTTTTTTCGGCTACAGAAACTCCAGATCGAATTCATACTTAGATTAATTTCTTATCTCAAGTTATTAAATTGGAATAATGAAAAAATCCGGAAGAACCAGGACATACAACTATTTGGGCGCTGGTAAAAATACGTGCTCTGAGGTAGTCTAGAGGAATAAGCTGATCGAAATGGCTGTGCACAATATTGACTGCGATTTAGATATCCCCGCACAGGAGATGATATGGCATCCCTTCTTCTCACCGGGATCAGAGTTCTCGATTTATCATCCGGTATAACTGGACCATATTGCGCCAAAATGCTTGCTGACTATGGT
>CAZQPS010000072.1:0-10363 GCA_964595285.1 uncultured Dehalococcoidia bacterium | reverse complement strand
CAATTTATGATAACTTATGCATTGGCAGACATCTCGGAAAATATAAAACATAAATCTTTATAGAGAAGGTGAACTATGCTCGACTATAAACCGAATATGGTACTCGCAAGCGATTCATTCAAGGTAGTTGGTACGCGACCTATCAGGCATGATGGTGTCGATAAGGTGACAGGAAGAGCAAAGTACGGAGCAGACGTAAACATGCCAGGGCTTCTATCCGGGAAGATATTACGGAGCCCGCACCCCCATGCAATAATAAAATCAATAGACAGCAGTCGCGCATTAGCCCATCCCGGAGTGAAGGCTGTAGTAACATCCTCAGATTTTCCAGAAGTATCTGCCGAATTCATTGACCAGGAAGAAGGATCAAATACAAATTTCGGCTTCTACAGCCGTAATATGATGGCTCGTGAAAAAGCATTATATAAAGGGCATGCTGTCGCTGCGTTAGCTGCAACAAGTCCTCATATCGCTGAAGAAGCTCTAGCTCTCATAGATGTTGAATACGAAATACTACCTCCAGTGATGACTGCATTCGACGCAATGAAAAAGGATGCCCCTATTTTGCATGAACGGTTACTGACGATGACGAGTCCGACATTCCGGGCAGGAGCTTGGGGAGAAAGCCAGAAACCTACTAATGTCGCCAATCATTTCGATTTCAGACTAGGTGATATAGATGATGGATTTGCAAAAGCGGACACTATTTTAGAAAGAGAATATCACACCAAGGCAGTACATCAAGGATATATTGAACCCCACGCCTCAACCGCCTTCTACAACTCTGACGGTTATTTCACTATCTGGTGTGGAACACAACAACTCTTCGCCTTCAGAGACCACGTTGCAACCGTTTTAGACATTCCCGTGTCTAATGTAAAAGTTATCCCCATGGAAATCGGAGGTGGATTTGGAGGCAAGGGTATGAGCGGTATGTATTTAGAACCAGTCGTTTGTATGCTATCTAAAAAATCAGGACATCCCGTGAAGATTGCGATGTCACGTACTGAAGTGTTTGAAGGCACAGGACCAACATCCGCAACTCACATTAAAGTTAAATTAGGAGCAACAAACGAAGGTATTCTAACAGCGGTTCAGGCCAGTTTGATCTATGAATCCGGAGCATTCCCAGGGTCTCCTGTCCCAACCGCCTGCAGAACCATGTTCGGCCCATACGTTATACCAGATGTCTTGATTGAAGGCTACGATGTCGTCGTAAATACTCAAAAATCGGCCGCCTACAGGGCACCTGGATCTCCGGCTGCAGCATTCGCTGCTGAAGCGGCGGTAGATGAACTAGCGGATAAGCTAAGTATAGATCCTATAGAATTCAGACTACTAAACGCGGCGAAAGAAGGTACTAGACAACCTACAGGGCCTGTGTATCGCAAAATAGGCAATGTTGAAATGTTGGAAGCTGCTAAGGCTCACGACCACTACAATACTCCGATTACGGGTAAATTCAGAGGGAGGGGTGTAGCCAGTGGAGCGTGGTTTAATGGGTCAGGTCCGGCCAATGCAGTAGCGAGTGTTAACCCAGACGGCACAGTTAGCCTGATAGAAGGCTCTCCAGATATTGGGGGAAGCAGAGTGGTTATGGCTCAGCATGTAGCGGAAGTTCTTGGCATTCCTGCAGAATCTATTAAACCTGCAATCGTAGACACTGATTCCGTGGGCTACTGCTCTGGTGCTGGTGGTAGTGGGGTAACTTTCAAGACCGGATGGGCCTGCTACGAAGCAGCTCAAGATGTCAAACGTCAGATGTTAGACAGAATGGCCATGATTTGGGAAGTAGATCCATCTGATATAACCTATAGTGAAGGTGTCTTCGAACATAAAAAAGATACCGAGCTTAGAATGACTTTCCAAGAATTAGCACCAAGACTAAACGGGACTGGTGGACCGGTAGTGGGTAGTGGGTCTGTAAATCCCGGAGCAGTAGGTAACGCCTTCGCTTTTCACATAGTCGATGTAGAAGTAGACCCCGACACAGGGAAAGTCGAAATATTGCGATACACTTCAATCCAAGACGTGGGTAAAGCGATACACCCAAGTTATGTGGAAGGACAATTACAGGGAGGCGCCGTACAGGGTATCGGATGGGCACTAAACGAAGAATACTATTTCAACGATAACGGTACTATGGCTAATTCAACGTTCCTTGACTACCGAATGCCAACTTCCCTTGATCTGCCAATGATTGATACTGTTCTTGTTGAAGTGGCAAACCCCGGACATCCATTTGGGGTAAGAGGTGTTGGAGAAGCATGTCTGGTGCCACCTATGGCCGCTATAGCCAATGCAATTTCACATGCGATAGGCACCCGTATGGAACAATTGCCTATGACTCCTGCAATTGTGCAATCATCAATCAATGGTAATAAATAGGTAAAATTCCTTACAACTAGCGATATTGATATAAAAAGGAGTGAACATGGTTTCTTGGCATAATATTGAGACTGATACTATCCAAATATCAGGCAATGGAGGAGACCAAATAGACGCCTACCTTGCCCAGCCCAAAGGGCAAGGACCTTTCCCTGGTGTCTTTGTAATACATCACATGCCAGGGTGGGATGAATGGACTCGTGAAGTTGTAAATAAATTCGCTCTCCACGGGTATATTGCCATTTCACCAAACTTACATCATCGAATAGGACCAGGTTCTCTGGATGATGTCGTAGCAGCTGTAAGAGCTGAGGGAGGAACGCCCGACGCCCAATTTGTCGGAGACTTCAATGCAGGAGTAGATCATATACGTTCCCTAGACAATCACAATGGAAAAATAGGGTGCATAGGATTCTGCTCGGGAGGACGTCAAGCATATATCGCTGCTTCAAAGGCAACTTATTTAGATGCCGCAGTGGACTGCTGGGGCGGAAGAGTCATGATGAAGGAAACAGAGCTTACGGAAAGAATGCCAACTGCCCCCTTTGATATGACGTCAGATATAAAAGTGCCTCTGTTGGGATTATTCGGAAACGAAGATGAAGCTCCCTCACCAGAGGAAGTCAACCTGACAGAACAAGAGTTGCAAAAGCATGGGAAGGCTTACGAATTCCACAGATATGATGGAGCCGGCCACGGTTTCTTTGCTGCACACAGGACTAGTTACTGTATAGAGCAGGCGCTAGATGGTTGGCAAAAAGTCTTCACTTTTTATGAAAAACATTTGAGTTAATTCTTACCAAATTTTGCAATCAAGTTGATCCTGGTGACCGACAAGCTAAGGAAGAGGGTATAATGTGTACTTACATAACCGAAAAAGCTCAAATAGACGGCAGCGGGAAAGGAACCCAAGGTTGGTTCCCGCTGACGGAAGCACGGGTATATTACGACCATCCTCATCACACTATGGCAGACCACACACTAAATATTGACTTCGTTAACAACGAAATGGGCATTGGTGCTCGTGTAGCCGTAGAACTGACCGAGGAATCCGCAAGATCTCTCATAGAAAAAATAGAGGATGCACTAGAAGCCGCTGGAAAAGAAAGCTCCAGCATAAGCTAATTGGCTCTCTAAAAGTTGGGATATTACCGATCAGTTAGAAGCTGACACCGGTTATTTCTACTCGTATAAATACCTAAATGTCTCTGCAGTTTCATTAGGTTCATATCCAATGAGTTCCGTAGCATTTGAAATGTCCCAGATTCTCCAGCAGTTGTTGGATACTCCCCAGAAAATGGCAAATTTTATAGAATCATCTGCCATAATGCTTTTGTCGACAAGTTGCACCAAATCAGCATGTGTTAACAACGTCGCAAATTGCCTAATATCTTTAGGTTGTCCCTTTATGTTAAGGCTGCCAATTCTCAAGCATATTACTGACAAACCATAGCGATCAGAAAAATGTCTGCCTGCAGCCTCACCAAAGGCCTTAACAATCCCATAAGGTCCATCTGGTCTTATCGGATCAGAAACTTTTATTAAAGGTATATCTGAAGGAGACATGTTTCCATATGAACCGGCTACTATATCAGAGTACGGTTTATCAAACTCATACATGCCAGTTACATGATTTGAACTTGCAAATATAAACCTCTTAACATTCGCATCGTGCGCAGCCTGAAGAGCATTATAAGTGCAGCGTACGTTATTTTCATAAGCTTCTTCCCAGGGGATAGTATCGCTCGGACTGGAAGCGAGATCAATTACTACATCTTTCCCTTCAAAGGCGGGCTTAATTGCCTCCAAGTCAGTAGAGTCGGCTACTAAAAGCTCAAAGTCGGGTATATCAATCCTATCCACCCCGCTGAGATGGTACGCTTCCTTCAATCCTTCCCTTAGAACTCCTCCAACTAAACCAGATGCACCTGTGATCAACACCTTCTTCTTTTCACTCATATATTATAAATTAGTCAACTTTCTTGAAATATTGTGCGTCAATGGCATTATAATAGAGCACAATCAACAATCAAATGGGAATTAGCAAGTTTTAGTGGAGAGAGAATCATGTACAAACTTAACGTTCTAAATCCTGTAGCCCCAGTCCTCGGTGAAGTAAATGCCACACCTCTTGCAACCAGACCTTCAAGCCTGGAAGGTAAAACCATTGGCCTCGTATGGAATGGGAAGGCAAACGGGGATGTAGCACTAAAGCGCGCAGGGGAGCTCTTAGAACAAAAAATTAAAGGTGCAACTGTTAAATTCTATAGCGGTGCACTACCAACTCCTGATTTCATCATGGAACAAGCCAAGCAAGAAGTTGACGTGGCTGTTGGCTGCACCGCAGATTGAGGGTCTTGCACGTCGTGGATGATCCACGACATGGTCGCCCTTGAAAAAGCGGGAGTTCCTACAGCTACTATTCTTTCGGAAGGATTCCAGGACGACGCTTATGCAAGTGCGAAAGCATTTGGGCTTGGAGATATCAAGTTTACAGTCGTACCCAAGGTATACAACAATATCACTGTTGAGGAATCTATCGCTCAGACTGACCCTGTCATAGACGACATAGTTAAAATCCTCACGACCGCTGTGAATGCTCCGAATGGTTCAGTTAATTCTGCAAAACAGCATAACGATGAAGAGACAGAAATATTTGAGGGATCTGATCAATTTGATGCTCTAAATAAATTCAATGATGCTTTTCTTGACCGAGATTGGGGTGATGGGTTTCCTCTAATTCCGCCAACCCCAGAAAAAGTACAGAAAATGCTCAAGGGCACAACTATGGACCCTGACGATCTGGTCTGTCTTTTACCACCTGGCACAGGATATGCAACCGTTAGAAAAATTGCGATCTGCGCCGTCATGGCAGGATGTGAACCTCGACACCTACCCGTCCTTATGGCAGGGGCCAAAGCTTTAGCATCCCTTGATCCCCAAGACTCCCGCGGTTGGCTTATGTCTACCAGTGCACATGCACCACTCTGGGTCGTTAATGGCCCCATTACGGAAGAGTTGGGCTTCAACTCGAAACGAGCCACTCTAGGACCAGGTAAACGGTCCAAGGTAAATATAGCAGTAGGTAGAGGACTTCTGTTAATGCTCAAGAATGTCGGGCACTGGTACACGGGGCATCTAGACATGGATACCATAGGTACTGCGAGAAAATTCCCTATGCTGATTGCGGAAAACGAAGAAGACTCTCCCTGGGAGCCATTCCATGTGGAACAAGGGTTTAGGCGAGATGCAAGTACCATATCCGTATTTGGAACTCGTGCAGAAGTCGATATCGGTGATCAGGGAAATAACACGGGAACTGGATTACTGAGAACCATAGCTTATGGAGGCAATGTAGGGGGTGGAGAACATATAGCTAGTCTTGCAGGAGAATATGACGATCGCCCAAGAGGCGGGAAAGTTATACTAATAGCCCCAGCACACGTGAATCCAATATTCAATGACGGTTTTAGTAAGCGAGCGGCGAAAAGCTTCATCCACCAGCACAGTAAGAAACCTGCAAGAGAGCTTATCAACAACTTTCAGGTTCTAGATAAGGTGCGATGGGGATGGAAATGGCTATACGACCTCAGTCCACTTGAGCAAGAACAGGTCATCCTGCACACACATGAGTCACCCGATCGATACTGGTTTGTCTGCGTTGGCGCAGATGACAGGGCGAAGGATTTGGTCTTTTCAGCGTCTACACCTGGAACAGCAGAGATCGTCAACCGCGCATGAGGAGCAAGATCTGTAAATTGTTAGTTTAAATACATTGAAAAACGTAGACTATAGAATAGGCTACTGGGGAGCCACAGATAACCTCTCCAGTCTAGGATAATTATTCAAGGGCTTGAGGTTGAATTCGATCCATAGTGGACTAACGTCGTCACTTTAGAGATCTATTTCGATCCTTAATCGCTTGTTAATACGGCCTTTGCTTTCATGACCTGTGACCCTTATGTTTCCAACTTCACAGGTATTAGAAACATGAGTGCCTCCATCGGCCTGAAGATCCAGACCTTCTATGTTTACCGTACGTATCTCCTTTATTGCCGGAGGCAATAGATTAATCTTGGTTCTAATCAGGTCCGGTATTTTGAAGGCCTCCTCTCTCGAAAAATTCTCTACGACAATACTCCTTGAAGTCTTTACTTCCGTATTAATCAAATTTTCTACTTGCTCAGCAAAATCTGAAGACATACTATCCAATTCGAAATCCATACGGGCGGATCCCGGCTGCATATTGCCACCAGTCACCTTAGCACCAAATTCTCTCCAGACCACACCACACAAAATGTGAAGAGCTGTATGTGTACGCATGAGCTGATATCTACGAGTCCAGTCTATAACACCCTTTACAGCATCTCCTATTTCCGGAATATCTCCCTCGATCACATGTACAATAACGCCTTCGTGTTTGACTATTTTCGTAACTTTGTAGTCTCCTTCTTTTCCAGAAAGAAGACCAATGTCAGAAGGCTGTCCACCACCTCCTGGATAGAAAGCGGTCTGGTTAAGTACAACTCCGTTCAAAGCTGATCCAGTCACAACAGCTTCAAATTCTTTCAAATAACTATCACCATAGCAAAGAATTTCGGTCATTTTCTCTCCTGAATGATTTTGATACGAAGACTAAAGCAATTAATTGAAGTTATTCAACTATTGATGGTTTCCTCTTCCAAAATTTCGTAGCTTCTTGGAAAGCATACGCCAACTGCAATACACCAAAGTCATCCTGATGGCGTCCAACAATTTGAACACCTACAGGCAGTCCATCATCAGTAAATCCACAGGGAACAGAAATAGATGGAAGACCTGTTACTGTTACGTAGTAGCATGATCTCATCCAATCAATATATGTCTCCATCGGATTACCATCAACTTCACTAAGATATTCTTGCTCTACATCAAAGGGAGGATGTTGGCTTACCGGGAAAACCATAAACTCATGGGTTTGCATGAATTTAGAAACTCGCTCTACCAGACTGGAGCGTTTTACCTCTGCGTTCCCCACATCCAAAGCCGTAAGTTTCAGTCCTTCCTCCACATTCCATATGATCGTGTCTTTGAGTTGGTCTCGATGATTGTCATACAAGTCTTTCCGACTGGTCGCAAAGTTCATTGCTCGCATGGTAGTAAAAATCTCATTTGCATCACTAAAATCAGGAGCTGCGTCGTCAATTTCACAGCCTAAATCACTGAATATAGAACGCTGACTTTGCATCACAGATCTTACACGCTTATCTATTGGTAAACCGCCCATATCCACGCTCCAAGCAATTTTGGTTCCTTTGAAGCTTCGATCCAAGGGCTGAGCGAATATCTCATTTCCTTCTCGAATAGAGGTTGGTGCTCTAAAATCCTGTCCCGCGATTGACTGCAGCATTAAGGCTACATCTTCAACTGTCCTTGCCATTGCCCCTGGTACCGACACCGAGGACCATGGCATAGCATCAGGCAGAGTAGGCACGCGCCCCAAAGAATTTCTAAACCCCACTACATTACAAAAATTCGCAGGATTGCGCAGGGACCCTCCCATATCACTTCCGTCAGCAATGGGAATCATTCCACATGCTAGAGCTACAGCTGCACCACCGCTACTACCCCCGCACGTCTTAGTTAAATCATAGGGATTCAGAGTTCTACCGAAAACCTCGTTGAATGTTTGAGAGCCCGCACCAAATTCCGGGGTATTAGTTTTACCTATCGTTATAGCTCCACCCAGCTTTAGTCGTTTGACAATCAAGGCATCTTCACTGGGTACGTGATCTTTAAATACAGGAGATCCAAAAGTAGTTAAAATACCCTTAGTGATAAATAGATCCTTATGAGCAACCGGCAACCCATGTAAAGGCCCAATACTATCCCCATTGGAAAGCTGTTTATCGGCTATTTTGGCTTTTTCCAAGGCTAATTCAGGGATGAAAGTGACAATAGCATTAACCTTAGGGTTAATCGCTGCCACTTGACCAATATGAATATCCATAACTTCCAAAGCTGAGAATTTTTTGCCCTTAATGCCTTGTGCAATTTCAGTTGCGGTCATAAAACATATTTGGGAATCTATCATGATAACCTCATTTGTGATTACAGTCTTACTGATAACGAAGATAATTTCCAAATTCAAAAACAAATCCGGCGACAGGTCATAGTCGCTCATACGATGGTATAAATACCCACGGAAAGAGATTAGCACGTCAAATTATTTTTGCAAGCTGATTGGTATCTGTTAGCCTTACCTATGCTACAATTCGTTGGCTATATTTATGGAGATGAGCTATGAATTCTGACAAGTACGATATCGTTGTAATTGGAGCAGGCATAATTGGTCTTGCGACCGCCATGACATTAGTCACTCGTTATCCAAGATATAAAATCGCAGTTCTGGAAAAGGATAACGATGTTGCTCTTCATCAAACAGGGCACAACAGTGGTGTCATACATGCTGGAATATACTATGCCCCGGGCACGCAGAAATCTAATTTCTGCTCCATCGGGGGCAAACTTTTACGCGCATTTTGTGATGAACACGACATAAATTACGACATGTGTGGCAAAGTCATAGTAGCTACTAAAGAGGAAGAAATTCCCAGGCTAGAAGACCTATTGGAACGTGGCACTGCGAATGGTGCTGAAGGTTTAGAGATGGTAGGACCCGAGAGGCTAGCCGAACTAGAACCCTATGCGGCGGGCCTACAGGCCATCTATTCACCAAATACCGGAATCATAGACTATGCAGAGGTTTCAAAAGCATACGCTACTCAGTTCAGAGAGCACGGAGGAGATCTTTTTACTAATGCAGCCGTGCATGAAATATCGGAAAAGGATGGTAAAACATATCTTGAGACGGCAATAGGCAGTATCCAAACTGATAGAGTTATCAATTGTGCCGGTTTGCAAGCCGACATGGTAGCTAGAATGATGGGAGTAGAACCTGGATTGAGAATAATTCCTTTCAGAGGAGAATATTTCTCTATACGAAAAGATCGGCAATATTTATTGAACGGATTAATCTATCCAGTGCCTGACCCTGCCTTACCATTCCTAGGGGTCCATTTCACAAAGCGTATCACCGGAGGTGTAGAGGCTGGGCCAAATGCTGTACTTGCTATGGCACGAGAAGGGTATAAGAAGACCAGTTTCAACTTCAAGGAAGCCATAGATACGCTTACATATTCAGGATTCTGGAAAATGTCCGCAACATACTGGAAAGTAGGTTTAGACGAACAATACAGATCATTACGCAAATCTGTTTTCTTAAAATCTCTCCAAGTTCTTATGCCTGAAATACAAATGTCAGATTTGACAGACCCTGGAGCAGGAGTACGTGCACAGGCTATAGATAGCAACGGGAATTTGTTACAAGATTTCGCAATCTCCGAAACACAAAACGCTATCCACGTGCTAAGCGCACCTTCCCCCGGAGCAACTTCATCTCTTGCAATAAGCGACTATATAGTTGATCTTGCCCAAAAATCATTTGAGTTAGTCGCCTAAAACATACCAGCTTCATCCTATTCTATTGACCGCGTAATCTGGTTCCGATAAGATTAACGGACAACTTCGAAACCCCTCAAATCGGTTGCGTTCTTATTGACTTCGCATTCGATTTTAGGTAGGATAGATGTTTCAATGCACCTTAACAATTGGATAGTGAAAGGAAACACACACTTTTAGAGTTTGATCCTGGCTCAGGACGAACGCTGGCGGTGCGCCTAATGCATGCAAGTCGAACGAGAACAGTGACTTCGGTCACTAAGTAAAGTGGCAGACGGCTGAGTAACACGTAAGTGATCTGTCCCGGAGCGGGGAATAATCCGGAGAAATCCGGCCTAATACCCCGTACGTTCATTAAGTTACGGCTTAGTGAAGAAAGATTTATCGCTCTGGGAGGAGCTTGCGGCCTATCAGGTAGTTGGTGGGGTAAAAGCCTACCAAGCCTAAGACGGGTAACCGATGTGAGAGCATGATC
>CAZQPS010000071.1:0-10232 GCA_964595285.1 uncultured Dehalococcoidia bacterium | reverse complement strand
GATGATAAGCGAAGAACCTTACCTGGACTTGACATGCTTCTGACCACCTGGGAAACCAGGTTTTCTTTCGAGACAGATGCACAGATGTTGCATGGCTGTCGTCAGCTCGTGCCGTGAGGTGTTGGGTTAAGTCCCGCAACGCGCGCAACCCTCGTCGTTAGTTACTTTTTCTAGCGAGACTGCTCCTAAAGAGGGAGAGGAAGGTGGGGATGACGTCAAGTCATCACGGCTCTTACGTCCAGGGCTACACACACGCTACAATGGCTTATACAAAGGGTCGCGACGACGCGAGTCCGAGCTAATCCCAAAAAGTAGGCCTCAGTTGGAATTGCAGGCTGCAACCCGCCTGCATGAACGCGGAGTTGCTAGTAATCGCAGGTCAGCACACTGCGGTGAATACGTTCCCGGGGATTGTACACACCGCCCGTCACGTCATGGAAGTCGGTAACACTTGAAGTCGCTGGGCTAACCGCAAGGGGGCAGGCGCCGAGGGTGGGACTGGTGACTGGGACGAAGTCGTAACAAGGTAGCTGTACCGGAAGGTGCGGCTGGATCACCTCCTTTCTAGGGAGCTTTCGGTCATATGGCTTAAGGTTTCATCAATTGATGAAACCCAGGCCTAGACAGAAAAATCCTAGGTCGTTCAGTAGGCGTGTTATCCGAAGCCGTGAGTAGAAGCCGGAGTCCGACTTGTCGGACGGAGCTCCTCTCGGTGTAGGTGATCACCCTGTGAAAACCTACTGTTTTTGAATCAATAGTTTCCTTTCACTATCCAAAGGTTAAGGTTTTTTTATGGCGATATATCAGCACACCCAGACACCCGCAGCCAATTCCACATACGAAAATACCGCATAAGTACTTAGTTCGCGTAAGCAAAATGATGGGGCTGTAGCTCATCAGGGAGAGCGCCTGCTTTGCAAGCAGGAGGTAAGGGGTTCGAGTCCCCTCAGCTCCACCAATCATTTATTTGATAAGAGCTCCGTCCCGTGCTTTCACCTTCAACTACTTTATATCATTTGACTTCTAACGAATGTAAGTTCAAGCAAATCCAATCAATTACTTTTAAGTCGCATCCTACAAGAATGACAATTACAGCCTCTATGCTTATCCGATAGCACTCTGCCAAGAATAGCTTTGATAGCTTCAGCCTTATTGAATCCGTGGTCTTCAGCTCCTTCAATAATCCTGTGGATCTCTGAAGATGCCTTGAGCGCATCCTCGCGGGTTATTTCATCTTCCTCAAGTACTCCGCGAAATATTCTTCGAATTTCACGTTCATCCATGAATACTCCTCCCTTTTTGCATATCTAATCTCTTCAAAGACTTGATATTCCTGATTGCATTGAAAACAGTTAGAGCACGCTTTCTTGCAATATTATCCTCATTGGATAACTAGCCTAGCTATAGCGCCATATTCCCATGGCTTCTTCATTTTTGATTCCTAAGGGAAATCATTGAACTGTTCACTAATGGCTGCTCAATAGTTAACTACACAAAAGCATCGTATGAGAACTTCTACTTTAAGTACTTCCCGCAGATCAACAATTCCGCTAGAATTTGCGAAACTACACATCACTATTTAGGAATATATACAATGATAACTCACACTGTGCAAGTAGAAAACACCAGTGGGGACTTGCAGCCCGAAGAACAGCTTGCTTGGAAAATAGCTCACCTTGCCAGTGAATCAGCGAAACCCCACAGCCAAACACTAGAATCCGATGTCAAAGACATGGTGCGAAACAGAATTATTGACAATGCTGCCATTGCCATTGCCGCCATTAACGAAGCACCGGTGGTAGTGGCAAGAACAAAGGCCCTCCGCAGCGAAGGTTCCGGAGGAGCAACGGTTTACGGGTTAGCGACGAATAGAAGATTCTCACCAGAGAAAGCTGCCTTCGCAAATGCCGTTGCGGTGAGATATCTCGATCAGGATGACACTTATTTGGCAGCCGAATATTCTCATCCCGACGATAATATTTCACCGCTGTTGGCGGTCGCACAGCATATGAATGTTACTGGACTTGATCTTATACGAGGAATAGTGATCGCATATGAAATCCAGGTGGCATTAGTGGGTACAGGGAACGGGACAGGAATAAGTCTTCATGAGTACAAAGTGGACCACATGACTCACATTGCAGCGGCAACCGCATCCGGACTTGGGTCGATGCTAAAACTACCCACAGAGCAGATCTATAACGCCATAAATTTTGCTGTACACAATAGCATCTCGTCACGCCAGTCCCGAAAGGGAAAGATAGGATCTCAAAAAGAATATGTTCCTGGGTATTCTGCTGAGATAGCGATAGACGCGGTTAACAATGCTATGCAAGGACTTATGGGGCCTAATCCCGTGTACGAAGGGGTCGATAGTATTATAAGCAGATTTCTCGCAGGGCCAGAATCCAAATATACAGTACAACTAGCGGAGCCTGATAAGGATAGGCTACGAAACATAATGATCACATACCCAAAAGAACATTCATTTGAATACCAAGGACAGGCGATAATTGATCTAGCCATGCAGTTGAGACCAGAAGTCTTTCAAAATGGTGGCCTTGAAGAAATAAATACAATCGAATTGCGAACCAGTCATCACACCCACCACGTAATCGGGACAGGAGCAAACGATCCAGAGAAGATCGATTTGCGTTCACCTCGTGGCACCCTAGACCACAGTATAATGTTCGCGATCGCTCGAACTCTCGAACAAGGAGAATGGCATCACGAACGAAGCTATCAAAATCTAAAAGACAATAAGCGTCTATCTGGTCTTATAAAAAAGATAGTGACCACTTTTGACCAGCAATGGGAGGATAGATACCACTCCACAGACCCTTCAATTCAAGCTTTTGGAGGAGAAATTCGGATTACATTCAGGAATGGCACAGTCATCAAAGGCGAAAAAGCGGTTGCGAACGCGCACGTCTACGGCATTACTCCATGGGGCCGTAAAGATTACATCAAAAAATTTACTGACCTAACTGACAATTTAGTGAGCAAGAGCGAACAAACACGTTTGTTAAGTAGCGTGAAAAGTCTCGGTAATCCCAAAGAGGAACATTTGCATGGACTCACGGCCATAGCAGATCTGAATCCCTTAGTAAATGCAGGCTCCCAAGGTCTATATTGAAAACATGTTTGTGCTGGCAAAAAGCCTCACATAAAGGTGCTATATGAATAACCACTTCCAATTCGGCGTCGCCCTTCGTGGGCAATACGACGTACATGATGATATCTCCGTACGATTTGAAAACATGATGGAACAAGCGAGGACGGCAGATAAACTGGGCTTTGATTCTATTACTAGCACATCACATTACAGTGTTCATCCTCTGCAAGCATTACAACAAATACCTGTTCTATCAAGACTCACGGCTGAAGCGCCCAACGTACGTCTGAACGCGGGTATAGTGTTGTTATCCCTTTACACTCCCCTTGAAATAGCAGAACAAATCGCTTCTATAGATGTCATGTCTAAAGGCAAAGTAATCTTTGGAGCAGCTTTAGGATATCGTGACGTTGAATTCAAAGCGTTTGGAGTTCCCATGCGAGAGAGAGTTAAACGTTTTGAGCAAAACCTAGAAGCGATTAAACGTCTCTGGACAGAAGACACGGTCAATATCCACGGAGATCATTTCAAATTAGAGGATGCGAGTTGCTCTCCGAGGCCTATCCAGAAGCCGTATCCGCCAATTTGGATAGGTGCAAATGCTGATGCAGCATTAGACCGCGTGGCAAGGCTAGGTGATTGCTGGTACATAAACCCACATAACCGAATAGGTACAATAGTGCGGCAAATGGACGTATACAAAAGAGCCCTAGAGAAATATAAGAAGCCATTCCCACGAGAGCTGCCTATGAGGAGAGAGGTATTTGTTGCACCGACAAGAGATGAGGCAATACGCATATGTAAACCCTATCTGGAGAAGAAATATGCCGCCTATCACAGCTGGGGACAGGACAAACAAATGCCAGAAGGAGACAATGATTTCTCTCAGGAATTTAATGACCTCATGGGAGACCGCTTCTTGATAGGTTCTCCTCAAGAAGTTAGTGAGCAAATTTTAAACCTACGAGATAAAATAGGCACCAACCATCTTATAATTACAACCGAGTGGGCAGGAATGGCGCAAAATCTAGTATTGGAAACTATGCAAATAATAGCGGAAGAAGTCTTCCCTGTGGTCAAGAATGAAAACTGACTAATGCGATTAAATAATAAAGTTGCCATTTTAAGTGGCGGTGCAGGTGGTTTGGGAGCCGCTCAAGCCAAACTCTTCTCACAAGAAGGTGCCAAGATAGTCATTGGTGATATGGATGAAGTTGCGGGAAACGAGCTCGCTCATGAAATTAATAAAAATAGCGGGCACGCGATTTTTATACGCCTCGATGTTCTAGAAGAAAAAAATTGGAGAGAAATTGTTGATGCCTCTTTAACACATTTTGGCAAAATAGATATTTTGGTAAACAACGCAGGAATATTAAGAACAGAAGGTATCATAGAAACATCAACAGATACTTGGAATCTTGTAATCGACGTGAACACAAAAGGGACATTCCTAGGCATCAAACATGTGATTCCTACATTGCGCCAAAACGGAAGTGGTTCAATCATTAACTTGTCTTCAGGAGCAGGTTTAGTAGGGAGCCCAAGATCGGCCGCTTATCATGCCTCAAAAGGCGCCGTGAGAATTTTAACTAAATCTGCAGCGATCCAATACGCCCATGAAAATATAAGAATCAATTCTATCCATCCCGGGCCTATTAACACCCAAATGCTACAAGCCAATCTTAGGGCGCCAGAAGGAGGTTATTCCCCTTCTGACATTCCTCTAGGACGCTATGGCCACCCGGATGAAATAGCTTACGGAGCCTTATATCTTGCCTCAGATGAGGCCAACTATGTTACTGGAAGTGAGTTGGTAATAGATGGCGGCCGTACTGCTCAGTGATTTCCGAGTAGTGATACCTCCCTACAATTGCTTTTGATAAAACGCCACAAAAACCTATCCCGTTTGCTATACTGTTTCCCAAATGAACTATGGATAGAGGTCCTATTATGGCAAATGCAAAATACACGGTTTACTATCTGGGAAGCGCCACGAAAGAGGGACTAGTAGATACTATAGAGGAATTAGAAAAAGTAGGCGCTGAACTAGTTATTCTACCCTCATTACAAGATGAAAATGAAATAATTGAAAAGACTCGCGACGCTGACGCACTGATATTATCCAATTCTCCTATAACAAGACATGTGATGGAAAATCTTCCCAACTGTAAAGGTGTTTTGAGAACAGGAGTCGGATTCGATGTTATTGACGTATCAGCAGCGACATCTCTTGGCATTGCAGTGATAAATATACCTGACATGTGGACACGTGAAGTTGCAAATCAGGCTATGTCACTTCTGCTGGCAAGCAATCGTAAAGTTGTAGAATTAAACGAAAACATCAAGTCCGGAACATGGACACTAACCCCTCCTTATCAACAGGGGCCTTTGTATGGCGAGACGATTGGAGTCCTCGGGGTAGGCCGTATAGGTAGCGCGTTCATACGTAGAGCGAAAGGATTTGAACTCCATGTTATAGCTCACGACCCATATCAACCAGATTCCGTTTTTGAAAACTTAGAAATAGAAAGAGTTACATTTGACGAACTATTAGAAAGATCAGATTACATATCTCTTCACACGCCCCTAACGGAAGAAACTCGACATATCATTAACGAATCCGCTCTTAGCAAAATGAAACCAAACGCTTATTTGATAAACACATCCAGGGGCCCAGTTGTTGAAGAAGAGGCTCTTACAAATGCATTGCGAAATGGAATCATAGCTGGGGCAGGTATGGACGTCCTGGAAAACGAGCCACCAAGTGTCGATAATCCTCTCCTGAGTATGAAAAACGTAATTCTCTCACCTCATTCTGGTCATTATTCATTCGAATCAATGCGTATTCGACCCCGACGCTACGGATCGGAAATAGCCAGAATTCTTGAAGGGAATATGCCAATTAATTTGGTAAACATCGAAGTAAGAGAACGCCTTCCTCTAAACTAAATATCAAAACAATTTTAAGGAGATGTAATGTACCTAATTAGGAGAACGTTTAAGACCAAGCCTCGTGAAGCTCCAAAAGTGGCAGCACTAGTTCACGCACAGGCCCAACTATACCACGAACAGGGGCATAGAGGAGAATTTACTGTTGCATTTAACGGTGGCACACTGCCTGGAGACTCAAACGTCGTCATACTAGAATGGGTTCAGGATGAAATAATGTCTCCTTCTCGTGGGGATAACGACATTTCAAGCGAAATCTATGAGGCTGGTGCTAAATATAGAGAGTTTGTAGAAAGTAACAGTATCGAATTCCTAGAATTACTTAGCCCTGATAAGCTAGAAAAATACAAGAAGCTGTTATGAGTGTAAAACTTCCCTGTCGCTTCAGTAGTTAATAAACAATTATTCCTTTGGGAGTTCTTACACTAAAATTAAGAATAATGGATAATACATAGGCGACTATGGCAACTTGAAATACCATTGCATAGCCTCCTGAAAATCCCAACAATAATGCTCCAAGTGTGGGTCCGAGCCCCATAGCAGCCGTTCTAAAAGGTCCTGTGAGGCCGGTAAGAACTCCAAAGGATCCTCTCCCGAAATATTTACCTAGCATCATACTTCCTATCACTGGAAGGCCTCCAGAAAATATGCCGAAGATGACTGCAATAAAATGACCATATCCGAGCGTATCCAAGACCAAGAAAGCTGTGGTAGAAAAGCAAGTTAGTAAAAGAGCAGAACCGGCTAGCAGTTTGACACTAAATTTATCTGAAATATATCCCCATAATGGAAGTAGAAGACCTCCCGCAAATACGCTAGTCGTTAACGCGCCAACTGCAACTGCATGAGGTAATCCAGCATCATATAATAGCGGCACTATTTGAAACATGATTGCCCCAGTCATGGTAACAGTAAGGAACTCGGCCATCACGATATACCAAAACGCTCGCATGCGAAGAGCATCTCTATAACCCAAGGTGTTACCACTAGTTGGGCAAGACAAGCCATCCTTATCACCATTATGTACCAGATTTTCCGTATCTCCATCCGGAAATTGCCCCACATCTTCAGGTCGACGCCTCATGAAAACCAACAACGGCACTATAAGCGGAAGCCACGCAAATCCTAGAACTTTGTAGGCAAGACGCCAATCTACACGAGATGCAATGAATCCAATCAACTGGATATTAATTGCTTCACCAATAATTCTGTTCTGTGCTGTAATGCCTAAAGCCAGATTTCTACGCCTTTGAAAAAAATTGACTGCCACTGTTCTGGGAACTACATTCTGAAGGTTAGGGCCAGCTATAGAGCGAACAATTATATAAACGGCAAGAAAGGCCCAAGCTGAGGAGACATGGGAAAGTATAATTAATCCTATTGCAACCGATAAAGCGGCAGTAGACATAATATACCTTGGGTCATATCTATCAGCCAGTTTCCCAACAAAAGGCATCGTAAGACCTGATATCCAGGTACCAGACGTTGCAAATAAAGCTATTGTTTTTCTGTCCCAATTCATATCACTTGCAATAAAATCTTGAACTCCACCCAGTACATTCTGGGCAACTGTTGTCGCTACTAGAGCTCCAAGAAAGGCTGTTGCGATAACTAGCCAGCCATAGAAAAAAGGAGGGGTTGGGTACCAATCTATAAACGCTCTTATTGTACAAATACTCCAGATGAATCTAACCGGCCGAAGTGTAACAACGGGGAAACCGACAGTCAACAAGTCCAAACTCGGCATTTACAATGTGTACGTATGAATATATATTGGATACGTAACATAATATATATTCATTAAGACCCACAGGAGTATAAATTTGCAATCGTCCTCAGATATGGAAGCTAAAGTCCTAGCTAAGCTCCAGAGGCACAACGTTTCATATGAACTAATCCAAATTGATCCCAACTACGCAGACACAGCAGCATTTTGCGAGCACTACGGATATCCGACATCCCATAGTGGAAACACGATAATAGTTGCATCCAAAAGAGGAACAAAACAGTATTCGGCATGCATAGTTCAAGCTACTGAGCGCCTAGACGTCAATAAAACTGTGAAAAAATTAATGAACGTATCAAGGGCATCATTTGCTTCTTCAGAAGAAACTATTCAACTTACTGGTATGATGATAGGCGGCGTAACACCCTACGCTCTGCCGGACAGCTTACCTGTCTACGCAGATTTCAAACTCAACAGCGTTGAGTACCTAATTATAGGATCAGGAAGTCGATCCTCAAAACTCAAGATCCATCCTTCAGAACTCAATAAAATACCCAATCTTCAGTTCATAGATGGACTTTCTTTACCATAACTAACAAAGGCTAATAGCCATCATAAGGAAAACCTCAACACACAACATCTGCCTTCTCAGAACACCACTATATAACTTCCGTATAACGTATCCTCAAGGATTTCACCCGTACTCTATATTCTGCTATACGACCATACTTTGAAAACAACACCACTTATTACACCTTGTACCTAAATATTGAGCTTGTTATTCTGATGCATATCCCCAAAATAAAATAGCCGGCATATAGTAAAACCGGCTATTTACCGAATTGCAAAATACGCAGGAATGTATTAATGAGACATATTAGTTGCTTAATTTTTATTATGCTGGCATTTGCAACTTCATCGTGTCTTCCCGACCAAACACTTGTGGAATCAGTTTCCTTTCCGAATCCAATTGCTCCAGTATTCTCAAAACAGGGATTTTCTCAACTTCCTTTTGCCAAGCAAATTTCTAATGCGAACAATTTGAATCAACAAAATATTTCAAACATTACTATTGACGTTCCAAAAAAAGGAGAGAGCGTCTACCTGTTCAGCGTTAACAGGCAAACACACAGTGTAACCGTCTATGAAAATGATGGAACTCCACCAATAAGAAACGGTTCAGACATGCGACTTAGTTTGCTGATCCGGCAAACGTCTGACAAAGACCACGAAGAGCAACTAAATTTTGTGGTTCAATATTCTGATGCATTTGTTCGCGTCATTGACACAGTGAGCAGACAACAGGCTACTTTAGAAATTAGTGAATCTACATCAGGATCTCAGAAAGCGACTATACAAACGAAAGTGGGTGACATTGAAGGGATACTTACTGTGATCCTCATGGATATTAGCGAAAATGATTCGCAGGGACAAACTGAGGAAGGAAAAACTGTAGCACCTTTCACCGGAGACAAGACCCATAAACCAATCAGACCCAGAGATGGATCTGATCATGGAATGGTAAACATCCTAGTGAAGAAAAGTGAAGACCCCCCTTCGGTGGAAGCCAAACAAACATCAATTGACGAACATGAGAACACTAATCTCGATAATGATCAACCACAAGACAGACAGTCAAGCTCTATCGATAAGAATACGTTACCTGTTCCAAATAAAGATACAATTCCCTCCCTCCCTGACTCCCCTTCAAAATCCCCTCAACAGAATTCTAATTCACAACCAGATAAATCTTCTTCAACTGACGCAGAGCAAGACTCGAAATCCAGCTCCTCTGCTGTTATCAAGGGGGGAAAACAAATCACGCACCCGTCTAACGTAGACATCGTCATGGTTATAGACAGTACTCCAAGCAGCTTAATTGACGACCCCAAAAAGGATAGACTAGAAGCTGCAAGAGCGCTCCTTACAGCGGTAATGGATGGTGATCAGATCGGGTTAGTCCATTATTCACTACATAGAGAGACTACGCCTCTAAGCGAAATAGTACAAGGCGGACCTAGAGATTCAACGCAAAAAACAAGACTTAAGAGAGCTATAGAATCTAAGATTGAATATGGAGTATTCACAAAAACTTTGGGAATCCAGGAAGCCTGTGACGAGCTTATTAAGAATGGCCGTGCAGGCCACAGAGCAGCCATAATAATTAGCAATGGATTGCTAGATAAGAACGTGACGCGCGGTAGATTTGGTCTTCCAGAATTATGTTTCCAAGAAATCGGTTGGAACATATTCACTGTGGGAATGGGCAGATACAACAGTAACCTCCTGACTGAAATAGCTGAGAGTACTAAAGACGGACACTTTACAGGTGTCTCCAAAAACTCGGCAATAGAGGTTCTATGCCTTGTACACCTAATCCGATCAGACATGGTAGACGGACCTACCTCTTCATGTCAGAAAAGAACTATTTCATCAGGACAA
>CAZQPS010000070.1:0-4501 GCA_964595285.1 uncultured Dehalococcoidia bacterium | reverse complement strand
GAAACGTACCATGTCTGTCATGGTATGAGGCTGTTGTGGATATGTATTGAGATATTTCGCGGGCTATATTTAAAAGCCGGGATTGCTTTTCAGTTTTTGTCCACATTGTTTTGCCTATATTTTCTTATATGATCCTCATTTAGCATACTTGGAAGCGTGGCTGACAGTATACGATATATGCTTTAAACGATTGGGAATACCTTTACAGATTCCCCTTCATAAATGCCTCCCTTGTCTATAGGAATTTTTACCATACCATCGGCCCTAACTAGTGTGTAAATTAAATTGGATTTGCCGAATACAGGATCAGCGAGGAACTTATCCCCTTGATTCACTATCTTTACCGGAATGTAATCTTCTCTGCCAGATTGAGATGGAATATTCTTCGAGGCATAGCATGTAACGTAATTTGGTGGGCTATCAATGCATCCCAACATAAATCGTATTGTGGGTTTAACTATCAATCCGAAAACGATCATGGCAGATACCGGATTACCTGGCAATCCTATGGCAGGTTTACCGTCTACTATGGCCATTATGGTGGGTTTGCCTGGTTTGATGGATAGTCCGTGTAGGATTACTCCTGGATTTCCGAGACTGTTGAAAACGTCTGCGGTCATATCTCGATTACTGACAGAACTTCCGGCTGAGAACACCAATATATCAGACTGAGCGATTGCCTCCGTAGCTGTTTCAATTTGTGAAGACAGATGGTCCTTAACGATAGGAAAGTTTAGAGGAATCCCACCAGATTGCCTGACGAGATTAGAGATGGTATGTGTGTTAATATCTCTGATCTGCCCAAGCTGGGGTGTTTTTTCTGCTTCTATGAGTTCGTCTCCTGTAGAAATTATTCCGACTTTGGGCATAGAAGTAACATTGATTGAAGTAATACCTAGTGCGGATAATCCTCCAATATCCTGAGGTCTTATAGTGTGTCCCTTAGAGAGCACTCTGTCACCCTTTCGGATATCCTCTCCTACTTGCACAACATTTTCCCCAGGAGCGACAGGGCGTAGAATCTCTATTGTTTCCTCATCCAAAATTTGGGTATGTTCTAACATCACTACCGCGTCCGCGCCATTTGCTAACATGCCACCAGTGTAGGCTTGCGCGGTCTGACCTGAAACTATGGACAATGACGTCCTCTCACCCATTTGTATTGCACCTATTAGGTTCAAGTAGGAAGGTAAACTGGAAGATGCTCCGAATGTATCTCTTGCGAGGACTGAGAATCCGTCCATCGTGGATCTCGCAAAGCCAGGTAGATTTTCTGGCGACACGATGTTTTTCGATGAAACCCTACCTAGAGAATCATGAAGTGGGATGACGTCAGATCCCACCATGGATCGTAGATAGGTTTGCAGAGTCGCAAAGGCTTGCTCTGGTGGTAGTACATTGAAGAACTCAGGCATAAATATTTCACTTTTGTTTTATCTTTGACCGCTGAAGTTAGACTATGTTTTGATTCGTCAATCGGGTGTTTAAACCCAAATTATAGGAGCCGCAAATAATCCGTTAATTTCCAAGTCTGTTGCATTTATAACACAGATTTTAATGATAAGTAATGTCTCCTATTTGAAGATGGCAATATTTAAGCTTCTAAACTTCAAAGACCTATTATTTCTCCTGACAGATTCACATCAAGAGATCTTGGGCTTCTTGGGAGACCGGGCATTGTCAGGATGTTTCCCGCTATTGGATATAGGAATCCTGCACCTGCTGAAGCTCGTACGTCTGATACGTCGAAAGTATAATTTGATGGCCTGCCAAGCATCGTTCGGTTATGAGAAATCGAAAGATGAGTTTTGGCCATGCACACAGGGAGGGTCCCCCACCCGAGGTTCTCGTAGGTGCGTATTTGCCTGAGGGCTCGACTTGACCAATTCACACTGCTCGCGTTGTACACGTTAGTAGCTAGAGCTTCAACTTTTTCTTTAACACTAGAATTCTCTGGATATAAGTATGAAATATTTGGTAACTTACTTCCAGAGGTTGCATTGATCACTGCATTGGCGAGTTCAATAGTACCCTCACCGCCCTCTGCAAATGCCCTGCTTTCAACGGTGCTGATTGCGCCGGCATCCTCACATCGGGCTTTTACAAGAGCGAGTTCATCGGGCGTATCAGAAGGGAATATATTTAGGGCTACTATGGCTGGCAATCCGAATAGCTTAATAACTCCAATCAAGTGTTCTAGGTTTGGTAGGCCTCTAGATACGGCTTGTGTATCAGGTTGAGAAAGAAGATCACCGCTTACTCCACCATGGGATTTTAACGCCCTTATTGAAGCTACAATTACTGCAGCACTGGGACTAATATCGCTGAATCTAGATTTGATGTGCATGAACTTCTCAAATCCTAGATCTGCGCCGAATCCGGCTTCGGTTAATACGTAGTCGGAGTAATTCATGGCGACCTTGTCGGCAATTACCGAACTACACCCGTGGGCTATGTTACCGAATGGTCCTGTATGTATTATGACCGGTTGACCTTCTGTAGTCTGCACTAAATTCGGTTGAAGGGCGTATCTTAGTAGTGACATTAGAGACCCTACTGCTCCAATGTCTTTGACGGTTACTGGATTGCCGTCCGTTGTAAAGCCTACCACCGTGCGAGCCAGTTTAAGTCGAAGATCTGACTGGTCCATAGACAGGGCCAGGATGGCCATTATTTCAGATGCTGCGACTATGTCGAATCCAGTTTCCCTGAGTGGGCCGTTTGCCTTTCCTCCACCACCTGTTATTATTTTCCTGAGAGATCGATCTTGAACATCAGTCACTCGCCTCCAAGTTATCCCATTCGGATTAAATCCATTAATTGTTCCTAATCTTGATATGTTTTCTGTCAAGGCGGCCAATAAGTTGTGTGCTGAACTTACAGCATGAGCGTCACCGGTAAAATGTATGTTGACTTCATCCTGTGGTTCAACCAATGACTTGCCTCCTCCAGTACACCCGCCCTTACTGCCAAAAATCGGACCTAATGAAGGCTCTCTCAAGGTAGCTATTGCGGTTTCACCTAGCTTCCCTAATCCTTGGGTAAGGCCCACTGCTGTAGTAGTCTTTCCTTCCCCGGCTGACGTTGGAGTCATGCCTGTTACAATTATTAACTTTCCTTTCTCCCTTTTAGTATTTAAGGCTTCTAGGCTTATTTTGGCTTTGTATTTGCCATAAGGAATCAGGAAGTTGTCTTTAATACCAAGTTCGGAAGAAATGTCGACTATAGGTCGCATATAATGTCTCCTCTAATGTCTAATCATAATCACGCCGTGCGACTGTGCCAAGTATAGACTCGGCTGCCAATTTGTTGCCTAGATAGGCATGTGATCAATTCCAATTTATTACTGCTTTGCCAGTTTTTCCTTGGTTGAAAATTTCAAAAGCTTTACTAACATCGTCCAATGAATATCTATGAGTGATTATGTTTGATAGAGGCAATTCCCGATTTACAACCCATTCAGATAGCTCTTTTAATATCAGAGTACTAAAAGTCCAAGAGCCGTATAAATTAATTTGCCGGTGAATAATATCGGGCGAGGGCTGCAAGTTTAGATCTCCTCCCTCTCCGACAAGACAAGCGCGTCCCCATATTTTGGTGCTTCTAATAGCTTCGGCTCTTACAGAGCCTATACCCGTAGCGTCCAAAGTACAGTCTGCACCTTGTCCACTAGTAAGTTCCATGATCTGGGTTACGGAATCGTATTTACCTGGATCGACTGTCGCCCAGGCTCCTAGGTCTATCGCGAGTTTTCTTCTCTCGGGTATGGGGTCCACGGCAAGTATACGTGCTCCCATATGACTCCCCAAAAACGTGGCGCTTAGTCCTACTGGACCTTGTCCGAAGATAGCAATGACGTCTTTTCCTGAAAGATTCAGCCTCCTCAGAGCTTGAAATGCTGTTCCGGTACCGCATGCAATTGCCGCTCCCTCCTCGTAACTGAGAGCGTCAGGCATAGGCACACACATGTAATCTTCGATTAACTGATAATCTGCATTGGCTCCATGGGCATTGAATCCATAGACCCTTTGTTTGTCGCTCTGGCACAGTTGTGTCCACCCCGAAAGACAATATTTACAAATTCGGCAACCACTATAATGATGGACAATAATTCGATCATCTGTTTTAACGTTTGTTACATTTTCCCCTATTGCAACAACCTGACCGCAGGGTTCGTGCCCACATATGGTTTCTGCTCTTTTGCCGAGTTCGAGCTTGGACGCCCTGTAAGGCTTCAGGTCGCTCCCACATAATCCAGACGATTTCATCTGGATGACTACTTGGTTTGGTCCTGGTGATGGGTCTTGAAAGATTCGTTCTTCAATAGTTTTATTTCCATCAAATACTATTCCTCTCATGACACGGTTGCCGCCTTTCGTGAAGAAATAGAAATACCGATCATTTCACACATTCCGACGCTTGCTCGTTAGGATTCGTAAAATAAAGCTCCTGCGACTGACACTACTGATCCACCCGTTGCATCCGCAGAACATTGGTCGTA
>CAZQPS010000069.1:0-39837 GCA_964595285.1 uncultured Dehalococcoidia bacterium | reverse complement strand
TTCATTAACCACACCGAGCAACCCATGGACATAGCATTTTTGAACGCGTCCATACATACGACATTTGGCCCACCCAATGATCCTTGGTTCAGTGGTGACCAAATTAGATATTACTATTTCGGTTACTGGATTATGTCCTGTCTAAGTCACATATCAGGGGTAACAGCTTCTATTGCATACAATCTATCACTGTCTCTTACTGCTGCCATGTCAGGACTTGCTATATTTGGCTTAGCTTACAACATAGTGCGAATGGAAAAGGTTAAGTGGATCATATCCGTGATCAGCGGACTTACGGCAATTATATTCATGGGGTTCATGGCAAATCTTGCATCTATATTGGAATTCATGCGCCATAACAATATAGGATCAACGGGACTGTGGAATTGGATCGCGATAGATGGTTTGGGAGAGACTTTAAAAGTTCCTGCTACAACCTGGCATCCTACAGAGTTTTGGTGGTGGTTCAGAGCCACTAGAATCACTAATTCATTTGATGACGGAATCGGAGTAGACTACACGATTCAAGAGTTTCCGTTTTTTAGTTTCATGCTTGGGGATCTACATCCGCATATGATGGCTATTCCCTTCACATTACTTGTCTTGGCGGTATGCATCAATCTATTTCAATTACCATCTTTCGAATGGAAGAAAATATCTCTGCACCAGTGTCTGTACCTTTTCACACTGGGATTTCTACTGGGGAGTTTGGCGTTTATAAATATATGGGACTTCCCAATATATTTGGCTATAGTGGCAGTCATTCTATCCGTAAAAGCGTATAACCTAAATAAATGGCATTTGCAATATTTATCCGCTAATGTTTTGTTAATTATAGCGATAGTCATTATAGTCGCAGTTCTTATGTATCTACCATATTTCTCTAGTATAAGAACATCCGAGATTAGCTTAGCTCCTGTACCCATTGCCACACGCAATGTCCATTTTCTCATTGTCTGGGGGTTTTTCTTAACGACCACAATCCCATTTCTGTTGAAAACTTTCTGGGACACTACAATCAGAGAAGATTGGCGCTCTCTAACCATCACCTCGATCCTTGTCGCAGCGAGTCCTTGGCTAATATACACATTAATAGCGACTTACCAAGGTGCCAGTCTAATAACAGTGATAGGCCGCATGATACACACCTCCCCTATCTGCATATTAATTAGTATAGGTGTTTATAACACGCTATGGCTATCAAGATCTGGACTTCCTAAGGGGAGGATGCACGCCAATGTAATAATAACCATGGGACTTATCTTGATATTGGGACCGGAACTTTTATACCTTAGGGATAGCTTCGACTCCAGAATGAACACAGTTTTCAAATTACATTATCAAGCATGGGTTCTCCTTGCCCTAGGTTCAGGTTTCGTCCTTTATTATTGGAATCAAGCCAGAAATTATCTCACGGGATGGCCCCGTCACCTGACAACCATGTGGGCTGCAGTTTTCATTGTGCTTTTTATTGGATCAATATACTATGTGCCGGCAGCACTTAAAAGCAAAATCAGCCTCCCGGTGGAAGAAGCTACTTTAGACGGACAAAGCTTTGTCAAGAGTGCAGAATATGATGCAATCCAATACCTAAACCTATACTCACAAGCTGGTGACAACATTGTAGAGGGGGTCGGAGAATGGTCGGATTGGGGATTGGTTTCCAGAAGCACCGGGTTACCTACAATATTGAATTGGCCAGGCCACGAATTACAGTGGCGCCCTAAAGAATCGAGTTTGATCACACGTGAACAGGATGTCGCTCGTATTTATCAAACGCTGGACTTATATGAAGCTACTGAGTTGCTCAAAAAATACAAAGTCCGATACGTCTACATCGGAAACAGGGAACGAAATAAATATGGATACGAAGGAGAGGCTAAATTCAACCAATTTATGGACGTAGCCTTTTCAAAGGATGACGTAACAATTTATAAAGCTAGATGGTAAGTGTCCCTTGTTATTATAATCTGTAAGGCTATCCAGACAAGCATCTGTGACCAACAAGTTTAATAGTGATTTTTGTTATATGTTAGTTGACCAGCGATATATTAGATTGACCAATCTAATATACCAAGTTAAAAAAATTATATTTTCTATAACCCCTAAACCTTTATGGTGGGAATGGGTTGGAACGCTCTCGATTCTCATAACTGCCAGCATACTACGCTTCTGGGATCTTGGAGCCCGAACATTCCATCATGATGAGAGTCTGCACTCTTTCTTCTCTTGGCAACTCTCTAGCGGACATGGGTTCTCACACAACCCCATGATGCACGGCCCACTGCAATTCGAACTCAACGCTGCAATATTTTTCTTGTTTGGTGATAATGATTATAATGCACGAATACTTTATGCCACAGCTGGAACGATACTTGTATGCCTACCATTTTTCCTAAGGTGCCATCTCGGAAGAATTGGATCGCTAATCACGAGCTTGAGCCTAGCTCTATCTCCCACCCTTTTGTATTTCAGCAGATTCGCTCGTAATGACATACTTATGGCCGTTTGGACACTGGCTCTTGTTATATGCTTGTGGAAATATCTTTCTAACGGCAAAACTAGATATTTATATCTGTCTGCCATAGTTCTGGCACTCGCCTTCGCAACCAAAGAAACCGCATACATAGTAACAGCCATACTTGGATCTTTTTTAATAATTCCCACAATCTATAATCAATTCATTCCCTTCAAAGGCAATATAGATATCAGGCTAAATCAAACGTCGACTCCTCAAGCACTTATTCAAATAACGCGGTCTTTTTGGAAATGCCTGCAAATTAGAAATATCCAATTAGATCACTCATTTATATCTCGTCGCTCATCATATCTTCTGTTTCTTGTTATGTTATCACTACCTTTAGGGGCAGCAACCACAAGTATTCTGCAAACCACTCCCTTTCTGAGTTGGTCGAACCTGACATTCGCAAATGCGGATCCCGCATACTCAATCGGATCTCCCCTAGGCGGGGCATCCTTCATAGCAGTAATTATCGTAATATCCCTCATAATGATTTCTATTTACATAGGGATCAGTTGGTGCCGATCCAGAGGGTGGCATTATTTATTAATTTTCTACCTCATATGGATACTAATCTACACTACGTTCCTCACTAATTTTGATGGAATAGCATCTGGAATGTGGCAAAGTTTAGGTTATTGGGTGGTACAGCAAGATGTCGCTAGGGGTGATCAACCTTGGTATTATTATTTGGTCTTGAGCTCAATTTACGAATTCTTCCCAATGATTCTAGGCACTATCGCCATCGCCTACTACATTAAAAATAAAGACACCTTTGCTCGTTTTCTTATCTTCTGGTGTATTCTCACATTTATTTTCTACACTATAGCCAGCGAAAAAATGCCCTGGCTCTTAGTCAATATTACCCTACCATTTATAGTACTATCGGGGAAATTCCTCGGGGACCTTCTAACTAAAATGGATTGGGGCCATATTCGCAGCAACGGCGGCATTCTTTTGCTTATATGGGTCCCACTACTGTTCTTTACACTGTGGCAAGGGTCAATCCTAATTGTTTCTACTGAAACAAATATTTATTTAGGCTTAGGATTACTCTTGATGCTGATGCTAATTACAACGAGTGGGTGGTTGATGCTTAGAAAAACGCATTTCCTGACACTTCTGCCCTTTTCAATGATTCCTTTTTCTATAATCCTAGTAGTTCTTACAGTACGAGTTGGAATTACTGCTAGCTACAGTAACGGAGATGTCCCAGTGGAAATGATAGTTTATACTCAGACATCCCCAGAAGTACTCAATACAATGAAACGTGTAAAAGAGATGGAGGCATTTTCCGAAAAACCTTTGAAAATTTCAATTGACCAGACTAGCGGATTCACATGGCCGTGGGCTTGGTATCTTAGAAATTCCCAAAATGTCCAATATCTGCCTCTGGAACAAGAAATAGACGAAAATACTTTTGCCAAGAGTTCTATCATAATGTTACACCAACGAAATCAAGAGAAGATAATGGGGGAGCAAGTCAGCCTGCCGTGGGATGCTGAGGTTATAGATCACAGGTGGTGGTTTCCAGAACACACATATCGTAACCTGACACTAGGGAAATTATTAGACAACTTAAGCAATCGGACAACGTGGAGAGGAATTATGGCTTACTGGATAAATCGTGAAGGCGTGCGTGACTATATAGGATCAGAAAAAGCCATAGTGTATTTCGAAAAAAATCTATCAGATAACCAATGAACTCTCATAAATCCCCGCTTGAATTTTGCCAAGATATATTCGTGGTCTGATACGTGTAATAGCGTTTTTCTAATTTATTAACATCTCAGATAGGTCAACCATAATTTGATAAATACATGGAAATATAGGATTGGAATTCTAATAAGCTTGGCGCTGCTTGTGTGGTTTTTGGCAACTATTGAAATCCAAGAAATGCTGAATTCGCTCCTAGCAGCACAGTACGTATACCTACTACCAGGTATATTGCTTTATATTTTCGGTGTATACCTTAGGGCTGTGAGATGGAAGCTTCTATTGAACCATATAAAATCAATAAATACACTGAAGCTTTTCTCTGTCGTCACCATAGGATACATGGCAAATAACATTCTTCCATTTCGATTAGGAGAATTGATAAGAAGCTACTATATATCAGAGACAGAAGATATAAGTAAAACTACCGCATTAGTAAGCATTTTCGTTGAGCGTATTCTGGATTCCATAACATTATTGTTTTTTATCGCAGCAATTAGCCTCGTCATACCGCTATATACAACATTTAACTCAATCGAAATAAGCTCTAGCATAATATGGAAAGCACTGATCATTATTTTCTCATTGATTTTTCTGGGGTCTTTTTTGGTATTAATGTTCTCATCTTTTTTCCCCGAACAAATCAGAGATAAATCAAGCAACCTCATAAGATATTTCCCAGATCGTTTTCAACAGAGAGCAATCACGCTCGTCGAATATTTTTTAGAAGCCATAAAGCCCCTTCGAAATCCGCGTACCCTAGGGAATTTGTTCCTTCTCTCAGTCCCAATATGGCTTCTCGAGGCTGGCTTGTTTACAAGCATCGCATATTCCTTTGGGATACAAAACAACTTCCCGGGATTCCTTCAACTCCTGATAGCAATGACTGTAATTACATCGGCGGCCAATATAGGTAGCTCTTTACCTGCGGCTCCCGGTGGTATAGGGTTGTTTGAGATAATAACCCGCGAAGCCCTCATTTTGTTAAGCATAATACCCATGGATAGAACCCTAGCAGCAGGATTCGCTACTATAACCCACGCGGCCTTGCTGCTTCCTATGATTCTTCTAGGACAAATATTTTTGTGGACAAACCATGTTTCACTCAAAAAATTATCCATGGCTGGCCGCACAAAGGAATCGCCAACTCCCTCTCAAAATACAAAAAAATGAGCAAAGGAAAGTGATATGAAAGTCGGGATAATTGGTGCAGGGGCTGCAGGACTTACCGCAGCATACGAACTTAGCAAACATGGACACAAGGCCATAATATTTGAAGAGGCACCTTTTCTAGGTGGACAGGCCTCAACGATAGATGTTGAAGGCAGTAGACTAGAAAAAGGCTATCACCATTGGTTTACGAACGACACAAATATCATTCAACTTACTGAAGAATTAGGCTTAGGAGAACAAATTCGGTGGATCGACTCGACTGTAGCAACCCTATGCGAAGGCGAAATTTATGATTTCGTGACTCCCATGGATTTACTAAAATTCAAACCTCTGAAATTTTTCGAACGGTTGCGTCTAGGTCTCGTCACCCTTTATTTACAACGACAAAGAAATTACCACAAATATGAAAGTATCTCGGCCGAAAAATGGTTGAAACAACATGTAGGTGCAGGAGGATATGAAAAATTCTGGGAACCCATGCTACGCGGAAAATTTGGTGAAGTATATTATAAAGAGATAAGCATGGCATGGGTGTGGGGGAAAATCCAAACTAGAGTTAAGTCCCGAAGCAAAAATATGGTCAGAGAAAAACTGGGTTATCCAGTCTGTAGCTTTGGGGAGATATTTGACGTGTTGGCTGACCGTATACGACAGTCCTCAGGTGAGGTTCATTTATCAACCAAAGTTAGTAAAATCATCACTTCAGGAAATACTGCTACTGGTTTAACCGTAGCTAGTGGCTCTCTGCAATCACAAGAAAATTTTGACGCTATAATCGCCACTACCCCTTCCTACGTAATCCCAAAACTACTTGATGGATTGCCAGATAACTACTTAAGCAAGCTTAAACAAGTTGAATACCTAGGTGCAGTACTATTAATATTATTACTAGATAGACCATTATCCTCCGTTTATTGGCTAAACATAGCCGATAGAACGATTCCATTCGTCGCGGCCATAGAACACACGAATCTACTAGGACCAGAATACTATGCCGGTAATCACATCGTGTATCTTTCTAATTATCTAACAGCCGATGACCCTCTTTTTGTTATGAGTGAAGACGAATTGCTCTCTGAATATATGCCTCACATTAAAAAAATCAACCCCGAATTCGATCCGTCGTGGATTAAGAAAGTCTTTCATCAACGCGTTTCAGCGGCACAACCTATAATTTCAGTCGATTACCAGAAACGCATACCCCAACACCAAACTCCGTTTGATAACCTATATCTTGCTAATACGACGCAAATTTACCCTGAAGACCGTGGAACAAATTACAGTGTTAAAATGGGCAAGGCAATCGCAGAGCAAGTTATGCTAGACTTTGGCTATGAATTTGTATAATGGAACCACCATATTAACGGGTTGTGGCCTTGTTTGAGGTTGCGTTCCTGACCTAGTGGTATTATCCTATGTCTTGTAAACTTTAGCATACTATGGAGGAGCCCTAATTGAGCTCCCAAGATGACACTCTCAGGGAACAAATAAGGGAAGCCATAAATAGTCAGGCGAAGACCAACGTCAATGTATTATCCTCATTGCACGCCGTCCTTGATAGCCTCGGTTACATCCCTGTACAAGCGATAGAAGAAGTTGCTGATCATAATAGCACCACAATAAACGAAGTGTGGGGCGTAGCCTCTTTCTATACTAATTTTCGATTCTCCCCTCCCCGCGAAAATACAGTGGAGATTTGCTGGGGGCCAACCTGCCATTTAGAAGGAATCCAAGAGGTTATTCACGCCGTCTTAGAAGATCTTGGAATGACAGACGAAGGAGACAGCGAAGACGTCTCTCTTAGATTTAATACATGCTTGGGGGCATGCGCTCAAGCCCCCGTAATGATGGTGAATCACGAACTAATCGGGAAAGTCACGAAAGAAGCAGCCAAGAAACGTATATTGGAACTACGGAAAGACGAGTAGGAAAACCATTCTATGCCTTCCTATAACGAGCTTAAATCTCAAGCCGATGACCACTGGAGCCAACTAACGAACGGCGATGAGCCTTGGATTAGAATTGGAACCGCCATGTGTGGACATGCCGCCGGTGCTTACGGTGTGCTGAACACGGTAAGCAGTGAATTAGAGCGATTGGGCGTAAAAGCACGCGTGGACGAAGTTGGATGTCTTGGAATCTGCTACGCAGAACCCCTTTTAGACATCCAAAAGCCAGGAGGGCCGAGAGTTTTCTTCGCCAACGTCAAAGTTGAACAAGTGCCTGAAATATTACAGGCCTATCTTCTAGAGGATAGAATTCCAGAAAGTAATATATTGGGTTATTTAGGAACACCTGCAATCCAAAATATACCAGACGTATCACAGATACCCGGACTCAAGATGCAACAACGAATAGCTTTGAGAAATGGGGGAATCATAGCCCCAAACGACATTCTGCAATACGTTGCAAACGGTGGTTACAAAGGACTGAGAAAAGCTCTATTCGAAATGCAACCAGAAGAGGTGATCAAGGAAGTAACCGACTCTGGCCTAAGGGGTAGAGGCGGGGCTGCATTTCCTACCGGTGTAAAGTGGAGTTTCATGGTTCGTTCTCCTGGTCCTCCTAAATATATTTTATGCAATTGCGAAGAGGGAGACCCTGGAGCTTACAACGACAAAGGCATCCTAGAAAGCGATCCATACACTCTTTTGGAAGGCATGTGCATAGCGGGATACGCGACAGGTGCAACAAATGGATTCGTATTTATCCGCCATGGGCACGAAGGTCCTATTAATAGAACAGAAACAGCTATAAAACAAGCGTATGCTAATGGTCTCCTAGGGAAAAACATCCTTGGTTCTGATTTCAGTTTTGACATTGAAGTGTCTCTTACTGGCGAATCTTATGTCGCAGGAGAAGAAACTGCGTTGATGGAAGCCATAGAGGGCCGCAGATCTCAGCCTAGATATAGACCGCCCTTCCCCGCAGCATTTGGGGTGTGGGGCAAACCAAGTACGATTAACAATGTTAAAAGCCTCTCATACGCACCGGAGATTATTTCAAACGGCGCTGAATGGTTCTCATCCATTGGAGTGAACAGAAGCACCGGCACAGCTATAGTTTGTCTAAACGGGAAAGTGAATTCTCCAGGTCTCTACGAAGTCCCCATGGGTTTAACTCTAGGCGAGGTAATAAATGACATAGGGGGAGGCGTCAAGAACGGTAAGAACTTGAAGATGATGCAGACTGGAGGACCATTGGGTGGTGTTCTAGGAGCAGAAAGTCTGGGAGTGCATATTGATTTTGACGAAATGCGTGAAGCTGGTGCAATATTTGGATCTGGCGGGATAATAGTTATCGACGAGGATACTTGTGCGGTAGATATCACCAGGAATTTAGTAGCTTTCACACAATATGAATCTTGCGGTAAATGCTTTCCATGCAGGCTAGGAATGGAACAACTCTTGGAAGTTGTTGAGCGGATCGCAGCATTAGAAGGTACCAATAAAGATCTACAACTACTAAAAAGTATAGGAACTACAATGGAGGCAAGTTCGCTTTGTGGACATGGACAACTTGGATTTGGCCCTATACGATCAGCACTTCAACACTTCGAAATTGACTTTACAACGCACATTGAAGAGAAAAGATGCCCGACGGGAAGCTGCCTAAAACCCATGGTCGCTCCCAAAAATACTAGGCCATATTCTAATGATTTCAGTGGGCAGACAATGCCCTTACAGATAAATATATGAGATTGAATACAATAATCTTACTATTCCATTAAGGAAGGTTTACGGAGACCAATATGGCAGACGAAATAACTATATCTATTGATGGCCAAGAAATTCAAACTGAACCTGGGAAAATGGTCATACAGGCAGCTATGGATGCTGGCATGTACATACCTTACTTGTGCTACTATCCTGGTATGAAGCCCTATGGTGCTTGCCGAATGTGTGTTGTCAAAGCAGAAAGCCCAGGCCCGGACGGCTCATACAGATCCCTTCCTGGGAATCCTGCGTCATGTACCACTCCCGTGTCCGACGGAATGCGAGTGACCACCAATTCATCTGAGCTGGTGGAACTGCGCCGGGGGATTATGGAACTTTTGATATCTGAACATCCTCATGGATGCTTAACCTGTCACAGGATAGAACTCTGTGGACCGGCAGACTTATGTCTACGACATGTTGCTGTCAACGATCGTTGCATCACTTGCCCCAAGAACGAACGATGTGAACTTAAGGACACGGTAAGATTTTTGGAAATGGACATGGACTCTCCACTTTCCTACAACAATCGCCACCTCCCATTAGCCGTCAGTGACCCTTTTTGGGAAATGGATATGAATTTGTGCATAGTGTGCGCCCGCTGTGTCAGAGTATGCGATGAAGTCAGGGGAGATTCTGCTCTAACCTTGCTGGAACGTTCAGATCGAGTATTAATAGGAACTTCACAAAGAACATCCCTCCTCGAATCAGGATGTGAGTTCTGTGGTGCATGTATTGATGTATGCCCAACTGGGGCTCTAGTTGAACGCAATCATAAATGGGACAAAGCCGTCGAAACAATAAATACAATATGTCCTCACTGCCCGGTCGGATGTGAGATGAAATTGGAAATAGATAAACGTAATCGGGTTATTCGCACCACAACTGATATAAACTCCCCTGCAAACAGGGGACAGTTTTGCTTCAAAGGCAAATTTGGGTTGGAATTCCTGAATGAGAATAAATCACGACTTAAAAAACCACTTATTAGACAAGGGCAAGAGTTAGTAGAATCCAGTTGGCCAGAGGCTCTCGACCTGGTAGCTGCGAAACTAACAAATTATAAGAACAATGATTACGCCATCATAGCATCTGCGAGAGGCACAAACGAAGATAATTACATAGCACAAAAATTTGCTCGCATTGTGCTAAATACCAACAATATTGACGTATCATCAAACATCAGACCTGAATTGACAGCACCGTTGTTTGAACTACTAGGTAATGCAGCTGGGACCAATGGAATTTGGGAACTGGAGCAGTCATCTAACTTTTTAGTTATTTCCAGCAACATGACTGAAGAGCAAAATGTCACCGCAGTTCCAATTAAAAAAGCGCTAAACAGTGGCTCATCCCTCATAGTTATTGATCAACGTAAAACAGAATTGGCCAGAGTTGCGACTATATGGATGCGCCCTAACCCAGGAACTGAATCAACTTTGCTGGGAGGAATAATTAGGGTCATCATGGATGAATCCCTAGATGACCATGAATTCTTATCCTCGTCTTGCGACGGAGTAGACCAATTTAAGGGCAACTTATGGAATCTAGACCTGGTCAAGGTTGAGACTATTACTGGCGTACCAATTGAAGAAATCCAAAAAGCGGCTCGACTTATTGCTAATGCGAATTCGTCTTCAACACTATATGCCCTGGAAACTATCCCTGCAGAGTATAGGGAGGCTTGCGTTAGAGCACTGGTTAATTTGTCACTCGTAACTGGCAATATCAATAAGCCCTCTTCAGGAATATATCCTTTGTTTACTGGAGCCAATGAGCAAGGTGCGAAGGATGTGGGGTGTTCGCCAACATTTTTGCCTGGCTACAATCTTTTGCAAGATCATGCAAAAGATTTCTCTAAATCATGGAACCACGATTTGTCTGATGGTAACGGTATACCTCTAACAAAGCTTGTTGATTCTATTAATGAAGGGGGAATAAAGGCTCTCCATCTAATAGGAAACAGTCCAAATTACACAAATGGGGAGTTGGGGAATTTTATTCAAGCTTTAAATAAATTGGAATTCTTGCTGGTCCAAGATTGTTTCCCTAGTGAAATCACCGAAATAGCAGACGTGGTACTTCCGTCTTCAACCTTTGCGGAAGTTGACGGTACATATACAAATTTGGAGCGACGAATTCAACTGTTGAGGCCCGCGTTGGGCGCCAAAGGGGACTCAGATGGGGATTGGAGAATACTCTGCCAAATTGCTAAGCGAATGGGAGCTAATGGATTTGAATTTGCTACGTCAGAAATGATCTTTGAGGAACTGCAAAGCTTGTGTGCGTCCTATAAAGGCTTATCCTATTCGCAGCTAAATTCAGTCGGAATACAGTGGGAGCTACAACCCGTAAAGCCCATGCTTACAGCCATGGATGTCGTCCTTCCATATCAACACAAAAATGAGCAATACCCCTTGCTCTTAGCGCATGGTAGAGTTCTCAATCAACCTGAAAGAGAAATGACAATCAGTCAGGTAGAAGCCCGCAACAGAATTCAAAGACAAGATATAATTGAACTCCACCCGAATGACGCAGCGTCACTCAAAATAGAAGAGGGTGATTGGGTGGAAATGGAAACTGAAAGGTCTGCCATACAAGGGACAGCGCAACTTAGTGGTGTTAACCCAGGCATAATATCCATAACAACTTTGTTTGGACAAATGGTCGTGCATTTGGAGGCGGATACTTCTCCTGACCCCATGATGAGAGTCCCAACACTTCCATTAGAACCTGCTAAGTTGACTAAAATTACAGCCACAGTGGCTGCAGACTAAAGTCAATATGTGCAAATTAGACATCATCTCGTCAAGGGAGGAGTTACCACGTTCACTCCACCGTACGAAAGAATACTAAGGACAATATATATAGTACGGCACTAGCTAAATCCTAATAAATTCTATTGGTTACAAAAACGCAAACTACTACAAGAGGTTTATAAATTGACAACTGCACGCGCGAGAACTAAACCAGAACTCCCTCAGACCATTGTATTGAAACGAAGAGAACTAACTGAAGATCATTGGCTGATGTGGCTAGAAAAGCCGGAGGGATACAATTACAAACCTGGCCAATATTGTACGATAGGGCTTGAAGGAATAGAACGGGCTTATTCCATAGTTTCGGCCCCACACGAGGAATCTCTCGAGTTATTTATCGAATTAGTACCATATGACGAAGGCGGACATTTAACCCCTCTTCTATATGACTTAAAACCACATGACAAAGTCACCATAAGACCTAGGGCAAAGGGTATATTTGTGTTCCGGCCTGAATATAAGAATCATCTGCTAGTCGCGACAGTTACTGGCGTTGTTCCATATCTGAGCTACTTACGCGATTATATTCATAGAGGAGAAACAGGTCATCATTTCTATGTGCTAGAAGGGGCGAGTTATTGGGACGAATTTGGTTACGACGATGAATTGCTAAATATAGCGGAAGAGCATCCCGAACTCTTGACATTTGTACCGACGGTAAGTCGCCCAGACGATGACAAAAATTCTGACTGGGAAGGCGAAAAAGGCCGAGTCAACGGGATCGTAGAAAAATATGTAGAGGAATTTCAACTAAAAGCTGAAGATACATTAATTTATGCTTGTGGTCACCCGGGCATGATTGAAGACGTGAAATCCCGCATGGCACCCAAGGGATTCAAGGTAGACGAAGAAAGATTCTGGAAAGACTAATTCTTTTATAGGAATATCATGATAAACCTCTTGATATTAGACAAGTCAGCTTATTTTCATTTAAGGTGATTTTATAGTTTGGATACATGCTTAGGCTGTAGGTGAGGAATGTGAAAGTCTTGTCTTGCATCCCGATGCATAACTTACAAAATATTCCAGCATATATCATGGGTTGATCGCTTTCACCAATGCGGTAGAATAAGACAGGCTCGAGGATTACGGAATTTCCAAAAAGTAGTGATCCAAAATGAAATCTTAATGAGAGATATTCACTCTTGACTACCCCAGCCCGAAAACAATATCTAGACATGAAAAATAGCCATCCAGATGAAATACTTCTGTTTCGCATGGGTGATTTCTACGAGACTTTTGATGAAGATGCCCGATTAATATCACGGGAATTGGAAATAGCTCTCACCTCCAGAGGGTTTGGCAGTGGAAAGGAAAAAATACCTTTGGCTGGGATCCCTTATCATTCTCTTGAATCCTATTTGGCTCGCTTGGTAAGGAAAGGTCACAGAGTAGCGATTTGCGAGCAAACCAGCGATCCAAAAGAGTCCACAGGAATTGTGGACAGGGAAGTAGTAAGAATAGTCACTCCTGGGACTGTCTTGGAAGACTCACTGCTATTTCACAACTCTAATAATTATCTCTGCGCCACAATTGTGAATGGGGATATCGCTGGCCTTGCGTATGTGGACATTACAACTGGTGAATTCTCTACTACCCAACTGCCAACTATTCGACTACCAGTAGAATTAGCAAGATTGTCCCCGTCAGAAATCCTAATTCCAAGTGGAGCAATAATCCCTTCATTAGAGAAAAACATAACCACCACGGAAATGGATCCCAAAGCATTTGAAGAAGCTGTTTCGCGAGAAATACTACTGAAGCACTTTGCAATACATTCCTTAGAATCCTATGGGTGTGAACATTTGCCATTAGCGATTATTGCAGCTGGCGCAGTCCTTGATTATTTGTTCAGTACTCAAAAAAACGCCACCAGACAAATACGAACGCTTAATACTTACTCCACTAATGACCACATGGTGCTTGATCCTCAAACGACACGAAATTTGGAATTGTATGAAGGAGGCCGATGGGCGAGTGCTAATGGATCACTCTTTAACCTACTAGACGAGACTAAAACATCAATGGGTGCAAGGTTACTTAAGCGCTGGGTGGGACAACCGCTGCTCGACATAAAGGCGTTAGAGGGAAGACAAAACATAGTAGAATGGTTCGTATCCAACAATTTGCGCCGCACTCAAATGAGAACCCTACTTGATTCAGTATCTGATCTGGAAAGACTGATCAATAAGGTACAACTATCAAATGCTACTCCTCGAGATCTCGTTAGTCTTGGTACAAGTTTGGACATAACACCAGAAATGAAGCACCTGTTGGCGGAAGATGGGAACAATAAAGATCTAAAGGCTCTAGTGCGCGATTTTAGCGAAATAGACGAATCCGCACAACTGATTGAACAATCTATAGTTTCTGATCCGCCTCTAAACGTAGGCGATGGCAAAGTCATAAAAAAAGGCTTTTCTTTTGAGCTAGATGAAGCTTTGGATATTTCTCGAAATGCACAAACACACATAGCTAATATGGAAAACAAGGAACGAACTCGTTCAGGAATAAAATCACTGAAAATAGGCTATAACAGAGTTTTTGGCTACTATATAGAAATTAGAAAGACAAACGCACTCGAAGTTCCCGATGATTACGTCAGACGTCAAACATTAGTCAATGCAGAACGCTTCATCACCTCCGAATTAAAAGAATATGAATCTTTGATTCTCAACGCTCAGGACGCCGTGGCGACCCTTGAAAACTCCATATTCCAACAAATTTGCTCTCAGATATCAGACCGAATAGATATCATTCTTAAAAAAGCGAAGGCGGTTGCTCAGATAGACGTTTTTACGTCTTTAGCTGAAGTTGCCGTGCGCTACAAGTACGTCCGCCCTGTATTAGGCATTCATGACACGATTGATATTAAAGACGGGCGTCATCCGATGGTGGAACGATTACTCAATTCCGGAGAGTTCGTAGACAACGACACTTTTATGTCCTGCGGCTCTCATCAACTAATGATACTTACTGGGCCCAACATGGCGGGTAAATCGACTTATATAAGACAAGTGGCTATCATAACTCTTATGGCGCAAGTAGGAAGTTTCGTACCAGCGGAGTCAGCTTCTATTGGCATAGTTGACAGAATATTTACCAGAGTTGGACTTCAAGACGACTTAACAGCTGGACAGTCAACATTTATGATAGAAATGGTTGAAACGGCGTCAATACTGAGCCAAGCAAGCTCTAACTCCTTGGTCATCCTTGATGAAATCGGCAGAGGTACTAGTACGTACGACGGCCTAGCAATAGCTAAGGCGGTGGCAGAATATATCCATAACAGTCCCAAATTGGGCTGTAAGACACTTTTTGCCACTCACTACCATGAACTTACGCAACTTGCCACCTATCTACCCAGAGCACGTAACTACAACATTGCAGTCTCTGAGAACAACGGGGATATTATATTTCTTAGACAAATTGTCCCAGGAGGAGCGAATCGGAGTTACGGCATTCATGTTGCAAGACTAGCAGGATTGCCACAGACGGTCGTAAGTAGTGCTCTCGAATATCTCACAGAGCTTGAGAAAGAATCCAATCCTATAAACATGAACGCAGCGCAACTTCCAGATCTCAACTTACAGCTCCCATTGTTAAAGCCATCACATAAAACCGTACAAGAATTGGCAAAGATAGATATAGAGTCGCTAACACCACTACAAGCTATTACCAAGCTATTCGAATTAAAGGAAATGGCTGAAAGTGAATTGAACGAATCCGAATAAAACACTTACAGTCTTTGCTTTAGTTTACTTCCGTAGTCTAATGACAAAATAAGTCTATTATTGTATTCTGAGAATCAGCGATAAGTTGAGCCCTGGCAGGCCAGCATTAAGCTCAGTGAGAAAATTATTAACTAAACATGAACCAAGCGAACAAGTAGGAAGGCACATGTAATGGAAATAGCCACTATACCAAAAGCACCAACAGACCTAAGAAAATTATTCCGCGCAGGAGAACTTGTCCGAACAACGGCAGGTATGGCACCTGGGTACGTTCAGGCTAATCTTGCTATATTGCCGAGAGACTTAGCCTTTGATTTCTTGTTATATTGCCAACGTAATCCCAAGCCTTGTCCACTTCTTGAGGTGGTAGACCCCGGAAGCGCTGACCCTGTTAACTTTGCCGAAGGAGCGGATTTGCGAAGCGATACCCCTTTATATCGGGTGTACGAGGAAGGAGAAATGACTTCGGAGGTCGAAGATATAACATCAATTTGGCGAGATGATCTTGTCTCCTTTCTACTAGGCTGCAGCTTCTCATTTGAGAGCGCCCTAAGTAACGCAGGCATTCCTATAGCCCACATAGAATCGGGAACGACTGTACCCATGTTCATAACAAACATAGAAACAAATCCCGCTGGTGTATTCTCAGGACCAATGGTAGTCTCCATGAGGCCCATACCTGAGGATCAAGTTGTTAGAGCAGTCCAAGTCACATCAAGATTCCCTTCTGTTCATGGTGCTCCTATACATATAGGAGATCATGAGTCTATCGGAATCCAAGACATATATAATCCTGATTTCGGAGATCCTATTGATATAAAAGATGGCGAAATACCAGTATTCTGGGCGTGCGGCGTGACCCCCCAATCCGTAGCTATGACGACGAAACCTTCTCTTATGATCACCCATGCCCCTGGCCACATGTTTATAACAGATAAAAAAGATGAGGATCTATCTGTATTTTGAGAAACATTGAAGCGCTATTAGCAGAGAGTTATGTAAAAAATGAGTATTGAAAAAACCATATTAAGTCGTGATCGCAGAGGTATTTCTGAACTCCGTAAATACGTAGCAGACGACTACTGTGATAGAGCAGCAAAGCTAATTCTTGAAAACCCAGGTACAGCAGTCATAGCCACCGGATTTTACATATTAGATTCTGGCGCCGTGGAAACAGATGGTCCACCGGGAGCAATTGCAATTGGAAATGCATTAGAAGCGCTGGGATACAAAGTTGTTTACCTTACGGATCATTACGGACTCTCCGTCATGGAAAGAATAAAGAGCCAGAATTCTGAAATATTGGAATTCCCCATTACTGATGAAGAAAAGAGCCAAGAGTGCGCGAAGACCATACTCAAAGACGTTAATCCATCAGTGTTAATAGCGATCGAAAGGTGCGGTTTCACTGCAGACAAAAAATATAGAAACATGAGAGGACGTGACATTACCGCTTACACTGCTAAAATCGATTATCTCTTCCAGTGGGGATTACCTTCAGTGGGAGTGGGAGACGGCGGGAACGAAATAGGCATGGGCAATTTAAGCAAAGAGATTATGACGGTTCCATCTCTAGTTGACGAACCTTGCACGACAAGTGTGTCAGAATTGGTTCTCGCCAGCGTATCCAACTGGGGAGGATATGGACTTGCAAGTTCATTATCGAATTTTTCTAATAAGAATTTACTACCAAGGATAGAGGAAGAAGAACAAAATATAATAAGCATAGTAGAGGCTGGCGCAGTTGACGGCATGAGTGGGCTAACAGAACACAAAGTCGACGGATTCACTTTAGAAGAAAACACTGAACTACTGAAGGACTTACATCAGTTAGTGGTAACATAAATCTAATTAGGAGGTAACACATGACTCAAGCAGATCAAGGATCAATTAAAAACATCGTCCGAGATCATTATGGCTCTTTCGCAGAAAAATCGCGTATTGATGCCACCAAAGAACAAAGCGAGGCCGCCTGTTGCGCCACTCCAAAACCTTTTTATAATTTAGAGGATGTTCAAAATTTGCCGGCGGAATCGATAAATGCGTCAGCTGGGTGTGGCAACCCCACAGCTATAGGCGAATTACAGCAAGGAGAAACGGTGGTGGACTTCGGAAGTGGCGGAGGAATAGACTGCTTCATTGCTGCCCAGGCCGTTGGACGATCAGGAAAAGTAGTCGGGATAGACATGACTACCGAAATGATAGCGTTGGCCAATGAAAACAAAGCCAAATTAAATCTCGATAATGTCGCATTCCATCTAAGTGAAATGGAACACACTCCTCTAGAAAATAACTCCACAGATGTTATTATCTCAAATTGCGTCATCAATCTCGCCCCTGACAAAAATGAAGTATTCAAAGAGGCTATTAGAATTTTGAAACCCGGTGGTAGAGCATACATATCGGATATGTTACTAGTAGGTGAATTGCCAGAAGAAGCCCACTCGGATGGAAACTGGGTCGCCTGCTTGTCAGGTGCAGAACACAAAGATGACTACATAGGAAAGATGCAAAAAGCCGGATTTGTGGATATAGAAATAGTTTCTGATACACCCTGGAATGGCGAAGAATCATGGGCTCAAAGAGTACACAGCATGAACATAAGGGCATATAAGGCTAAGGCCTAGTTCTACGAATGACTGCGGTTACAGTGCAGTGTAAAGGACAGTCATAATGAGAAATGGGAGTCCTGTTTAAAGAGGACTCCCATTTCTTGCAAGCAATCATATAATCAATCGACCCTCTAGACAACGACGGACTCCGCTTGATCAACCGGATTCTGTAAACGCTCTGCCTTTGCAGCCTCTACTTCTATTTTCAATGAATCAATACCGCGTCGCACTTCTCCCAAGATGTCAGCAAGTTGTTCTTCTAAATTGAAAAGGACCTCTCTCGCGTAATGGTCAGCTCCATCTCTTCGACTCGCAGCAGCCATTTCTGCTTCACTAAGTATCGTATATGCCTTCTTTTGAGCATCTTGTAAAATATGTTGTGCTTCTAACGCCGCTTGCTCCTTAGTCTCCTGCCCTTTTTGCTCTGCAGATTTATAAATTTCCGACTCGTCAACCTTGGTTTCATGTTCTTCCTTAGCAGCAGAAGTGAGAGCAGTCGCCTCATTTTCTGCCAATGTGCGGACCCGTTTTGCTTCTAAATAAGCTTGGTTAATTATGCTTTCCTTCATTTTAATGACTTCAGAAGCCTCTTTAATGTCCTCGGGTACTCCTTGAAGAATCTCATCACTCAAAGCCATTACCCGATCAATATCTACCATAACTTTGCGACGAAACCCAGGAACCTTAGTTCCAGTATTTGCCATCAATTTTAACTCTTCAGCAATTTGTCCTATTTCCATAAGTCACCTCTCATAATTAATTGTTGTTTTTAGCTATACATCCTATTTAATTTTCATATTTAATGCGCCAGCAACACCTGCAGGAACTAGATTTTCTATATTTGCACCCAAAGACGCCACTTCTTTAATACGACTGGAATAAAGAAACTGGTTTTCTAATGAACTCATCATGCATACAACATCTATATCTGGCGCTATATTCCGCCACATTAACGCCATTTCGAACTCCATCTCAAAATCAAATCCCGCCCTGAGACCACGGACTATAAATTCAGCCCCTGAATCTCTAGCAAAATTTGGAGCTAGACCGGTAAATGGAACCACTTTCACATTTTTCAGATGTTTGACCGATTCGCCAAACATATCCAATCTTTCCTCTGTGGTAAACATCAAATTCTTTGGAGGAGTATCATATACACCTATAAGCACCTCATCAAACAGTTTCGAAGCTCGTTCTGCTATATCTATGTGCCCATTATGTACTGGGTCAAAACTTCCCGGATAAAGGCCTCTAGTCATTCGCCACCTTCGAAGTAAAAATAGAAATTCCTGAATCTCCATAATGTCTCTGCTTAGTGAGAAACAGTGACCCATGTGATTCGTTCAATTTGGTATCCTTGTCATGCTCAATAATCACAATGCTGCTTTCTTTAAGTATGTCACCAGCTACAATTACTCCCATAAGATTCTCATAGTTACTATCACGGTAAGGGGGATCAGCAAAGACCACGTCATATTTCTTTGTTAATTCGTTGATCACCCTTTCAACCCTACCCTGAAATACATCAGAATAATGTTCAACACCGAGCATTTGTAAATTCTCTTCCAGCCTTCTGGCTAATGATTTATCTAACTCAACAAAATCTGCCCAATCAGCCCCTCGACTCAAAGCTTCTATCCCCAAGGCCCCTGTCCCAGCATAGAGATCTAGAACCTTGGAGCCAATCAATTTATCTAGGCCAAGAATCGAAAATATCGCGCTCCTAGTACGATCAGTAGTTGGCCTGAGAGCACTAGTCCCAATTGTTCGGACTCGTCTGCCGCGAAATTCTCCACCTGTTATTCTCAAGTCCATGACTCTAGAAATTACTCCTCCCCAACTGCAATATTCACACTAATTTCATTTGAGCCTAACTCGATGTAGGGAAATCGTAGCATCACCTAAATAACAGTTGAAAGGTGATTTCCGACTACTTTTTTCGCAAAGCTTTGGAGAATTTTATGTTCAAATAGTATTTCATGGTACTTAACTAACGAATATATTCAGGCTTCTGGAACTAAGAGGGTAAGGTACAAGAAGTTTTAAATCTAATTGTCCGGAAGGAGTTAAATGCTCATTCGTGGAGATTCGCAGCTAGATCTATATTATACGGTTGGCGGATAGCAAGCACCGCTTTGATAATGTTAATGTGTGTTGTAGCTCTCATATTCGCGAGTAGATTGTATAACGCTGAGGGCGATTATTCGGTTGAATCCATATCACTAGGAGTAGCAGCGTTTTTAGTCAGCTTGATACTCCTCACTGCAATGCGTCCTTCACATTTTCTTAATGCTCTCGAAAAATGATGGAAATATACAGCCATTGACGCTAGAATTAATGAATGTCTGAGAAGTCATAATAGGTCATTTAACACAGGCAACCCATATTTCAATACCAAAGAGAAGAAATATGAATAACTCCGCAATACTGGACAATGCGAAAAAAGAACTACCCCACATCAAGAATTTATTCGATAAATACTCGAAGAAAATCGAATCTGACAGACGCTTGCCAGACGATCTGGTGACAGCAGTCTCAAAAACAGGAATATTCGATTCTATGATTCCTCTATCCGGAGGCGGCCGAGAATGGAAGTTACCTGTGACTCTCAGGGTTATAGAGGAACTATCAAAAATAGATGGATCCATTGGTTGGATGTCAGGTGTGGGGGGAGCCGTGTCAGGGGTCACAACAGGCTGGCTCCCTAGTAACGTGATAAGGGCTCTATTCGGCAAAGATCCGCTGAGACTTGTCTCAGCTTCCACCCGACCTTCGGGAATAGCTACTTCTGTGCCTGGGGGCATATCACTTTCCGGGAAATGGCAATTCGCAAGTTCTGTTTCAAATGCAAGATTAGTATTAGGCGGATTTCATTTGGAAGACGAAATCCCAAAAGTAGGTCTGATTGCCATATTCAAACCGAATGAATTAGAAATATTGGATACATGGTCTGTGCTAGGAATGCACGGCACGGGAAGTCACGATTTTGTCATATCTAACTTATTTGTCCCCCAAGAACACACTTTAGACTACGTAGACGGTACTCCTAAACACGACGGGCCTCTTTATAGAATGCAACCTAGATTTACCTTAATTACAACTATAGCTCCCCTGGCACTAGGTATGGCTCGTACTGCAACAGAATACTTTAAGGATTTCATGTCAAAAAAACAGGATTCCCAAACAGGAACTCCGATGCTTGATCGGTCCACTCTGCAAGAAAGATTTGCGAAAGCAGAGATTGCCTTGAGGTCAGCGAGGGCCTTTTTTTACGACACAATCGATAATCTGTGGGACATTATCGAACGGGGGGACCAGCCAACCGATAAGGAGATAACGGTTGGCAGATTAGCCGTTACCAACGCCGTAACTTCAGGAACAAAGGTCATAGACATCCTCTATCATAGTGCTGGAAGCAGTTCATTCTATAAAAATAATCTTCTTGAACGATACTTCAGAGACATTCACGTTGTAGCACAACACGGATTCGCTACTGACGAAAACCTTTATCACCTTGGGGCAAATTTGTTGGAAGACGATTCTTCTGATGTTTCCAAAACCCGACCATTTTAGGGAGTTTTCTTTTCATTATCTGATAGACCTCTACACTGTCTAGAAGCTATAATGCCTAGCATATTGGAAAAATTTATTAGGCCTAATAAACAATTCTTGGATACCACTCAGTGATTTCTAGGAAATTGGGTATCTGCAATATGAACGAATCTGAAAATGAACTAGTCCGCGTACGTCGTGACAAACTTGAGAGACTCATACAAAAGGGAATAAATCCTTATCCAAGTAGATACGACAGAACACATTCCAATCAAGAATCTATTAACTTGTTTGAGTCTCTGGAAGTTATAGAGGAAGCTGGCTATAAAACTGAGCCTGTATCAGTCGCAGGTAGAATGATGTCTTATAGAAACATGGGCAAAGTCGCTTTCGCTGATATTCTTGACGGAGAGAGCCAGCTTCAAGTTATGTTTCGGAGAAATTTACTCCCTGATTCCTTTGAAACATTATCGGATCTGGATATTGGAGACTGGATCGGAGTTAAAGGGCCTCTCTTTAGAACACGTACAGGGGAAATAACCGTAGAAGTACACGATTATACACTGGTTTGCAAAACGTTACGCCCTCTTCCAGAAAAGTTTCACGGCTTAACAGATCAGGAAATTCGATTTCGACAAAGATATCTAGACTTGATTTCGAATCCTGATTCAAGACACATTGCCAAAATGAGAAGCCATGTTATAACCAGCATTAGAGAATTCATGAATGCTAAAGGATTTCTCGAAGTGGAGACACCTATCCTGGTACCCGTAGCTGCTGGTGGTATGGCCCAACCCTTTACAACACATCACAACCAGCTTAGTCGTGATTTATATTTACGAATCGCTACAGAATTGCATCTGAAAAGATTGATTGTAGGCGGCTTGGAAAAAGTGTATGAAATCGGAAAAATTTTCCGTAACGAAGGCGTAGATCTTACGCATAACCCAGAGTTTACAACGATGGAAAGCTACGAATCATTCGCTGACTACAATGACGTAATGACTATGGTTGAAGAATTGGTCTTTAGCATAGCCAACAAAATACTTGGGACACCGATAGTCGAATTCGGAGAACACAAACTTGATTTCACCCCACCTTGGCCGAGAATAGATTTATTACAAGAAATAAAAAAACGAAGTGGGATTAATTTCCTTGATCACTCAAACATAGAATCCATGAAAACAGCGATGCAAGCAATCGGAATTGATGTGAGCCAGCAAATTAGTTGGCCAGGCCTCATGGATAAATTAATTTCCTCAACAGTTGAAGATTCCTTGATACAACCTTGCTTTTTAGTGGACTATCCAGTTGAAATGTCTCCGCTCGCGAAACCTACAACGAATAATCCTAAAATTGTGGAACGTTTTGAAGGCTTTGTAGCGGGTATGGAAATATGTAACGCTTTCACTGAACTCAACGACCCCATAGATCAAAGACAGCGTTTTGAAGAACAAGAATCACTTCGCAGTACATTTAAAGACGAGGATACAGATAGGCTAGATGAAGATTTTCTCCTCGCAATCGAACATGGAATGCCTCCAACAGGCGGGCTAGGTATAGGCATAGACAGGTTAATAATGCTATTTTCCGGAAGCACAACTATCAGAGAAGTAGTTCTGTTTCCGCAGATGAGGACGTAATAAGTAATGGGAATTGGATTTCAAATAATATCTTGTCCTATTGGGGACGAACCCACTGCTGTGACTGTAGAGGATGATCACGCCATGGTGATTATTTCGGAGATACCACATCTGGAATTGGATAACAGCTACGTAGGAGAACAATTCAGCAAAGAGATCTTTTGTCCCGAGGGTCATCTATTTTACGTCTACATCGTTCCTAGCGACCTGATATCCATCTAGCCCACATATATTCATCTCGTTTCCCTTTGGTAAATTGAAATAAATATTTAATGCGAAACACGCTCATTAGGAGACTAAACTGAAATTTGAAGATATGGGACTGAATCAACGTCTCTTGGACTCAATAAGAGACGCTAAGTATACTGAACCCACCCCCATCCAAAACCAAGCGATTCCCATTTCAATGGAAGGGCATGACCTCTTAGGCCTAGCACAAACGGGCACGGGTAAGACGGCGGCATTCTTATTGCCAATCCTAGACAAAGTACATACAAATCACAATAAATCAATTAAAGCATTGGTCATAGCGCCCACGCGTGAATTGGCGGATCAAATTAATAAGACAGCGGTGGACTTAGGGAAATATACCAAATCTCGTAGCATATCTATCTATGGCGGTGTAAAAAAGCGTCCTCAAGAGTCCAAATTATCACGACATCCAGATATAGTTGTTGCCTGCCCAGGCCGTTTACTAGATCATTTAAACGAGAAAACTATTGATCTGTCTAAGGTTGAAACTTTGGTTTTGGATGAGGCAGATACCATGTGTGACATGGGATTCTTACCAGACATTCGAAAAATCCTTAGTCATCTACCTGTTGAGAGACAAACCATGTTTTTTGCGGCTACAATGCCAAATGATATACGCGCCTTGGCCAGAGATATACTTGAATCTCCAAGAACAGTTCAAATAGGAATTATTTCACCTGCTGAAACGGTAGCTCACGCCCTATATCCAATGACTGAAAATATTAAAACTAAGTGTTTATTTAAAGTTTTAGAAACAACCGCAACTGGGCGCGTAATTGTGTTTACCCGCACCAAACATAGGGCGAAAAGACTTGGTGCTGACCTCGACAAGAAAGATTACAAAGTCGCCGTGTTACAAGGCAATATGTCTCAGAATAAAAGAAATATGGCAATAAATGGATTTAAAAACGGTAAGCACGACATCCTGGTCGCGACCGACATAGCCTCCAGAGGAATTGATGCGTCCGACGTTTCACATGTGATAAATTTTGACATGCCAAATACTGTAGATGCTTATATTCATCGAATAGGACGTACAGGTAGGGCTAAACAAAAAGGAGAAGCTTTAACATTTGTGGTGCCTGATGATGAGTCAATGGTGCGTAGAATAGAGAATATCCTAAAGGCAAAGATTGATAGACGAGCCATCCAAGGCATAGACTATGGAAAAACAAATTTTAAAGGCCCCAGATCCAAGGTATCTCGGGAAAGTGATGGGGTAACACGGCAGAAGAAACAAAGAAAAAGGAAATATTACGGGACTTCGAAATCGATGAGAAACCTCGATGAAAGTAATTCTAATGCCAAAAACTATCGCTCCACAAAGAAATCAAATAGCAGCACTCCTCAAAATTTAAACCGTTAGGACCATATTAAAGAAACAACGTAACCCCACTGCACTCTGCGCCAAAGTAACTATGTAGGAAAATCCTAGAAAATATTGGCCGCAATAGACTCTAATTTCTCAAAAGCTTCGTCAGTCTTAGGCGCTTCCAGATCATTATCTTGTTGCAACATTATGACGACTCTGTCAGCACCATTTTTATGAAACGCACTGATCAATTTGGCGTCAGATCCTTGTCCAAAGGCAGTTATTTCTATGTCAGACGGATCTCTTCCTGCCTCACGTGCCAAACCATCAAGAATTTTTCTGCCTTCTGATAATTCCTCAGGATTGTAGCGGTTTGGCATCCACCCATCTCCCCATGAAACTATACGCTTGAATGCATTAGCCGCATGTCCTCCCATTATTATAGGAGGATGAGGTTTTCGACTGGGCTTGGGATAACACCATACAGGAGGAAAGTCATAATATTGGCCATGATATTCAGATTCGTCATCTGTCCATAAAACTTTTAAAGCCTCTACAGATTCTCTCACTTGGGTCCATCTGTGAGGGAAATCCACCCCCAGCATTTCAGCTTCTTCTTTGTGCCAACCTGCACCTATGCCAAATAAGAAACGTCCTCCCGAATACATGTCTAGAGTAGCAATCTCCTTGGCCAGTACTAGGGGATTGTGCTCAGCTACAAGACAAACACCAGTTCCCAATAGTATATTCTTTGTCACAGTAGCAGCCCTCATCAAAGCAGTGAGAGGCTCCACAAACAGTGGATAAGCTCTGGGAAAAGACCCATCCTCAGACCATGCCCATTTTGTAGAAGTATGAACGGGCAGGACAGGATGTTCTCCAAGCCACAAGGAATCAAAGCCTAGCTGTTCACATTTTACTGCTAGATCTGCTACGTCCACAGAATCCGACGTTAATACGGCGGCGATGCCTACTTTTTTCATACAGGCCCCTTCCCAAACATAATTATATTTACTAGATAATGCGAATACTGAGTTCTATGTATTCACATATATATTCTATGGATCATTTATCTGTCTAAATTGCCGTGTAGCCTCCATCAACCACTAATTCGGCACCTGTTATATATGACGCATCATCAGAAGCCATAAACAAAACAGCATGCGCAACTTCATCAACGCTACCGATTCTGCCCATAGGCACTTTTTCTGTCATAGCTTTTCGCATGCCAGGATCAGTTACACTACTAGAAGAGCGCATTGGTGGCATAACTCCAGGGTGAACCGAATTTACCCGGATACCGTCTTTGGCGTATTGCACAGCCGCAGCCTTCGTAGCAATTCTCACCGCACCCTTTGAAGCGTTATATCCCATGTGAATCAATTCTTGTCCAACAATGCCTGAGATTGATGATATATTCACTATAGATGCTCCGCTCACCTTTTGCATTTCAGGTATCACATATTTCATGCCGAGAAATACACCTTTGGCATTTATTTCCATAAATGCATCCCACCCTTCAACACTCATTTGATCCGGATTATGCGTGCCACTTATACCAGCATTGTTAACTAAAATGTCTAATTTGCCATAGCGAGCGATTGCCTCAGATACCACTCGTTCCCAGTCAGATTCCTTCGTAACATCTAAAACACTGAAGATTGCTTCTCCACCGGATTCTGCAATTTCTGACTCTACTTTTTGACCTCTCTCCACATCTACGTCGGCAACGATCACTTTGGCGCCTTCTCTAGCAAATATTTTAGCTTCGGCTTCTCCCATACCACTGGCTGACCCAGTTACTATTGCAACTTTCCCTTCAAGTCTCATCGAAACTCCTTTCGACCATAGCCCTGCACTCAATTACAGTATAAATATCCAGTCCACACATTTATTATATGTGCAGTAGTGCGCTGAGTTTACCAACCACCCAAGAACGAGTCAACTGACTAAAGAAAAGTTATATTGATGAGTAACGCGAAGTCTAAATTATTCCGGATTTAAGCAATTTTCAAACCCTACCATCAGAAGAAGACTTAGTTAGATCAATCCTACATATGCTTCCGTCAATATCATGCTCTTCAGAATAATCACTATCAGCCGAATTCTCTGCTGATACAGACAACGCCAGCGTTTCCTGACATATGTACTCTTGATGTTTAGCCATTACAGCGTTCAATATCTCATCCGTCTGGTAATTTACTTCAATGTAATCGGAAATCTCGAATTTCGCAGAACGCCTCATATTTTGTATCCTGTGAACAATTTCCCGCGCTTGGCCTTCCATTATCAAATCCTCTGTTAACTCCACGCTCACTGCAACCACATATCCTCCCTCAGAAGCCGCAGAATAACCTTCAAGGGGATATTGTTCTACCAATAATTCTTCTGGAAGAATGGTGAATTCTTCCAGAAGAATCGGTTTATTAGATGATACATTCCCTGCCAACACAGCAGGGTCGGCGGCCTCAATCAATTTGCGAACGGTATTCATCTCTTTACCATGTTTAGGCCCGAGTTTCTGAAAATTAGGTTTGACCTCGAAGCGGATCACTCCTTCAACTTCGGTAGCATCTTTTATCTCCGCAACATTGAGTTCATCTTTAAGTTGATTTTCAATGGTCGTTAAAAATTTGCGCTCGGAATCCACGGGAATGCTAACAACAGCTACGGCAAGAGGTTGCCGAACCTTCAACCCCGAATTCTGACGTGAGGCACGTCCTAGACTGGACAATTTCATCGCCAGGCGGGTGGACTGAGAGAGTTCAATATCTATTAAATTCTCGTCAGAAAGAGGATAGTCATCTAGGTGCACACTTTCCGCTCCCCTATTGGAAGTGGACACCAAATTCCCATACATATCTTCTGTTACGAAAGGCATAAATGGTGCTAGAAGCTTTGACACAGTCAACAAACATTCATACAGAGTACTATAGGCTGAGAGTTTATCTTCGTCCCCCGATTGTTCTTCAAGTGTCCCAGACTTCCAGAAGCGACGTCGACTTCTCCTTACATACCAATTGGAAAGATATTCAACATATCCCTCGATTGCCCTAGCCGCCTTATCAGGCTCAAAGTTGTCCAAGGCAGTCGTTACTTCACTTATGAGTTGATTCAACTCTGAAATTATCCATCTATCCAACTCAGAGCGGTTACTCACTGCGGGCGCACTAGAATTGGGATTAAAGCGATCGATATTAGAGTAAGTTACAAAAAATGAGTACACGTTCCACAAAGGAATAATGAATCTTCGCCTGACTTCATCAGCCGTTTTAAATCCAAAATTAATGTTCGCTGCTGGATTTTGTCTCACAAAAGCCCATCTCATTGAATCTACACCCATTTGGTCCGCTGCATCCTCAAACCAGATCGCATTCCCTTTGCTCTTATGCATGTCATCACCATTTTCATCACGCATAAGAGCATAACTAAACACATTTTTGAAAGGCTCAGTATTTTCAAGAGCTGTACTCATAGTCAGCAAGGAATAAAACCAATTCCGAAATTGCCCCGGAAAACTTTCTGATATCCAATCAGCGGGAAACCATTTTGACCAATTGTCTTTATCCTCTCCATACCCTAGTGTTGAAAAGGGCACTATCCCCGCATCCAGCCATGCATTACCAACATCAGAAATGCGAGATACGGATTCTCCGCAATCTTCACATTTAATCTTTACTGCATCAATCCACGGGCGATGAGGAGAATGTTCCTCAAATTCACTCCAGCCCTCTATAGCCCGTTCTTTAAGTTCCTGTTTACTTCCCAAAACATGAACTCGACCGCAATCACATTTATAAATAGGCAATGCTAGGCCGTAATATCGCTTTTTAGATATCATCCAATCATCCATGTTGCGAAGCCAATCCAGCTCTCTCTCCAACCCAAAAGATGGAACCCAACGTATTTTTTTTGTGACATCAGAGATCATGTGCCGCAATTCGGACATTGATATAAACCATTCATCAACAAGTCTAAATACTAATTCCGAATCGCATCGCCAGCAAACCGGATACCGGTGAGAATATTTATCTAATCTATAAAATATGCCTTTTTCTTTCAGGCTCGAATAAATAGCCTCATTAACTTCATATACATTCTTACCTGTAAGCCAATCGAATCCTTCTATAAAATCTCCGTACTCATCCAGTGGTGCAATGGCTGGAAGATTTTCTACCTTCCCAAGAGCGAAGTCCTCTCGGCCAGCTCCTGGTGCTGTGTGTACGATACCGGTGCCTTCAGTATCACTTACTTCATCCCACGCAACTACTCTGTGTTCGATTCCTTTTTGTGCAGTGAGCTCCTCAAAAGGACTTTTGTATCTTAAACCGATCAAGTCGGAGCCGGATATCTCCTCCACAATTTCATAGTCTTTGTTGAGAACCTCAATACGTTCTTTGACAAGGTACAAAGTATCAGTACCTTGTGTAACTTTCACATAAGTTTTCTCCGGATTAACAGCCGCGGCAATATTTGAAGTTAACGTCCAAGGCGTGGTAGTCCATATCAAGAGGGACGTATTTTCTGGTCCATTATTCAGTAAAGGAAATTTCACAAAAAGCCCCGGATGGACAATCTCTTTGTAACCCTCAGTTACAATTTCATGTTCTGACAGCCCGGTCCCACATCGGGGGCACCACGGCATAACATCGCGTCCTTCATACATCCAGCCCTTCTCAAAACACGTTTTTAAAAAATGCCAAATCGTGTAGTTATTCTGGTCCGATTTAGTGTGATAAGAATTATCCCAATCCATCCAGTATCCAAGTCTTTTAGATTGGTCAGAAATTATATCGGCAAATCTGTCTACACGCTCCTTGCATAACTCAACAAATTTACCTATACCAAAAGACTCAATATCTCTCTTGGACTTGAAACCCAAATCTTTTTCAACTTCAACTTCAATCCATAAGCCCTGCCCATCAAATCCATTTTGGAATCTCTGATCATAGCCTTGCATCGCTTTGTATCGAAGAAATAAATCCTTGTATGTGCGTCCCCACGCATGATGGACTCCCATCGGATTATTAGCAGTAATTGGCCCGTCTATAAAAGAATATCGTTTGTCGGCCCCTTCATTTTTGCCTCTATATTTTCGTGGAATATCATTCGTATCCCACCATTCTAAAATCCGTTTTTCTAGTGCCTGAAAATCAACTCGTGATTCCACTGGGTTGAACATGTTTTCCCCTCGTAATTTCAATTAATTTCTTCCCACACAGCTTTTCAAGAATCCTGTAAAGCTAGGCCTAGCCAATTTCCTCTTATTCATCTCTTGATTATCTCAAAAAATAAAGACTCCCATCCCATAGGGACGGGAGTCTCAATTAAGATCCTCTATCCGCGGTACCACCCTGTTTCGCCAATCGAATTAGCGCTCTTTGTGCGTGATGTCTACACACCACAGCTAGCCCTCTAACGGAAGCTACTCGTCCGATCTTACCATCAGTAATTCCTTATATTTTGACACCAGTAAAGAAATCCGACTTCAGAAGGAAACTCCAGAGTGATATTCGACCAGTGGCATGTTATCTACTTCCACCAACTAGACTCGCTGTTAACCGCCGTTCTCGTCTACTCATCTCTTTCAACGTCACTGCATTTTGGTAAATCCAGATTAATCCACCAGTGTTTAACTGTCAATGTAAAACCACATGTCTTATTTTCATGACATTTGGAATGCGAAGACCAATCTTGTATCATTTTCAGGAACTTAATAGGACATTAGCTCCTCAAAAATTAAACATGATCCCCAAGGTGTATTTATGCCAAAAAACATAGCAGGAAATGAATCAGCATCCATTTTATTTCCTGAATATACAACACTATATAAACTTATCGAAGAAGAAGTAAAAACTTTAAACTCCAATCAACTTGATTGGACATCAGGAGAGTTTGGCTGGTCCGAATGGAGTATCCGAAGACAAATAGGGCATATGACATCGCTTTTATATAGATGGATGTTTATTCGCTGTGGAAAACTGCTCGACCCAAATAAGACTCACAAAATTGATCATTTAGAAGCCTTAGCCATGTCGAGTTACGATCGCACAGTCGACGAAAAACTTTTCGCGGATTTTAATCTCCTTCTGTCCAAACTAAAAGAAGGCATTGCCCTTGCTTCAAAAATACTTAAAAATCACACAGTACATTACATGAAGAACGAGACAGTCGAATACAACTTAGGACCACACTGGTCTATTATGATTAAGGCACATCCTACAGGATTTAAATTCAGTCAAGATCCAAGTCAAGGTAAGATGAGCCTGGAAGCGGTCTTCAGGCACATGTACTTTGAAGAAATAACTCATCTCTACAACATCCAGAGGCTGAAAAGAGCTCAGCGGATATCCACAATATCAAATGTACCTAAAGTTGGTTATTGGACCTTGGAAGAATGGGATCGCAGTGAGCCAATCTAGTCACTCGATTGGGCGGTCTTGAGCATACGATCTTTAATGTCATTTGGTATTGAAATCAAAGCTTCTCGTGATTCGGAAACTCGTCCTCTAAAAGCACCAATAGCTGCGTGTTCAATCAATTTTATACCTTGAAAATAGTCCGTAAGATTTATAAATTCACTGTCGACACCGCCGCTGGGGTCTCCTATAAAAGTTGTTGCATTATGCCAGTTACCCAATGTAAACGCTATTCCAGTAACTTTGTAACCAAACGCAGCAAAGGCACTTGCCTCACATGTACCTGCACTCATTAATTGTCGTTGATATTTAAACTCTGAATCGGATTCGGTAATTTCAGCCGCCGCATAGCGAAGTATGTTTTCGGCATCAGAATCAAAGGTACATAATCGGTCCCCAGTACGGATAACAGGTCCAAGCCCCTGCTCTACCCCTGGAATTAATGAACTAGTTTCAACGGATACCACGAAGGCATGATCTGGCAAAATACGGGATTCTGCAAGCAATCGTGCTCCAAATAATCCACCCTCCTCAGCTCTAGTAAAAACTCCGTAAAAATTTGTCTCTGCCTTCGCCAATACAAGGCGATTCAAGGAAGAGAGAATCGCAGCGCAGCCTACCAAATCATCAGCTGCCCGCATATAAATCTTCTCATTATCTACGGCGAAGTCGGGCAAATCAAAGACAAGTGCAGCTGGCATCACGAATTGCTCATCTGATTCTACTACCACGTTTACTAGACGACCATTTTCGAGCAGGCTTTTAGCATCATCGGAATGTTCAATAGTCGCAGGTAACCTCCTCCCGTTGGGGAGAAGGACGAAACACGACACCGTCTTATTAAAACAAGCTTCAGGGACTCCCCCCAACGCTTTAGCTATGAAAGATTGCGGGGTAGACCCAGCATTAATTATCTCGAAGCCAGGATGATCCATATGTGCTACGAAAACTAATGGAGGGCAGGTGGACTCGGATGAAGAAAGGTTTTGGTAATGTGCAATTACATTACCAAATCTATCTACCGTAACATCCACACCAGACATACTTTCAAGAAATTCCAATATGGAATACTGTACAAGATCCTCATGGAAGGGTACTGCGGGACTCTTGGAAAGCTGTTCCAGAATATGTAGGGAGTCTTGGTCAGAGCCATTTTTCATAGCATAAAGTCCTCTCAACCTACTTCAATAATCACTATCGGGACAGCAGCGGGACCGGACTTGTCTGTGTCAACATCCTGACATATACTCACCCTGAACACAACCCTATTCAATGTCACGGAGGAAGCTATGAATCTAGGATACTTCACCATGCCTCTCCATCCGCCTGGGTCGGATGTTACCCAGACTTTGGATGACGATATTGAGCAATTGATTGTTTTAGACAATTTGGGATATAGAGAAGCTTGGATAGGAGAACACTTCACTTCCGTATGGGAGAATATCCCTGCACCGGATCTTTTTATCGCCAAGGCTCTTGGGCTGACAAAAAACATTGTCCTAGGTACAGGTGTAACCTGTATGCCCAACCATAATCCATTTATGATCGCTCACAGAATTGCTCAATTGGACCACCTAGCACGTGGCCGATTTCAATGGGGTGTAGGTTCTGGGGGTTTCATAGGCGACTTCAAGGTATTCGGATTTGATCCAGAATCTGGCGAACATCGTGCCATGGCAAGAGATGCTGTGGACGTCATACTGGATATGTGGAATGATCCTAAGCCAGGCAAATACGAACACAAAAGGTGGAGTTTCAATGTGCCAGAGCCGGACGAATCCATCGGCCTTGGATTTCATCTGAAGCCCTATCAAAAGCCTCACCCACCTATAGGTGTAGCTGGCGTATCTCCAAGATCAGAAACATTACATCTTGCAGGTGAAAGAGGATGGATCCCAATGAGCATCAATTTAGTGCCAACGGATCAACTACGTACTCACTGGGACGCTGTGGAGGCAGGTGCTACTTCTGCAAACAAAACAGCAGATCGTTCGAAGTGGAGAATAGCAAGAGAAATATATGTTGCTGAAACCACACAACAAGCCCAAGAAGACATGTTGAACGGTGTTTTCGCCAGGGATTTCGAAGATTATTTTAAGCCAATGCTATCGTCCGTAAAGCAATTAGAAATGATGAAAATTGATAAAAGTATGACTGACGCTGAGGTTACTTCTAAATATTTAATGGACAACGTTTGGATAGTCGGAGACGCAGATGAAGTTGCCCGACAGCTTCGCGCGCTATATGAAGACGTAGGAGGATTTGGAATGATTCTTGCAATGGGACATGAATGGGATCCCAAAGACAAGTGGGTCAAATCAATGACTTTGCTGGCAGAGGAAGTTATGCCACAGCTATCGGACCTGAAATAAATTCTATTAGTATGTCCAACTAGACAGTGTTGTACACTCAGGCTAGTGATCAACAAATTAGAATTTACGTATAACCAAAAGAAAATTTGATAAATATGGAGAAAGTTTAATATGACTTTAGATGTTGCCACAGGAATCGCAAGAATTCTCAAGCAAGAGGGTATAAACTGGGTATCCACCTTTCCAGTCTGTAAGGTCAATAATGCACTGGGGCGCGAAGGAATACCAATTGTCATGATGCGTGACGACAGATACGCCGTAGCGCTAGCAGACGCCTTTTCAAGAGTAACAGCCGGCTCCCCCATCGGAGTATGCACCTTTCAAGGAGGTGTGAATGCGGCTGGGTTGCAGGTCGCATATGCAGGCATGGCGCAAGCGTATGAAGACGGATCGCCAGTTTTGTGTATAACCGATGGAGTACCTATAGGAGCGACCGAAAACAGTCAATTCGACGTGACCTCCAGCTTAAAGTCTGTTTCTAAGTGGTATGGTTATCTCGACAAGCCTGATCGACTCCACGAATTTATGAGAAGAGCGTTCACTATGCTCCGAACAGGCCGTCCAGGTCCGGTGGTCATTGCCATACCGGAGGCTAATGCCACGTATGATGAAAACGCAGACCCATACCATCCGGTGAAAAGTTGGAAATATGCTCCAGATCCCCAAGATGTGACTACTGCTGTTGATCTTTTGATTAATTCTGAGAATCCACTCGTTTACGTGGGAGAAGGAGTAATATATTCTCACGCTTCGGAACAATTAATGTCTCTAGTTGAGTTGGCAAACACACCAGTTATCAGTACGTTAAAGGCTAAGGGCGCATTCCCAGAAAATCATCCTTTATTCGTAGGGGTAAGAGGAGATCAAGTAAACGAGTACCTTGAGAAATCTGATCTAGTACTTGCAGTGGGAAGCAGTCTTTCCCCAGGACGTTTCAGCCACGCCATCCCTAACGCGACGTCTAAGACGATTATCCACTGTGATATAGACGAACTACACGTGAATAAAGTCTATCCCACAGCTGTTTCGTTACTCGGAGACGCCGCCTTCACACTTGAAGCTCTCTCACAGGAACTACAGGCGAAAACAAAAGGGAAAGGCCGCCCAGCTAAAAACGTAACCTCAGAAATTAAAGCCTCTATAGATCGTGCCATGTCAAAATACACGGAACCACTATCATCGGATGACAAGCCGATAAACCCATATAGGGTCTATTCAGGACTTATGGAGGTCCTAGATCCTCACACCTCATTCGTTACACATGAATCAGGAAATACTAGGGATCAACTAAGTACAGTCTATGAGACCCTTATACCGCGTGGCTTTCTCGGATGGGGGAATGTTTCATCTCTAGGGTTTAGCCTGGCCGCCACACTAGCTGCGAAAATCTCGTTTCCCGATAGAGATTGTGTTGCGGTGACTGGAGAGGCTGGACTCGGCTATATGTTGGGGAATTTAGAAGTTGCCCTTCGACAAAAATTGGGTATAACAGTCGTACATGTTAGCAACGGCGGATTTTCCGGATATGGGCCAGGATTTTGGGGTGATGGACATGACCCATATACACACGAAGTTGTAGGACATGACGAAATTGATATGTCCAAAGTCATAGGAGATATGGGATATTACACGGAACGAGTGACAGAACCTTCAGAAGTTTCTGATGCATTGAGAAGAGCCATTTCTGCCAATAAGAACGGCCAACCTGCCTACATAGAGTTCATATGTAGCCAATACCCTGTCTATGGTGGGTGGGTAGGCAGATAAAAACTCGTGTCCCTAAAAACCCAATAAGTTAAAAGCCGTTGCGAGCCCCTTAGGGGCTCCACCAATTGGGGGCAGTGGTGTGCGTTTCATTAGCACTCACGCCCCCTCTTCGCAAGTACCAGTAAACCCTAGCCTGATTTTCTAATGAAATCGGCTATTCTTTCACCTATCATCATTGACGGTACATTAGTATTTGCCCTGACGCAATCGTACATAATCGAAGCGTCTCCTATCCTCAACCCCTCTACTCCATGGACCTTCCCATATTGATCTACAACGGAATTAGGATCTTCCGCAGGCCCCATTCTACACGTACCACTTATGTGATGACTCGTACGCACATTTTGCTTCAGCCATAAATCCAAGGCACTGTCACTGTTTAACTGATTATCTGTGGGTTGTAGGCGATGAGAGACGATGCCAGAATATGAGTCTCCTCCACCAACTTCTGCGCACAGCCGTACACACTCACGCATTCTCCGTAAATCTTCTTCTTCTTCAAAATAATTGTAGTTTAGCTCTGGCTGTTCGTTCGGATCAGTAGACCTAAGTTTCAATTCTCCCTTGCCTATGGCTAAATACAGACAAGCCGTCATACTTACGCCCGTAAACATTTCTTCATCACTTCCTACAAAGTACATACCAGGAAATATTACCGACATATGGTGGATGAACATATCATTATGCAAATCAGAATTTTCGGAAGTATATCTCACTCCTACGGTTATTACCCTCTTCAATCCAGTTCGATCATGCTCATAAGAATCCTTAACTTTCCATGTTACCGGTACTTGAGGATGATCCCTTAAGTTCTGCCCCACTCCTTGAAGATTTAACACCACTGGAATACCTAATTCATCCAAATGTACTGCAGGACCTACTCCAGACAACATCAACAATTGTGGAGATCCCACTGCCCCACCACTTAAAATAATTTCGTCACCATATACGTTGAATACTTCGCCTCCGCTCTCAACTGTGACTCCAGTTGCTCGCTTGTTATCGAAAATAACCTTATGAACAGTACAATCACTCCTTAAGGTTAAATTCAATCTGTTTCTCGCCGGATCTATGTATCCTAGGGCTGTACTTTGCCGAATTCTGTCTATCGTATTGAATGGGAGAGGGCCAACCCCTGTCGAATCCGGGTCGTTATGATCATCTGTAGCTTCAAATCCGATATCCTGAAAACCTTGATTGAAGGCGATGGCATCTTGCGTCCACTCCTCTACCGGATGACGTCTAACCCTTATCGGTCCCTCGTTCCCATGGAAATCACCACCTATGTCCAAGTCGTTCTCCAATCTGTTGAAGGCACTCAGGCATTTTTCAAAACTCCACTCATCATTCCCATTCTGAGCCCAGCTATCATAATCTTCTGGATCTCCCCTCAGAAAAATCTGAGCATTCACAGCGCTTGATCCTCCTATGGCTTTACCCCTAGGAACCAACATAGGTAGTTCTTGTTCGTCAGTAGCACGTGCTTCAAAAAGCCAACGTTTGACATTTCCTGGATTCAGCCACCAGCCAAAACCACGTTCGGGACCATATCCATATTTAAACTGTTCAGGCAAATTCTCAATATCGGGATAATCGCTGCCCGCCTCCAGTAATAAAACTGACTTTGAAGAATCTTCACTCAAACGCGCCGCTATGATTGATCCCGCGGAACCGGCCCCTACTATTATGTAATCGTATCGCATATTTTGCTTACCGCCTGTTTTACATTCTCAGAACTCTTTGTCAAAAACATCATAAATTTCTTAAAGTTTACATCCGACGTCAAATAATTTTATATGATCCCAGTGAACAGAAACCTACGTGACTAAATTATTTTCAGAGTATTGTGAAATTCCATTCCCTTCACTCATGAAAAGAAGAAGACATGAAACATAAAATTATAACCCTCATACTGTTCGTTGAAGATCAATCCATCAGCCACTAACCAAATGTCATAGTATCGAGGCGACTAAATTACAATAACAACCCGCAAAAACGGCCTTATATCTTGTAATATGTTCTCTGTATGAATCAACATCGTTATGATCACAATATGAATCCAGGTGACCTGGTGGCCGCACGCATGAGCGGAGGTATCACAATTGCCAAAATAACAGAAATTGAACAAAAAAAGGTTCGTATTTTGGTCAAAGGAAAAAAGGGTGCCAAATTGCCAGCAGAGCGGATTGTCGTAAATACTGGGATACAGGCCAAACACGACGACGATATCGAAAATTTGAGGAAGCGGGCACACGATTTATCCCACAGTGTCAAAGCTGAAGATCTATGGGAACTATTGAAGGACTCAGAAAATCCCCTAACACTAGACGATTTGGCACAGATATATTGGGGAGAATCTAATACAGGTGAAGAGCGCATAGCATTATTACTTAACTTAGAAAAAGATAACTTACATTTCTCATTTGTTAAGGGAACATACACTCCAAGAAGCCAAGATGATATTGATAAAATTCTACTTCGGCGACGAACGGCACAACAAAACCAGATGGAGTCAAAAATACTGGTTGACCATCTATCTGAAGGTATGCTGCCTGTACCACTTACAAAGCATCAGGACTACCTAGTAAAGGATTGGCGTAAGCTAGCCATATACGGTCCAGAATATAAATTGTCTTCAGAAGCGCAACTCCTAATAGAATCTCTGCCTAGAAAAGTGGGAACGCTCCAACAACTTGCATTCAATTTACTTACTAAAGCAGGTGTTTTCTCTCCCGACGAAGCTTTAGAGCTCGAGAGGGAAAACATCAACACTATCTTTTCAGATGGCTCTCTCAACGAGGCAAAGCACATATTTCCAGACACACTAATTACACAGGACCACCGCACGTGCCTGACTCAATTGCCTACAATAACAATAGACGATGAGGGGACAAAAGATAGAGACGACGCGCTATCGTTTCTGGTAGAAGAACCTGGTATAAACCTGGTGGGTATACATATAACGGATGTTGCAACGCTTTTGCCTCCAGACGGACCTTTGGAAAAGGAAGCACAATTACGTCTATCTACCCTGTATCTACCTGAACAAACTATCCCTATGCTGCCTGAAATGATTTCCGAAGATAAAGGTAGTCTTGATCCCCAAAAGACTCGTGGCGCTTTAAGCATACTGATCCGTTTTGCCGATAATGGAAACATTCTTAATACTGAAATAATCCCGTCAATAGTCAGAAGCGACTGCACTCTAACATACGAAGAGGCTGATGCCGCCTTCGCAGATTCAGACCACAAATGGCACGATATTGTAGTCGGGCTTATAAATGTCTCGAGGCAACTGGAAAAGAAAAGACAGCATTCAGGGGCAATGACCCTAAACCGTAAAGATATGATGGTCAAGGTAGCTAATAAAAACAAGGTGACTGTAAAAATCATCCCCAGAAATACGCCGTCGAGAGTCATGGTCTCCGAATTTATGATTCTGTACAACTCCACAATCGGTGAGTTTTGTCACCAAAACAAGATACCTGCTGTCTTCAGAACGCAGGCTAAATCTGATTTTGACAATGCGACTCAAGAACTCCTGTCAAATCCGGAAGACTTAAACGAACTTTTGGAATGGTATCTCACAGTCCGAAGAATGCCACCTGCAGAAACAAGTCTTACTCCTGCCCATCACTCAGGTCTTGGTGTATCCTTCTATCTGCAAATTACCTCACCACTCAGACGATATTCTGACATGATTATGCAAAGACAAGTCAATAGCTTCTTACAATCGGGACAGCCCTTGTACCGTGCAGAATATATATCTACCTTAGCAACCCAGTCAGATGTCCAAATGAAAACAATTTCTCGAATTGAAGAAGCCCGCAAGAGATATTGGTTCCTCAAATTTCTCCAACAGTCTCTAGACTCAGGGAAACTCTCAGATTCGTTCGAGGCTATGGTTCTAGAAAATAGGGGCAACAGGCCTGCACTTCTGGATTTGTTGCAATATCCCTTCCGCGTAAGAACAATGCTACCTAATCAAATAGGTCCAGGACAAAAAATCCGACTGAAACTCCACGGCATTGATATGTGGAGGAGATCACCTTTGTTCACATATATATCTTAGTCTATGACTCTAGAGCATAGGAATTTCGTCAGGCATATAGTGCGTTGCCCTAAAAACAAGATTCGTTTCACCAAGGGGTCCCGAATGGAAATGAGGAGAAATATATTCCCATACTACTTCGCCCTCAGGGGTAACCTGGAACATACGGCCGAAAACA
>CAZQPS010000068.1:0-16371 GCA_964595285.1 uncultured Dehalococcoidia bacterium | reverse complement strand
TATTATGCCAGAAGTTGATTGAGAAATCTGAATTGTCGAGTCTTAGACGTGCTTATCTGTATCATTGGGAGACAGTATTCTTGACAGCAATTAATATCAATGCTAAAATAGGATACCGCTAACGCGCATTATAAAGGCGTTCTTAGAGTTTCACCCATGTGGTGGTGGTTTTTTCACTCGCACTCTCACACCAACTATTTTTCGAATGTGGAGGCATACAATGACATCAGAGCAGAAGGTCGAGATAAGAAGAGGCCTTCGGGATGTATATATAGACAGGACTAAATCGAGTTTTATTGATGGGAAGATAGGGAAGTTACTCTACAGGGGCTATAACATCAATGACTTGGCCGCGAAGTCTACCTTCGAAGAGACAATTTATTTGCTTCTCCATGGGAGGTTACCCACTTTCGATCAATTAAGGCAATTTGACTCAGAACTTAAAATGAGCAGAGGGCTACCGGAGGAAATTCTCTCCGTCATTGAAGTTATTAAGAATTCTCATCCAATGGACGTCCTGCGGACATCTATCTCATCTCTCGCGGCTTTCGACCTTGACACAGAAGACAATAGCCCAGAGGCTACACTCAGAAAGGGTGTTCGTCTGACTGCTCAGGCACCGACTATAGTGGCAGCACATTCTAGGATAAGGCAAGGGAAGTTACCTATTGCTCCTAATCCGGAATTAAATCACGCCAGTAATTTCCTCTATATGTTGTTCGGGGAAGAACCAGATCCGAAAGACGCCAAGTTAATCGACAAAGATTTTATATTACATGCTGAACATGGCCTGAATGCTTCCTCATTTGGGGCGAGAATAGCAGCTTCCACACAGGCAGATCTTCATTGTGCGGTTACCACAGGCGTTGCGGTTCTAAAAGGACCTTCCCATGGAGGCGCAGCTGAGGAAGTCATGAAAATGTCCATGGACATAGGAGATGAGTCTAACGCCGAGCAATATGTTAAAGATTTACTCAGCAATGGTGGCCGAGTGATGGGTTTTGGTCACCGCGTGTACAGGGCAGTAGATCCCAGATCCATGCATTTAAAAGATGATGCAAAAGACCTGGGTGAACGTAAGGGACAGCCAAAATGGTTTTCGATTCTGGAATCTGTAATGCGCTCTATGGAGCCATACTCAAGAAGGGGTATATGCCAGAATGTGGACTTTTTCTCGGGCGCTATCTATTATTTAATGGAAATTCCCGACGACCTTTTCATCTCAATCTTTGCCATGGGTAGAATTCCAGGATGGACCGTCCAAGTCATGGAACAATTTGAGAATAACATTCTCCTTAGGCCGAGACTTCACTATACTGGTGAGATGGACATGGATTATATTCCAATAGAGAAACGTTGATAAATTAATCTGCTAGGCGTATTTTTTTAATAGGGTGAAAGTACATTGTCAGAAGAAGAACTGGAAGAACCTGTAAATTCTTGCCAACACTACTGGATGATAGCTAGCCCGAACGGGCCAGTCAGCGAGGGGGTTTGCAAGTACTGCGGGGAGAGTTCAGAGTTTAAGAATTCGATTCAGGGTTCTGGCTGGGACAGGGAAAGCCCCCAAAGTCGGAAAGCTCGACAGGCAAAGGCTGCAGAAGGTAAGTGAGCCTTGTTTCCTGGAAGTGAATATATTAAAAAGCATTGAGGGACGTTTAAAAAGACGTCCCTCAATGCTTTTAGTGTGCAAGTAAAGATGAGGACTACTTCAGTAGAACAAAATATTCGACAAAAGATAGCCTTAAAAGGGCAGATCAATTTCGCGGACTTTATGGAGATCGCCTTATATGGGAATCCTGATGGTTACTATAAACAAAAGAATCCCATTGGTAGCTCCGGTGATTATTATACAAGTCCCATTGCTCACCCAGTTTTTGGAGCACTATTATGTTTTCAACTTTATTATATGTGGGAAACCCTGGACCGACCTGACCCATTTCACGTTATTGAATTAGGATCAGCAGATTATTGTCTTGCAAGAGATATTCTTGAATTCTCGAAACAATTGCCAAATCAATTTTGTGAAAAACTTGAATACATAGCGATGGATCGTGCCATACCTTACCGCCCTGGAATCAATATACAAGGCATATTGACAAACGAGATGCCTCTCAATCTTGAAACATGCGTCATAATATCAAACGAACTATTAGATGCTTTCCCAGTTAACAGATTTAAGATTGTCAACGGTTCGGTAAAAGAATTATTTATAACACTAAATGAGAACAGTGTCCTCTGTTTTAAACCGGATGTGCCCACATCTCCAAAATTAATCGAATCTCTTGGATGTGTAGTCACTGATTTGCCTGAAGGTTATGAAAGCGAGATAAATCTTTACTTAGAGCCATGGCTAGAAAAATTGAGTAATTCGTTCCAGCGAGGATTTATCCTAACCATCGATTATGGATATGAAGGAAATCAACTGTATTCACTGGATAGGAACAGGGGAACCATACAAACATACTACAATCACTCAAATGGGGATAATCCTTTGAGCAGAATTGGTTCTCAGGATATAACTAGCCATGTGAATTTTTCACTTCTTCGGACACTTGGTTGTAAATTTGGACTGGAGCCAATAGCTACTCTTACTCAGGCTGATTATTTGACTAAATTAGGCATGAACCAATTTATTTCGAATTTACGGACTTTAAGTTTGTCGACTCGTGACAATCAAGCTAATTTAATGGCAATGAAGAACTTAATAGATCCGTTTGGGCTTGGCAAGTTTAAAGTGATGATTCAACAAAAGAATATCTTAAATATAGACGCGCGATCAATCTTGCCGTCAGTTGGCACTCTAATCGGATATGCTACCCCTTTGTTAGGTAAGTCCAATATCCGTCTGGCAGAGGCAAAATACCCACATACATTTGGACCAAACTAAATAAGTCGGGCAAGATCCAGTAATTCGGAAGAACACTCATCGGTATTTCTCTCTAAGTTGGATAAGATTTACATCGTCTAGCGGTTGTAATGAAACCCGTATGGCCTATCATTCTGTGAGATGGCCTGACACTTCTGTTCTTCACCGACCAATTTCTGAACAAAGTTTCGAAAGTTTCCACACATGTAAAGCTTTCTGAGGCATTTAGCTTTTGGGTGAGTTCATGGACTTGGAGTATTGTTGGCAAAAAACTAATAAATATGCCGCCTAATACTAGTGCTTTGGCCGCATGGTCGACTACTTGCCATGGCTCGGGTAGATCTAAAACCACACGATCTAAGTTTTCACAGTTAATGGCTTCATAGACGTCGGTCATCTCAAATGTGATATTGTCAGTGTGCCCAAGCATACGGTGTGTGTTTTCCTTGGCGCGAGCTAACATGTCAGACCTGATATCACATGCAGTGAGTGATCCTGTTGGACCTATTGCTCGGCTTAGTGCCATAGTGATGGCCCCTGACCCACAGCCAGCCTCAAGTATCTTCGCACCTGGGAATATGTCACCGTAAATTAATATCGGGCCGACATCTTTAGGGTAGCCGATAGTCGCTATCCTGGGCATGTCCAGCGAAAATTCTGACATTGTAGGTCTTAGAGCAAGTAAGATATGCCCTTTGTTAGTCTTTATCCAAGTACCTTCCTCCATACCTATAAGCTCATCATGTGGGAAGACACCTATATGCGACTCAAACTTGGAGCCAGATCTCAATGTTATTAAATAAGTTCGTTGTTTTTTGTCCCGGACTAATACCTCGTCACCTTCTCTCAAAATCTGGGTTCTTGTTTCTGAGGGTGTGGAATTTGTCATACAGGATTCTCATTTCCATTATCAACTAAAGGCACACAAACGAAATTGGTCTATATCATCATTAGCTTAACCATATCTTGAATTCAAGAATACGCACAAGCCTACCAGAATATTCTCAATGTAGAATGATTGTTTTTCATCATCCACTGGCACTAAGCATAGTTGTTCTTCATATTGCATCCAACTCAGTTAATATGTCTCTCGGATCCAAGTCGGCCGCCGTATCATATGTTTTAGCGAACCTAATTATGCCTTCCTTGTCAATAATATATACGGCCCTTTGTGAAGTACCTCTCTCTTGATTCCAGATATCATACGCTTGAGTGACTGACCCTTTAGGATGGAAATCAGAAAGGAGTGGATAAGGCAGATTTCCCAAAGAAGTTGCGTACGCTGATTGACTTGGTCGCGCATCGTTGCTTATACCCAATACTTGAGTATCTTTCTCTTCAAATTTCGCATTATGGCTACGAAATAAAGAGACTTGATCCGTTCAGCCCCCGGTGAATGAAAAAATATGGAATGAAAGAACAACATTCTTTTCACCTTCATATTCACTTAAAGTGACTGAGTTTTGATCATGTGCCGAAAGGGTGAAATCAGGTGCCTTTTGGCCGACTTTGAGCATCTCTACCTCCCCGGTAACAGTATTTTGCGGTTAGTATATAACAATTCTCACACTTAAGCGTCCTTTCTATTCCAACGTAACTCTGGCCTACGGGCCGCTAGTGCTTCATCTAGTCGAGTATTAGTTGCAAAATGAGGAGCGTCAAACAATACTTGCGGCATCGTTTCCGCCTCATGGTAAATGGTTTTCATAACGCGGATAAAATAATCTAAAGTTTCTTTAGACTCGGTCTCAGTCGGTTCGATCATTAGAGCTTCATCCACAATGAGCGGGAAATACATAGTGGGCGGATGTATGCCGTAGTCAATCAGTCGCTTTGCCACATCCATTGCGGTCACACCAAATTGGTTCTTTAAATTACGAGCTGAAAGCACCACTTCATGCATACATCGCCGATCATACGGCAAATCAAAATAATTTTTTAGGCTTTCCGATATATAATTAGCATTAATAACAGCATCATCACTTATTGCAGTTATACCCTCGCGTCCAAGAGTCGATATATATGCATATGCTCGTACAAGAGCCGCGAAGTTTCCATGGAATGCTCCCATCCTGCCAATAGTTTTACTCGGATCGTGTAATTCATAAAAATATTCCTTCTTGTTATCCAGTCGCCGACTTATTACTGGCGCAGGCAAATAAGGCCTGAGTCGTTCTGCGACTATGACCGGACCTGCGCCGGGACCACCACCACCGTGTGGCTGTGTGAAAGTTTTATGTAGGTTGGAGTGCATCACATCGAAACCTATGTCCCCTAATTTTACCTTTCCCAAAAGTGCATTAAGATTGGCACCATCGCCATACACTATCCCTCCGGCGTCTTTCACTATCTTCACTACCTCCTCGATGTTACTGTCAAACAAACCGAGGGTGCTGGGTAAGGTTATCATTAACCCAGCCAAATCTTCACCTACTGTGGCTCTAAGTTTGTTTAGGTCAGTATTACCATTCTCATCTGAAGGTAATGAGACTACTTGAAACCCTGCCATGGTGGCAGTCGCCGGATTAGTGCCGTGAGCACTATCCGGGATTAGGACCTTGGTTCTTTGGAAGTCATTCCTCTCAGCGTGATATGCTCTGGTCATAAGCATACCAGCTAACTCGCCGTCCGCACCCGCCATCGGAGAGAGAGAAACAGCATCCATCCCCGTAATTTCTTTAAGTTGTTCTTGTAAATTCCAAAGGATATTAAGGGATCCCTGAACCGTAGAATCAACTTGGAGGGGATGTACCTCTGTGAATGCTTTCATGGAAACAATTTCATCGTTCACTTTGGGATTATATTTCATCGTGCAGCTTCCCAAAGGGTAAAAATTGTGGTCTATCGAGAAATTAAACTGACTTAGAATAGAAAAATATCTAACAATTTCCCCTTCGGTTAATTCCGGGAAATCCAAGTCTTTCCTAATAAGAGATTCGTCAGGCAAAGGCTGTTCTGGTACATCGCTTGTTAGTAAAGATACGCCGAGACGCCCTTCAACACTCCTATCCATTAAGAGTTTTCGTTGACCTTCCAAAAATTCTTGTCGCAAATCGTTCATTTGTCGTCACTTATGGAGTCTAAAACGGTGACAAGTCGATCAATTTCCGCCCGTGTATTCAATTCGCTTGCGCAAAAAAGCATGCCATTTGGAAGTTGTTCACTTATGTCTAATCCACCAATAATACTGTGTTGTAATAAAATTTGATTGATGTGTGATGGCTCAATTGGACAAACGACAGGGAACTCTTGGAAAAATGTACCAGTTAGAGGCAAAGTATAAGCATCAAGATCTTCGATACGAGAGGCTAAGTAATGGGCTTTTTGATACGTGAGTTCGGCAATCTGTCTAAGTCCTCTCTTACCATTTACCGCCATATATACAGTTGTCATAAGTGCAATTAAAGCCACTGACGTACAAATATTAGATGTTGCACGTTCTCTTCTGATGTGTTGTTCCCTTGTTTGTAAAGTTAGAACATACGCGGTTCGACCTTTTGTATCTACTGTTTTGCCTACAATGCGTCCCGGCATCTGCCTTACATACTCTGCTTTACAAGTGAAGATACCTACATAAGGCCCCCCGTATGTAAGGGGGACTCCTAGTCCTTGGCCCTCAGCCGTCACTATGTCAGCATCATAAAAGCTAGGTGGTTTGAATAAGACCATTGACATTGGGTCGGCAGATACAACCAACAAAGCTCCATGAGAATGAGCATTTTTTGCTAAATTGTCGAGGTCTTCCATATATCCTAGGAAATTAGGTTGTTGTACAACAACACATGCGGCTTCATCCGTGATCCCAGGATCATCGGTATTAATCATTTGTATTGATATACCTTGTGCTTCTGTGTAGGTTCTTAAAACATTTATATATCGGTTGGAAACCGTATTAAGCACACATACTTTACGTCTATTAGTTACTCGACAGGCCATCAATGCACCCTCAGACATTGAAGTGGCTCCGTCATACATCCCTGCGTTCGCAACATCCATGCCTGTAAGTTGTGCACAAAGAGTCTGAAATTCATATTCTGTTTGCAAAGTGCCTTGAGATACTTCCGGTTGATATGGAGTATACGAGGTAACAAATTCACTTCGACTAGTTATTTGACGAACAACTGCGGGTACATAATGGCGGTATGCTCCGGCTCCCAAAAAGCACGCATAATCCCCTGGTGATTTATTTTTAGATGCTAAATTATTAATATGGTTAAGAAGTTCAAATTCTGACTTGCAGGCAGGGAGTTCTAATGGCGGATTCCTTAGAGATTCAGGAATATCTCTGAATAGTTCCTCTACAGAGTGGACGCCAATGACATCTAGCATCTCTTGTCGCTGGTCAATAGTGTTTGGCGAATATGGCGACACATACGACTCTTCAGGCATATTATTCCCGGCCACCTATAAAAGATTTGTACTGATCTGCAGTCATTAAACTATTCAACTGGTCTGAACTATCCAACACAACTCTTATCATCCAACCTTCAGAAAATGGGTCATTGTTCACTAACTCGGGATGTTCAAGTAAAGCCTTGTTTACGCTAACTACAGCTCCAGACACGGGGCTATATAAATCTGAGACTGCTTTAACAGACTCGACTTCACCCATCTTGCCAAATTGTACTAATTTGGCGTTTTCATCTGGAAGTTCTACATAAACAACATCTCCTAAACTGTCCGCGGCGAAAAGTGTTATGCCTACTGTAACCTCATTTTCCCCATCATCCCTGACCCATTCATGCTCTTCCGAATATTTCAAATTATCAGGAACCATTCGTTTTTCTCCGTTTGTAGAACGGAATTGAGGCTACTTGAGCATCAACCCTACGTCCTCTAATGTCAATCTGTATATCCGTCTCTGGTCTCGAATATGCGGTAGGAACATATCCTAAACCTATACCAGTGTCAAGGCTTGGCGAGTATCCCCCACTAGTTACTTGGCCAATAGGTTCCACTCCATTTAAGATTCCAAATCCAAGGCGTGGAATACCTCGGCCAAGAAGACGGAAGCCAATAAGATTTTTAGTCGGCGGATTTTTAATACATTTTTCCAGTGCTTTGGCCGCTACATTGGGATTTTGGCTGTGATGGACCGTCTCAACGAATCTACCAAGCCCAGCTTGAAACGGTGTCGTTTGTTCATTAATATCTGTCCCGTGCAGTAAAAGACCAGCTTCTAAACGAAGAAGGTCACGTGCGCCAAGCCCGCAAGGAGTACAACCTAGATTCACTGCAGCTTGCCAGATTTCCATAACATCACTGTTCGCCAATATGATTTCAAAGCCATCTTCACCGGTGTATCCGGTCCTAGCGATAAGTCTAAATTTTTTGTTCCGCTCGTCTTTTTTAAATGCAAATGGTCGCAATTGCCGTAATTCTTTACCATAGATGCTGCAAACTAATTCAATCGCTTTCGGGCCTTGTATGGCAATCATCGAAGTCTCTAGAGTCAAGTCTATAATTTTCACTTCAGAATCAGGGTCCTTCCAGTGTGTAATCCAGTTTGTGACTTGATTGCGATTAGCTGCATTGGGGATTAATAAATAAGAATTATCGGAGAGTCGATAAGTAATACAATCGTCTATAATTCCGGCATCTTCGTTAAAGACAAACCCATATTTGGCCCGACCTATATTAAGATGCTCCACATTAAAACTTAAAACCCGATTTAGTAATTTGCCTGCTGCTGCGCCAACTATTTGTAAGCGACCCATATGGGAAATATCAAACATACCCGAAGAGGTTCTAACTGCCCTCCATTCCGCCAAGATACTATTATACTGAACTGGCATGGCCCATCCTGCAAAGTCCACGACTCGAGCGTCTAAATTTTGATGAGCCTTAAACAGCTGTGTTTTTTGGAGCTTTTCTTGATTAGCCATACTATTTCCTCAATTGTTTTCTAATATTCAATAATACAAAAAGGACAATTGTTTTGAAACAATTGGGAATTCTATAGAAGCTTCACAGGGCCCATATTTGTGACTAATATTATGTATTAAAACGTCTCGAACAATTTAACGTCTCGGGTCCCGGAATCAATATTATTAATAGACGTTTGTCTTCGTCTACATCCACAATGACAGAAAACCAATAATATAATACTCTATATTCACAGAGGCGTTCTACATGAATAAAATCGTCAATTTAAATCACAATATTTTCAATATTATTGTCACACAGACAGTGTTTCTTGTAGTCTTTTCCCAGATAGTATGTTCTATATAGCCTTTGATCTAAATATTGAGTCATATGTATAAATACGATTTAGTCCTTTCAAATGGGATTGTGATAGACGCTCTCAGCCAATTTTATGGCAGCGCTGATGTTGCCGTAAGAAAAGGCAAAATAGTCCGTGTGAGTGCGGAGATAGACCCGGCTTTATCCAAACGTGTTATTGATTGCCAGCATAAATGGGTTATGCCTGGACAAATTGATACGCATGCTCATGTGGCAGGAAGAACAAGAAACTGGGACCCAGCTATAGGACACGCCATGTTAGCAAGGGCAGGTACAACTACTGTAATTGATATGGCGGGTACAGGACCTTCTCTTATAGACGGAATCAAAAGAAGAGGTGCAGGTCTCAATGTCGGTGGGATGATGGCATTAATTAAGGGAAGTACTATCCCACAATATTCTATTTCAAATGCAAATATAACTGACGCCATCGCCTCCTCCCTGAGTCAAGGATGTTTAGGAGTCAAAATCTTGGGAGGATATCAACCATTCAGTACAGAAACGACCACCCGAATAATTGAGGCTGCGAATAATCAGGCTGCATATGTTGCCATCCATATAGGTACTGAAACGGCGGGAAGTCACATCGGGGGATTGAGGGAATTGCCAAACATTCTGTCGAAAGGTCGAATACACGTATGTCATATCAATTCATACTGTCGCGGAGTTGTTGATGATCCTGATCTAGAATGTAAAGAAGCTCTTTCTATACTGTCGCGACTCAGCGGGCAAATAAACTCCGAATCGTACAATGCGGTCCAAAACGGGACTAGCGGATCATGTAATCGTAATGGAGAGGCCTCCTCTGACGTACTAAGGAATTGCCTAAAACTCGGCAATTTTGAACCTAACATTGATGGGGTACGTTCAGCAATCAAAGAAGGCTTTGCCTCTGTGATTAGCCAAAGAGATGAAACAATTGTATATCTAAATGGCAAAGAGGCAATTAATCTGTATGAAAGCGCCGGGACAAATGTGGGTCTCAGTTTTCCTGTTAATCTTCCCTCGTCTGCTTTTCAATTAGCAACTTCCAAAACCGACACCGGAGAATTTATAGTTGATGCGGTTAGCACTGACGGGGGTTCTCATCCTAGAAACATCGCCATACAAACAACTGCGGCCTTAGTCAAATTTGGAGCCTTGACTCCTCTAGAAATGGTTAAAAAGCTTTCTCTCAATCCTGCGCTTATGTTTGGCTTGGAAAGTAAAGGACATTTATCTGAAGGTGCTGATGCTGACATTACAGTTATAGACCCAGAGAAATGCGCACCGGTGATGACGATAGTTGCAGGGGAAGTCATCATGGACAATGGGGAAGTTCTCGGTATTGGCGGCACTCTACTTGTTACAGATCAAGGGGAGAACACTGCTAGAGAGACCGGACTGCCATATAAAGTTGTAAGCCTTTTAGGGAGCAAACTATATTATGGCTATAGTTAGGTAACAATTTCTTAAATCCCGGGACTGCTATCCGCAGGTCAAAATGGTTTATATCGATTGGCTATCGGCATTCGCCTGTCTCTTCCAAAATTTCGCGTGGTAATTTTTATACCTGGTGGAGATTGCCTTCTTTTATATTCGTTACGGTCTACCAATAGAATCGCTCGTTTGACATCTTCTTCCGCAAATCCCAAGTTGACGATCTCTTCGTAACTTAGGTCATCTTCGACGTATGCCTTCAAAATAGGATCCAAAATCTCATACGGAGGGAGATTATCTTCATCTTTTTGGTCATCCCTTAATTCGGCGCTAGGTGGTTTGGTGAGTATTGATTTTGGAATCATTTCCCCGTCAGCCAAAGTATTCCTATGGTGACCAAGTTTGTAGACCATTAATTTAGGAACATCTTTTATAACTGCATAACCGCCAGCCATATCTCCGTATATAGTCGCGTACCCCGTTGCCATTTCACTTTTATTGCCCGTTGTGAGAACCATCCAACCGAATTTATTTGATATGGCCATTACTAGACTGCCGCGAATTCTAGATTGCAAATTTTCCTCTGCAACACCCCATTCAGTTTTATCAAAATATGGAAAAAGTGTACTCAAAAAGGATTCAAAAGGCTCCTCAATGGGTAAGGTCCACAAATCTATGCCTAAATTTGAACACAACAAGGCCGCATCTGTTTTACTACCTTCTGAAGAAAATCTTGAGGGCATGGATACAGCTACTACATTTTCTTTACCAAGGGCGTCAACAGCTATTGCGGTTACTAGCGCAGAGTCAATCCCCCCAGACAATGCCACCAAAACTTTGCTAAAGCCACACTTCCGAACATAGTCCTTGGTCCCGAGGACTAAGGCGTCATAAATCTCTTCGACCTCCGAACGATCGTGTATCTCTGCTTTCATTAGTGACGGTTTGTTACCTTGGCCCACATATTCAGAAATTTGCATTTCAACAGCAGTGCCTATTTCCTGAAGGGTCTTGGCCCGAACCTTACGTACTCTGGGATCACGAACCCTTGATCGAAATACTGATTCTACGTCCAAGTCAGCAAATAATATGTCTTCTTTAAATTGAGGAGAAGCACATATTACTTCACCTTCCGGATCAACTATCATGCTTCCACCATCAAACACTAATTCGTCTTGCCCGCCAACCAGATTTACATAGGCGACAAATAAGCCATTGTCAGTGGCACGTGCACGAAGCATATTTTTTCTAAGCTTTCGCTTCCCGATGTCAAAGGGTGAACCGTTGAGATTGACTATAATTTCAGCACCATTCGACCTTTGAACTATAGTCGGGCCAGCGGAATGCCATATATCTTCACAAATGTTGATCCCTACGGATGTACCATTAACGATATAGGTAGGGCATTTCGTTCCAGACTTAAAATATCTATCTTCGTCAAATACTCCATAGTTGGGGAGAAACATTTTATGATAAATATCCCGTATTTTCCCATCATACAGGACAGCTGCAGCATTATGGACATCGGAATCCAAATCTATGAATCCTAACACCACTACGATATCTTCGGTTTGACTCGCTATGTGTTCAAGATGGATCAAGTTTTCTTGTATGAATTGTGATTTGAATAAAAGGTCTTCAGGGGGATAGCCAGGGAGGACCATCTCTGGGAATGCTATCAAGTCCGCTTTCATATTCTTTGCTTCGTCTATATATTCAAGAATCTTTTTTGAGTTTTCGTCTAAATCGCCAACCGTCACATCTATTTGAGCAAGCGCTAGTCTGAACATTCTCATAATTCCTCCATCTCAGGAACCATAACTACATTTGATTGCAATTGTAAAGACAGAATTTAATTATGACTACTCCGCTGTGTTCATCCATATATCTTTAAATGAAAACTATTACGTCGCCGCACTCCCTAGGATCACGATCTCATAGATATTACCCTGTAGATCGGACGAACTGATCAATCCGGTCCAAAGCAATTTGGATGTTATCTAAAGAGTTGGCGAATGAAAACCTAATAAAGCCCTTTCCAAATGATCCAAATGATTCCCCTGATAGGCAGGCGACGCCTGCTTCTTCCAATACACGATCTGCAAATGTCTGACTATCCATTCCAGTTTCTTCTACATTCGGGAAAGCATAGAATGCTCCTCTTGGAAGGGCGCATCTAATTCCTGGTATTTTGTTCAAACCCTCAACTATAGCATCTCTTCTCTTTTTGAATTCGGCAACCATTTCAAAACAATCAATCTGAGAACCGATCAGTGCCTCTTTCATGGCCTTTTGGGTGAAACTTGCCGTGCAGGAAACACTATTAGTAACTAACCTGGAAATTGGCTCTACTAGATCATAAGGCATAACGCCGTATCCGGCTCTCCAGCCGGTCATAGCGTATGATTTCGAAAACCCGTCTAAAATTATTGTTCTTTCCTTCATTCCAGGGAAGGTCGAAATACTGATATGTTCACCTTCGTAGAGAAATCTGATGTATATTTCGTCAGACAAAACCGCTAAATCGTGCTTCACAGCTAATTCAGCAATATCCTTGAGATTATTTGATGAGACAATGCTCCCACAGGGATTATTGGGGGAGTTGATAATTATCATCTTCGTCTTATCTGTTATAGATGATGCTACTTCCTCTATATTTAGATTAAAATCCAAGGACTCGTGCAATTGCATCGGTATGGGGACGCCTCCCGTAAAGCGAATCATAGACTCATAAATCGGGAACCCCGGATTCGGATATAATACTTCGTCACCCGGGTCTATCATCGCTAGTAATGCAAAAAACATTATAGGTTTCCCTCCTGGAGTAACTACGACGTTTTCTCCCGAAAATGAAACCCCTCTGCTGAGCGATACTTCTTCAGCTATTGCATCCCTAATATCGGAAAAACCGGGTGAAGGTCCATAGTGAGTATCACCTTCAGACAGAGCTTTTATGCCAGCTTCGACAATGTGCGCAGGTGTCGAAAAATCAGGCTCACCTATCTCAAGGTGAATTATGTCCTTACCTGCCGCCTCCAAAATTCTGGCTTTTGCCAAAACTTCAAAGGCTGTTTCTGTCCCTAATAAGTCCATCCTCTCGGCAAGCTTCATAGATCTAAATCTCCGTAGACTTCGATAAAAATAACTCGGCTAAAGTTACGGTATTATACGACTCCTAACATCTAGATGGAACACATTGAGTGAGCACTTACGAAAATTCCACATATGTTACAATCCAGTTAGTCAGTAGACACCTGAAGGAGGCCCCTATCAATGAAGGTCTATCTAGGAGCGCCTAGAGGTTTTTGTGCAGGAGTTGTCCGTGCAATAGATATTGTTGAGTTAGCTTTGGAGAAATTCGGCGCTCCCGTATATGTTAAACATCAAATTGTTCACAACCCATATGTTGTGAACTCTCTGGCTTTAAAAGGGGCTATTACTGTTGAAGATGTTGCTAATATTCCTCAAAACTCGATAGTTGTCTTTTCCGCTCATGGTTCTCCTCCCGAAGATTATCAAATTGCGCAACAAAGGGATCTACGCGTGGTGGACGCCACTTGTCCACTGGTGACCAAAGTTCATAACGAGGCAAAGAAATACTCCAATGACGGAAGGAGAATTCTTCTCGTTGGCCATCGTGGACATCAAGAAGTTAAAGGGACCATGGGGCAAACAGATATGCATCTAGTCGACGATCGAGAAACTGGTAATCTTCCCATATGGCCTCAAAACACCCCCATCACTGTCTTAACTCAAACAACATTGTCCGTGGATGACACGAAATCAACCATTGAGGATGTTAAACATCATTTTGAGGATGTAGTAGTCCGTAACGACTTATGTTACGCCACTACAAATCGCCAAGAGTCGGTAAAGAAATTGTGTGAGGTGGCCGGCATAGTATTGGTCATAGGAGCAGAAAACAGCTCCAATTGCAATAGACTCAGAGAAATGGCAGAAGCTCACGGCGTTTCCGCTTATTTGATAAACGGTCCGGACGAATTGAATATGTCCTGGCTTTGCGGAATAGAAAACGTAGGGATCACATCAGGAGCATCTACGCCGGAAGAACTGGTTTTATCAGTCATAGACAAACTTGCGCCAAATGAGATCATACGGGTGGAAGGTGTGCAGGAAGACATAACTTTCGTACTCCCTGAGGAATTCCGCGACGATGTGAGTAATGTACCGGCTAGCTAACCCCATTGAGGATTGAAGGTGGAACATCTATGGATTCTAAAACGATACAAATTGAAAATCACAGTGCCGACAAACTTGAACGTCTTGTAGATTTCACTTTCGGAATGGTGAAAGTCGCCACAGGATTTGGATTTCCAGAAGGTCCTGTAATGATGCCTCAGGGATTCTTAATATTTAGTGATATAACAAACGATCAACTCGTCAGATTTTCTAGACCTGATCGTACAGCCATTTATAGGAATCAGAGTAAAGGTGCGAATGGCAACACACTTGATCTGCAGGGTAGATTGATCAGTTGTGAAACTGGCTATAGAAGGCTAAGTCGGACTGAAACAAATGGGGATGTTACAGTTTTGGCAGACAATTATCAGGGTAAGTTATTAAATGCTACAAATGACGTCATTGTGAGAAATGATGGAACAATTCTCTTTACTGACCCAATCTTCCTTGGGGAATATGAAACTTTTCTAGGGAGTTCATATAAAGCATTAGACTTTAGCGGTGTTTACTCTATCGATGCGAAAGGTAATCTCAGCCTTGTCACTACAAGCTTAGATTTCCCGAATGGCCTAGCACTTAGCCCTGATGAAAAAACTCTGCTAGTGGGAAATTCTGATGACAATTGTATCTATGCCTTTGGGAAGAATTCGGATGGATATTCTTCAAAAGGGGATTTATGGCTTGAAATGGATTCTGACCTCACAGGTGTGGCTGACGGACTCAAAGTAGACATCGATGGTAATGTTTACTCCACTGGCCCAGGGGGGATATGGGTAGCAGATAACTCAGGAAAACCTCTGGGAATTATAAAATTCGAAGAAATCACAACGAATCTTGCATTTTACGGCTTAGACTCACACATGTTAGTTGTAACAGCGCCACCTTCCCTTTACATGTTGAAATTAAAAATTCCTGGGATTTCCGTTTTGGAGAGATTGTAATATTCTCTTTGAGTAATATCTTTGCCAAAAGTCAAAATCCTATTGTGTGAAGTAGTAGAGGACTCGGCTTTTATATGTTCAAGGTTAGTAAAAACTTATATTGCTAGGAATTAACTATGGAAATTAAGATCACTAGCCTAGTGGCTGGAGCTAGGGAAGCTCGAGGTACAGTTATCATAGTGGACGTGTTACGTGCCTATACAACCGCTGCAGTAATGTTAGATAAGGGAGCTGAAAAAATAATACTTGTTTCCGAAGTTAGCGAAGCCCTTGAACTAAGGGCACGAGGAGTAGGAAGTCTTTGTGTAGGTGAAGTCGACGGTATGAAACCTGAACATTTTGATTACAATAATTCACCATCCGAAGTTTTCAATGCTGACTTGCAAAATAAGACAATAATACAATCAACGAGAGCGGGAACGGTCGGAGTAAATGAAGCCAGTCAAGCGACAAAGATATATGGCGGATCGTTCGTTATTGCACAAGCGACGGTTAGGAGTATCCTTAAAGATGACCCAAAGTTAGTCACTATCGTAGCAATGGGCCTAGCGGGCCAAGTTAGAGCCGACGAAGATGAACAATGTGCTCTATATCTTAGAAATCTATTACAAGGACGACAACCACGGATCAGTGCTGTTACTGACCTAGTGACGGTGGGAGAAGAAGCTCAAAAATACGGGGACTTGCAACGCCCCCATT
>CAZQPS010000067.1:0-15702 GCA_964595285.1 uncultured Dehalococcoidia bacterium | reverse complement strand
TAGGGGAACCCAAGCCGCATCATTAACAATCTTCTCCTCCGCCCGATGGTACATATCCACCCGTTTGACCAAATCTTGCTCAATTCTGGCATCTTCTAGTAAGGCATCCACTTCCTTGTTGGAGTATCCGCCATGATTTGTTTCACTATCAGTGTGAAACAGAACATCTAAGAAGTTTTCTGGATCCGGATAATCTGCTTGCCATGCCAATCCACCAAATGCTTGGAATTTCTTACGATTCAAATCTTGTAAATATGTAGCCCATTCTACTTGCTGTATCTCAACTTCAACCCCTAAATTTTGGCGCCACATTTCTAATATGACTTCTAAATCAAGGCCTATACCTCCACCTGTGCCTGGCACAGTTATCACAATACGAGGTCTCGTGGTGGGGTCAGCATAGAGGGACTTATCTAAAAGCTCCTTGGCAAGTTCAAGATTGAAGGTAAGTCCTTCAAGGTTAGAATTGTATCCTGGAAATCCTGGTGGCAAAATGCCATAAGCCGGAACTCTCAGGCCTGAAAGAACTTCTGAGGCTATCAGGTCTTTGTCAATCGCATGGTTAAGCGCTTGCCTAAAATAAATATCATCGAATGGGGCTTCAGCTGGATTGAAGCCGATATAGGAGACGCTAAATCCGGGAGGAGCGATGTGCCAATCTTTACTCAAAGGATCATTTGAATCTTTAACTCTCTCCAAGTCGAAAATGCTTAACCCAGTTATATCAATTTCGTCGTTTTCGTACATTGCCATCGCCTGGCCACCTGCTAAATTCATATGTACCTGATCTAGCTTCGCAGGCTCTTTATAAAACTCGTCAAATCTTTCTAGTATTATCCGTTCGCCTATCTTGTATTCTTTCAACTTAAACGGGCCACTACCATTGGGCTTGTCGGTCCAATTTGGATTAGCCATCACCTGACTCGAATCAACCACGAATGCTGTCGGGTATGTCAGCTTCGCTAAAAAGTAAGCCTTTGGAGCATCAATCGTAATTTGCAAAGTGGTATCGTCAATTGCTTTGACACCGTCCACCTGTGTAGACTCGCCTTCTAATACTTCTTTAACTCCAACAATATCTGAAAGATAGGTGGCTGCAGTAGGAGATGCAGTTTCCGGATTTGCAGCCCTGTTTATAGAGTATTCAAAATCACTAGCCGTTATATATCTACCATCATGAAATCTGGCATCTGATCTCAAATAAAATGTATATATTTTGCCATCGTCGCTAATTTCCCAACTTTCTGCTATGTCAGGAACTAGTTGCAAGTCTGTGTCTATAGTCACAAGTCCACTATAAATCTCAACTACTATGGCAGCGGATGTTGTATCTTGTGTTAGGTGTGGATCTAAAGTAGGTGGATCTGCCCACAATCTACGAAAAATGCCACCTGATCCAATCTCAATATCAGTAGATTTGTCAGATTCAAGCTTAGTCACAGAATCTTTTTCTTTGGCATTTGAAGAATCTGACTTCCCATTACTAGGTTCAGACTTTTCAGCAGCAACAGTTGGCACGAGTCCCGCATTATTGGCAACTTCATTAGAGTCGGAATCGCCACCACAAGCTATAGAAAACAATAGGCCAATAAGTAGAAATGCTAGAAAGGCCCCTTTTATATATTTTTTTATCTGCATCAAACGCCTCTTCCTTAAGCTTTAAAACTTTCTATGTAATCTTACAAAGGATTGTTATTCGCCAACCATTGACGTGAGATATGCCTTAACAAAAGAATCTATATCTCCATCCAATACTCCATCCGAGTCAGACGTTTCATAATTTGTCCTATGATCTTTCACCATGCGATAAGGGTGTAATACATAACTTCTAATTTGGTTACCCCACTCAGGGGAAATATGTTCCCCTTTTAGCTTAGACATATGCTTAGCTTGTTCCTCCATCTCCAACTCTACTAACCTCGCTGTCAAAATACGCATAGCAATTTCTTTGTTTTGACGTTGAGATCTTTCATTCTGGCAACTTACTTTTATACCGGTTGGCAGATGGGTAATCCTAACAGCAGTTGAATTCTTCTGCACGCTTTGCCCACCTGCCCCACCAGCTCTAAAAACATCTATCTTGATATCATCAGGGTTTATAGACACGTCAACTCCCTCTTCAACTTGCGGGAGTACCTCAGCAAGCGCAAAGGAAGTATGGCGAGCATGATCAGAATCGAAAGGTGATAGCCTAACCAATCTATGTACCCCTCGTTCCGCCTTAAGATAGCCGTAAGCATTGGGGCCACTCACCTGCAAAATAACGCTCTTGATACCTGCTTCTTCACCACTCGAAACATCTAGGACATCGCTTTTTAGTCCAGAGCGTTCTGCCCATCTAATGTACATACGCAACAGCATCCCAGCCCAGTCTTGCGATTCTACACCCCCCGCACCAGCATGCAACGCAACTATTGCATTTCTATCGTCATATGGGCCAGAAAAGACCAATTTGAACTCGAGATCATTCAGTTTACCTTGAATCTGCATTAATTCAGTACTCAGGGTATCCAGCAATGAATCTTCGTCTTCTTCAATAGAGATTTCAAGAAGTTCGTGGAGTGTCCCACATCTCGACTCTAAATTTCGCCATTCTTCGACTTCTTCCTTAAGCGTAGCCAGTCGGCGCATTTTAAGCTGAGCAGCATTAGGAGTGTCCCAAAATGACGCCTCTGATGCTTCTTTCTCGATATTCTCTATTTCAGATTCTTTCTTGGGTAAGTCAAAGACGCACCAAAATGCTAGATATATTCGCCTTTAATTCCACGGTAGTACTTTTTAAATCATGCATTGGGAATTAACTCCTAAGAATTCTCATGGTATTTTAGATTATTTTGTTATGACTTTTTTGTGGCTCTGTCCAATCCTCTAACAGCTTCCCAAAGAACCACTAGAAAGATTATATCAACCGCGACAACAGCACAACAACAACTTTATCTATCATATATTTACCAAGACACTCATAGGACAATATTACTAATTCATCAGTCCTGAACATATATAATAAGGTGTACAATTTCGATGCATTAACACAAAATTCTCAAAGGAGATAATTTGATGTACGGCACAATTTTCGCAATGGAAGTCAAAGAAGGCCACAAACAGGCATTATTAGGCGAATTCAACAACCAGGGTGACCCAAACGGCATGGTTGCATGGCTTATTATGCAACCAGATAATGATGACACGCATATGAAGGGATTCGCCGTTTTCAAAGACAAAGAGACTTATCAAGCTAATGCTAATAACCCGGAACAGCACACAAGGTTCGTAAGAATCATGGAACATCTGGTTGGAGAGCCTTCATGGACAGACGGAGAGTATATTGCGGGCAATATATCCTAGATATACGATCCGTCAGTAGTTCGAGCGTACTTGGTGCAAAAACAAAACTCAAAACATTATATGAGGGCAGTAATGAGTCACATTGCCAGAATCAGTGTCGACAATATGATAGACCGATATGAAGTGCTTTTATTCGATTCTTACGGAGTGCTTGCAGGTTCAACTGGTACCCTAGAAGGTGCAGTAGAACTTGTCGATTATCTAAATCAAATCAACAAGACATATTTCATTTTGACCAACGATGCTTCTGCACTTCCTTCAACTCGATCCCAAAAATACAAAGAATTTGGTTTGAGGGTCGAGCCTTCTCAAATCATCACATCGGGGAGTTTATTGGTAGATTATTTCAGTGAAAATAATCTGATAGGCAGTCGGTGTGTTGTACTTGGGCCTCCTGACAGTGGATCTTATGTAGAGGCCGCTGGAGGTAAGGTTATGAACTACAATGAAGACTTTGAAGTAATAGTAATTGCTGATCAAGCAGGTTTCCCTTTCGTAAAAACTGTAGACACAGTCATGTCAAAACTTTTTGAGAAATTAGATGCAGGACAGGAAGTCCCTCTAATAATGCCTAATCCTGACTTGATCTATCCCGAAGGAAGTGGATTTGGAATGGCTAGTGCAAGCGTAGGAATAATATTTGAAGCCGCACTAGGCCTTAGATATCCCACTAGAGAAGAACTTAAATTTGTGCGTTTGGGGAAGCCGAACAAGGCTATTTACCAGGAAGCTTTTCGGCGCTCCGGAACGCTAAATATGGCAATGATTGGAGATCAACTTGAAACTGATATACTGGGAGCGAATCAGTTTGGAATAGACTCCATATTAGTTGATACTGGAATATCCAAATCAGGAGCCTCTATATCAGAGCCCAATCTCAGGCCCACTTACCTGCTGGATAGTATATTCCCATCTGATAATTAATAGAAATCCTAATAAATCACCCTATACAAAGAAGGAACAACACATGCTAGATTTACTAATAATTAATGGACTAATCATTGATGGCACTGGCAATCCAGGCTTTTATGGCGCAGTTGGGGTAAAAGACAATAAAGTACAAATTATGAGGGGCAACGTTTCTGACGTTGAAGCCTCTCGCACTATAGATGCAAAAAATCATGTTGTTAGCCCCGGATTTATCGATATGCATTCTCACGCCGGATTAGTCATATTGTCAGAACCCGAGCATCACCCAAAAGTACGTCAAGGAATAACAACGGAACTAATTGGGGTAGACGGCAATTCTTATGCTCCATTTAATTCTCACGATGATTTTCTAGAATTTGTAGAAATAAATTCCGGATTAGATGGAAATCCTCCTCTCCCTGGTCAGTGGTCTACAGTAGAACAATATTTGCAAATGTTTGACCAGAAAACGGCGGTAAACATAGCCTATATTCTTGGCAACTCACCAGTTCGAATAAACGCTATTGGATGGGATGACAAACCTGCCACTACCAAAGACATTGCCAATATGAAATCAATAATCAGGGAAGCTATGGAGGAAGGTGCTTTTGGCCTGTCCACAGGACTAGATTATCCGCCCGGCAATTTTGCCACGACGAATGAGTTAATCGAATTATCAAAGGAAGTAGCGGATCTGGGCGGGTTTTATCACACCCACGTTAGGTACAGAGCAGGTGATCGCTTCTTGGATCCATTCAACGAAGCCTTAGATATTGGAAAGCAAAGCGGTATACCTATTCACATAACACATTTCTACCAAGCTTTGCCCAGTCGTGGAGGTGGTCATCGTATGCTGCGCTTGGTAGAAGACGCAGTCGATGGAGGGCAAGACGTCACATTCGACAGCTATCCATACACTATAGGAAGTACACGTATCACAATAGTATTCCCTGATTGGACACATGACGGAGGCACGAAAACACTAAGACAGGTGATGAGTTCGGAAGAAGGAAGAAAGCGATTACGTGATGAAGTGGTCCCACGGGCGCCTAGCTGGGACGATATGTGGCTTACATATTTCAAACAGCCGCAAAATCACCAATATGAAGGCCTTTCCATCGCGGTTATCGCCTCCTTGCGGAACCAACATCCGATAGACGCCTTATGCGATATTCTCCTGGAAGAAGATTTACAAACTAATTACGTAACTGCAGCGACCAACGGTAACACCTTACCGGCATTTGTTACCCATCCACTATCCATGGTCGGTAGTGACGCAGTTTTGGTCGGAGACTTCCCTAGTCCTAGAACTTACGGGTGTTTCCCCGTGATACTAGCGGAATACGTCAGAGAGGAACGACAAATGTCACTACCAAGTGCCATACGGAAAATGACTTCTTTTCCAGCACAAAGACTAGGTTTGAACGACAGGGGCATCTTGAGGGACGGAATGAAAGCAGACATTACAATTTTTCATCCAAACCAAGTTCAAGCACCCGCGACTCGAACCGAGCCGAAACAATTTCCAATCGGTATAAACTATGTGATAGTCAACGGAACAATCGTTATCGATGATGGAAACCATACCGGCGCCTTACCAGGACAAGCATTGAAGAAATAGTCCCATGAAACCTAATAAGGAACGTCTTCCTCTAAATGAAACACTCAACGCACTTCCCACAGAATGGCAGGAAGATCCTTTACCGGCCATAAAATGTTTACTGGAAGACCTATCAAAAAAAATAGTCGTATTGGATGACGATCCTATCGGCACGCAAACTATCCGAGAAGTTGCCGTTCTCACGGAATACTCTGTTGAACGACTGACAGAAGAGCTTTCCAGTGCATCTCCGGCATTTTTTATTCTTACTAACACTAGAAGTATGAGTGCAGCGGAGGCTTATTCTACAGTCTGGGAAATAAGTAATAATTTAACTAAAGCTTCTATAGCTGCGGATATGGATTTCCTAATCGTCATCAGAAGTGACTCCACTTTGCGGGGACATTTCTACGAGGAAATACAGGCTGTGAGGGATGGATCGGGAAAGGACTTCGACGGTTGTATATTTGCCCCTTTTTTTCTAGAAGGCGGCCGATTCACTATCGAAGATAATCATTACGTCAGAGAAGGAGAATGGCTCACACCAGCCAGCGACACAGAATTTGCAACAGATTCTTCATTCCCATTCTCTACTTCTCATATTCCAACTTATATCGAAGAAAAAACCAAAGCGGATATCTCAGCAGCTTCAGTCAACATGATTTCCCTATCTCACTTCCGCCTAGAGGGTCCTGAAAAAGTCGCTCAAATATTATCGAGCCTATCCAGTAATGACATGTGCGGGGTCAACGCAACAGCCATGAGAGATATGGAGTTGTTAGCACAGGCATATTTAACAGTAACCAAAAAGCGCATACTTGTTAGGACCTCTGCTTCTTTTATAAGAGCGCTGCTCGGACAATCAGAATCCCAAATACTTGGAGCTGAAGTTCTAGTAAACGATAATAAAATGGGAGGACTCATTGTAATCGGATCCCATGTGCCACGCTCGACATGCCAGATGCAACATTTATTAGAAAATAACCATCGCCTTGTGCCAGTAGAAATTGACGTTTCCAAATTACTAGATCAAAAAGAAAACCATTCTGAAATATCAAGAGTAAGACTACTTTTGACCAAAATATTGGTCTCAGGCTCAGATGCAGTTCTTTTTACCAGCAGAACCTTGATATCAGGAGATTCTCATTCGTCTAACCTTGAGATAGGCGCCCAGATATCTTCTAGTCTTTCAGAGCTAGTTAGGTCACTACGTGTATGTCCTAATTTTATGGTGCTCAAGGGAGGCAGCACTGCAAGTAGAATCGCTTTAGATGGACTTAATATCAAAAGAGCATGGGCAATTGGTCAAGCAGCGCCTGGCGTGCCAACATGGCAATTAGGGCAAGAGGCAAAGTTTCCGAATCTATCTTTGATTATCTTCCCAGGCAATGTCGGACATGTGGACTCACTCACGACCTTAATATCTGACCTACAGGAACATATTAGGAAAGCATAACTACTGTTCATAGAAATACGATCTAACCTTCATAAAGATATTGGGTTATAATTTCACTAACAGAAAATCATCATAGATTGCTATTTACATGAAACAATTAACACTAAATCCTATTCGAAAGGTCGAAGGCGAAATACAACTACCGGGATCAAAAAGTATGACAAATAGGATTCTTCTTTTGTCTGCTCTGGCCTCGGGGACTACAGCCGTGTCAAACCTTTTGAAAAGCGACGACACTGACCATATGCTTAACGCCCTCTCATCTGTTGGAGTCTCAATAGATAGAGATGACAAATACACACACTGCACTGTCCACGGCTTGGCCCGACCATTTTCCGTGAGTGAAGTAGAACTCTTCTTAGGAAATTCTGGAACATCCATGAGATCTCTATGCGCTTCAATGTGCCTTGGAACGGGAACCTACATACTCACCGGAGAACCCCGTATGTGGGAGAGACCTATTAAGGATCTTATAGACGCTTTAGGCCAAATCGGCGCCCAAATAGAATACTTAAGAGAAGATGGGTATCCCCCGTTAAAAATAAGCGCCAACGGATTAAACGGTGGAGAAGTATCAATTCGTGGCAACATATCAAGTCAGTATTTAACAGGATTACTTATGGCTTGTCCTATGAGCAAAAATGATACTCACATTACAATACAGGGTGAATTAGTCTCAAAACCATATATTTCTATGACGATAGACGTTATGCAAAGATTCGGCGTTGAAGTGATCAATAACGACTTCAAATCTTTTGTAATAAAAGGCAATCAAATCTACAAATCTCCGGGACAAGCCCTGGTAGAAGGCGATGCTTCTTCAGCCAGTTATTTTCTTTCCGCAGGTGCTATATCGGGGAAAATAAGAGTGAATGGTGTCGGGTCCGACAGCATTCAGGGCGACATTGCACATGCGAAGGTCCTTAAAACCATGGGCGCTTCAGTCTCCATGGGCAGAGACTGGATTGAAGTGCAACATAACAAGCTTAAAGGAATTGACATGGATCTTAATCACATGCCAGACGCCGCCATGACAATAGCTGTAACGGCACTTTTTGCACAGGGCAAAACCACGATTCGCAACATTTACAACTGGCGAGTGAAGGAAACAGATCGTCTAACTGCGATGTCAAATGAATTACGTAAAGTAGGAGCTCGGGTGACGGAAGGCGAAGATTTTATAGAAATCCTACCTCCCGAGAAAATAAACAATGCAACAATAGATACATATGACGATCACAGAATTGCAATGTGCTTTTCTCTAGCAGCTATGGGTGGAACTCCTATAACAATCAATGACCCAGACTGTGTATCTAAAACCTTCCCAGACTATTTCGACAAGTTGGCGGCCATAACCAAACGATAAGTTAATGATCCTTAGGCTTCGCTTTGGGACCAAACGTGTAATGGGATATCCCTGGATAAAGAGAAGAATGCAAGTGAACGGCCAACCAATGCTCTCTATATCTCTTCAAAATTACAGAAGAATATCCAGGTCTATAAAACGGCTCATGACGACCATTAAATCCAATAGATGTCCAGGTCGCTAAACCCCACACTTGAGTCTCGTTACCGTCGGCATACATATTCTCTAAATCCATTTTGAAATTCGAAATAAGTGGCCAAGTTTTTTCCCATTGATTAACACGCATATCTTGTGTACCAGAGGCGATTTGCATGCTGCGGCCAAATGAGACTGATTCTTTTGCAAACAAAGATTCAGCACTATCATAGTCAACCGATTGACAATAACTTTCGAATAGTGCGAACCAATTCCTAACGATCTGGTCAGATTGATGCGAACTCGTCAAAGCGGATAATCCCTTTTTTAACACAGTTTTTCAATTCAGCGTTGATTTACACCGCCAGTACTAGACAAAGTCGAATATAAGAAAATAACCAAATAGGCCGAATGTGAGGATTGAGTGGTCGGGGAGACTGGATTTGAACCAGCGACACCCTGCACCCCATGCAGGTGCGCTTCCAAACTGCGCCACTCCCCGACTTAAGAGGAGATAGGATAGCACAGGCCTATTACCTCTTCAACACTGAAGACGTAGGTTTACTGTTAACTATTTCGTATTCTTGTCCTGAAGGCGACGACCATGGAATAAATACTGATTCGCATAACCCGCATATTCTCCAAAAAATTCCTGCGCCCAAGGTCTCATTTTACTCCGAGTCAAATTCTTATCAATAAGTTTCGGATACCACTCTCTAAGCGCCCTGTCTATCCAAACATCTACCGGGAAAGACTCTAATTTATTCAGCGAAAATAAAGTGATGCAATTCCCTACTTTGTCTCCTATACCTGGCACGGTTACCAAAGATTCAAGAGCTTCGTCGTAAGAACTTTCCTTCAAAGTATACAAATCGATCGCTCCCTCTGAAATCATATTAGCTGCAGCTGATACGTATTTGGCTCTAAATCCGAGGCCTAGTTTTCTAAGCTCCTCTATACTGACATCAGCAAGAACATCAGCCGACGGAAATGTTCTACGTAGCTGGCCATCCATTTCAAGAGGTTCACCAAAAGTGTTAGCGATATCTTCTATATTTTTGCTTATCCTTGGAATATTGGAATTAGCCGAACATATGAAAGAAATCATGCATTCCCAGGGTTCTTGATCCAATATTCGAAGACCAGAATAATTTTGTATCGAGGAAATTATTTGTACACCCTTGCTGATTTCCTCATATATCTTTTCTAGGTTATCATCTAACCGAAGATATCTCTTTAGGAGGGGCTCTATCTCCTCTTCACATCCCGAACTCGAGTAAAATTCCAGATCATTATCTCTCTGGCGAATCTTTATTATTTGCCCAAAGAGAATCCCGTAATTCCATGAGTCATAAGCCCGCCAACGAAAGGCCTGTCCGCTATATAGTGATTCATTAAGATTAAGTCGTCCAGAAAATTTAATGATCATAATTTATAGCTAAAGTATTTTGTTGCAATTTATTAATCTCCATATTCTCAAAAGTGATCAACATAACCGGATAGAACCCAAATTTATTTGCCTAGGAGACTCTAGTCTAACCATCCCACGATTTCACTATTTAATTCTTCGAGTTTGCACGACTTTATAGTGCCGGGGGGAAGAGAATTCAAAAAAGACTTGCCATACCGCCGCGAGCTAAGCCGACCATCAAGTAAAATCGCCACACCACGATCTTGCTTAGTCCTAATCAATCGACCAAATCCTTGCCTCAAACGCAATATTGCCTGTGGAACAGAGTATTCCATAAATGCGTTATCATACAGCTCTGATCTAGCTGAAAATACAGGATCGGTCGGAACACTAAATGGCAGACGCGCAACCATAAGCACTTTAAGCACATCTCCAGCAAGGTCAACACCCTCCCAAAAACTAGAAGTCCCAAGAATAACTGATCTGGGGTTTTCTATAAATCGCCTTATTATTTGCTGTGGTGATCCATCACTCCCCTGCGCCAGCACAGTTATCCCTGTTGCTGCAAATTTTTGACGAAGAGACGTTGCAGTCCTACGTAGTGAGGCATATGACGTAAAAAGAGCCATTGAATGCCCTTCTGCAGCAAGAGTAGCATCCGCAATAGCATCTGTAAGAGCACTTTGATAGTCTGCAGAATTGGGATCAGGCATATCACTTGGAACACATATTAGTGCTGATCTAGGATAATCAAATGGAGAGCCCACCAGTAATTCGTCTGAATCTGAGAATCCCGTGCGTTCCGCTATATGACCAAATCCTCCATCAGTACTTAACGTCGCACTTGTAAGTACTACGCTTTTCTTTTGGGAAAACAGCATCTCATCTAACATGCCGCCTATATGTAAAGGCGCCGCATTCAATGATAAGTCCTGATTCCTACCCGACAATTTCACCCAATAAATATTCTCTCTGGATGGATTGGGGATAAATTCCTTCAGTCTCTCCCGAATGTCAGCATTAACTTGGCCTATTGAAGCCAACTCTAATCGCCAGAGCTCATAATCGGAAACATCCGAATTTTCCAGTCCTTCCAAAGCTATTTCAAGAGTATCCAACAAGCCATTTAATTCAGCTAGAATGATATCCAACTCTTCCCACAGTAATTCTGCGTCAGTCCATTCTTGACCTGACCTTACTCCGCTAGTGATCCTAAATTCACTAGATGTTCCTTCTTTCACAAATTTTGAAATCGAACCAAATACCGCCGCAGTTCGTTCTCTCAATCTAGGCATTAATGACATACCGGAAGAAGTTACTTTATCAATGGAAGTCTTTCTACCTTGTGAAATATTAGAATTTGTGACCAGCCTGCTGACAGTATTAAGCAGACTAGTGTCACTGCCAACTAGAGACTGAATGTGCTCCTCAACCGTAGCTTGGGTCAGGCTGAATCCCATGTGTTTAGTCGCTTCCTCTTCCAAATGATGAGCTTCATCAACGATTAGCACATCATAATCAGGAATAAGCGTCCCCGAAGACATCACATCTGACAAGAGTAAAGCATGATTAACAACTATCAGATTTGAGGCAGCGGCACGTTCCCTAGACGCTCGCAGAAAGCATGGTCCGCCAAAACTAAGACATTGTGTTGCACCCTGCGCGGAGAGACGATCCCATGGTGCCGCGGTATTTCTTCCTCCCAAATTGATCTCTGTCCTATCACCGCTTCTGGTCTTTTTTAGCCAGACCGCAAGCTTGGCAAGAAGGCGGGCTTCATCCTCATTTAGATTTTGGCTGTTGCGATACGATTCATATCTCCTTAGACACAGATAATTGGCTCTACCTTTTAGCAAACCGTATTTTAGAATTCCAAGTTCCTCATGGCCCATCTCTTTAATTACATCCAGAACTAATGGAATATCCTTCTTAACCAATTGTTCTTGTAAATTTATAGTGTTCGTTGATATTACTACTCTCTTGTGATTTTTGAGGGCATATAGTGCAGCTGGCAAAAGATAGGCCAGTGATTTCCCTACCCCTGTGCCTGCCTCTGCTATAAGACGTCCTCCGTCATTAATGGATTCAGTTACAGCCATAGCCATTTCTTGTTGTTGAGTTCGATAATCGAATCCATCCAGTATTTTCACCAAGGGACTGTCTTCTCCGAGAAGACTGGATATCAGTTCTACATCGACCGGCTCCTCCTCTCCATCAGAATGCAAAGGGGATTCTCTTAGCAAGCGACCTCCAATGTCTAGGTCATCCAACGATCTATCTGTTTTTTCAACTATTTCCGTAACATTAAGAGACGACTGAACACCTCTCAAGAAATAGGACAGAACCCACGGAGACTTATCTGCTAACTGCAACATCGCAGATAATGTGTAAATATCCAACTCAGAAGCATCTTTTGCCAATTTCAAAAACAGCTCTTTAGTAGCAATAGCATCGTCCAGAGCCCTATGAGGCCTATCATGAGTAAGGCCAATACGGTTAGACAACCTAGATAGTGAGTATTCAGGCCAAGTAGGATGGAGAACAAAAACCATATCCCATGTATCACATTTAGGATTTGTTATTGGCATCCCCGTCTTTTCAAGAAACCTCACGTCAAACGCCACATTGTGACCTATGATAGGGGCATTCCCCAAAAATGCTACTAATTCGTTAAGAATCAGGTCAAAGGTAGGAGCATCATTCACTTGTTCCTGCGTAATACCTGTAAATTCCTTTATGAAAGTACTTAGATTACGTTCTGGATTAACAAATGTCTGAAATGTGTCTAGGATTTCGGTGCCTTGAAATTTTACAGCGCCAATTTCAATAATTGTGTCTTTATCAAAATCGAGTCCTGTTGTTTCCAGATCTATTGCGATCCATACATCCTCCAAAGGCGACGCATACCTTCCTAACAAAGTCATATACCCTCTTATAAAAGTTCTCTATACGCATTTGCCCAATGGGCTCATACAGTAGTTTTTAAAATAAATATCCGATAGTCATTCTGATCATATTTTGCCAATTCAGCCGAAAAGATCTTCTTCTACTAAGCGGGATTATTTTTCAAACTATTCTTCATTTCTTCCCAGGCGGCTCTCGCTTCCTCAACAGATCCTTCATCCTCTATAGTAGTGATATCTCCGGGGTCTTGGTTAAGAACAACCGCCTTAAAGACACGGCGCATTATTTTACCGCTTCGAGTCTTCGGTAACATGTCAACAAAATTTACTTCACTTATCACAGCTATTGGGCCTAGTTCTTTTCTAACGGCCTGTAGCAGTTCTCTTTTCAGTTCTTCAGACTGAGTGTAATCATTCTTCAAAACGACAAACGCTGAAATTACTTCACCTCTTAGTTCATCGGGACGTCCTGTCACACCAGCTTCCGCTACTGCTTTATGTGTCAATAAAGCCGACTCTACTTCTATTGTTCCAATCCGATGTGCAGCAATCTTAATAACTTCATCGGCTCTTCCCGCAAACCAAACATAACCGTCTTGGTCTATGTGGGCAGAATCACCAGTAAAGTAGACTTGCTTATCAGAAATCTTACCCCAGTAATCAGAAGCGTAGCGTTTGGGGTCGCCCCATATGGTAGGCGTTAAACTCGGAAAGGGTCTGGTTACAACTAGAATACCTTTCTCATCAACCTCGCATAGTTCCCCCTCAAGCGTCATAACCGCCGTATCAATGCCGGGCATGGGTATACCGGATGATCCTGGTTTTATTGGCAACATAGACAACCCGTATGGATTTCCAACCATAGGACCACCAGTCTCCGTCTGCCAGTAATGGTCTATTACAGGAATTCTATCCTGCAACACATCCTTCTGCAGCCACTCCCATGCAGGAGGATTGAGCACTTCGCCCGCACAGAAGACACGATTCAACCTTGCCAAACCAGACTTCGGAAGAGCTTCATCCCCATACCTCATCAATAAGCGTACTGCTGTCGGAGAGGTAAAAAGACCCGTCACACCGAATTCTTCTACAATCTGCCAAATCAAATCAGAATCTGGGTAATCTACCGAACCTTCAAACGCTATCGTTGTACTACCTGCAAGAAGTGGAGCATATACAATATAGCTATGTCCAACTATCCAACCAATGTCAGAGGTTGACCACCAAACATCCGTCTCCTTTAGATCAAAAACCCACTTACCCATGCTGTGAATACCAACTTGATATCCTCCATGAACGTGTACCGCTAATTTAGGTTTCGCCGTAGTTCCAGAAGTCGCCAAGATAAATGCAGGCTCATTTGATTCCATAACCTCGTAATGCCCGCTATACCCTTCTCCTCTGGTTATGAATTGCTCCCAGGTTATGTCTCTATCTGGGTTCATGGACACGTCGCCGCCACGTTTCAGGACTATCACATTTTCGACATCTTCTCCACCGATTTCAATAGAATCATCCACTATCCCTTTAAGTGGAATATCTTTCCCTTTTCGGTAAGTTATATCAGTTGTAAACAATAATTTTGATCCACTAGCCTTAACACGATCGGCAAGTGCCCCGGCACCAAACCCGGCAAATACAACAGAATGTATTGCCCCTATACGCACAGCCGCTAGCATAAGCATCATGGCTTCAGGACATCCTGGCATGTATATCGTAATTCTATCTCCCTTAACTATGCCCATGCCCCTTAAGGCAGCCGAAATTGCCTCGACCTCGTGCAACATTTGAGCATAAGTTATAACTCGCCGCTCCCCACGTTCAGTGGCATATATAATTGCAGCATGCCCGCCCCAACCTCTTTCGACATGCCTGTCTACACAATTGTATCCGAGATTAGTTTCCCCGCCTAAAAACCACTTAAACTGTGGAAAGTTCCATTCAAATACATCATCCCATTTGCGAAACCATTGAATCTCGTCAGCTGCTTTTTCCCAAAAGGCATCTGGATCCCTTTTCCCGTCCTCAATCCATCTTTTCGCTATAGGGTTTACGGCGTCCATGTTCCTTCTCCCCAACCTGTAATTTTCTTATCAACACACAAAAGGATATAACCTAACCCGGCACTTGGCAAACCAGCAAATTTGCATGATGATATTGCCTAAAAGCCTTAAAAGGGTTCTATATGGCCTACATGTAAACCTTGAGCAGGAGAGAACGCTTTTTCTCTCAAAGCCTCAATAAGATCAGCTTCCGTTCGTATATCACCTTTGAAGTCCGTAACACATTTACCTAATCCATGAGTCGAGTGAACATCACTCCCTCCTGTGCCTCTATATCCCAATACTGAGGCCACCTCACGAGTAAATATGTTCTCTTCATCAGTGTTTGAGCCATTAGCAACCTCAATATCATCCACTAACCTAAACAGAGGATGTCTGGATGCTTCCTCAGGGCTGTGTGGTAAGTTGGCAGCCTTATTGAACAAAAGGTTTACATTGTAGGGGGGTTTGTTGAAGAGGTTGCGAAAAGGATGAGCAGACACCATCACACCCCCCACACTAGTAACCACTTTAC
>CAZQPS010000066.1:0-27246 GCA_964595285.1 uncultured Dehalococcoidia bacterium | reverse complement strand
GTGCCACTTTCCCGTCTAATCTCATGCCGCACCTTTGTTTAAGTAGGATCCAAATTGTTTCTCTATTCAGTTGGTCATTAATAGGATTATGTACATGTGTTAAGGTTAACTGAATTTGACATCGTATCTTGATCTTCAGATGCTCTAGGTTTAGGTAGCTTGCTCTATGCCAACAGGGTTACCTGTTTTCCAAACACGACGCATCTCTGCCACGACGATTGACAAGAGTATAACGATTAAAATGAAGGCGATGCCTGTGAGGAATAATATTGGCGGTGCTGAAAATTTATCTGCAAGTATTCCGTATGCTAGATTTGCAAAAGCCATTATTCCTCCCGCATGAAGAATATAAAGACTAGATATGCGTCCTCTGAGACGGTCTGGTGCAACTGTTTGTACATATGTGCTTGATAATGCCATGAAAGTAGCTTGAGTGGCACCCATGAGCGCTGATATTGCTAATGATGACGTGATGTCGAGGGAGAATGCTAAGATAGCCGGGGTTACCCCACTGAGTACTCCGATCCAAATGAATAACTGGCCCTTATGTTTTTCATTTCTCACGCCAGCTAATAAAAGGTTTCCGATTAGAGAACCTACCCCAAAGGCCATTACCAAGTAACCAAGATATGATCCGTCTATAGCTCCCAGACTTTCACGAGAAAATATAGGCAGGATAGATTCAAATGACATTACGAGTGAACAGTGAAATACTACGAGTATCATGAATATTGCTATGGCCTTATTGGTGTATATATAGACCATGCCTTCAAGAATGGGTTTGATAATACGGTCGAGTAGAGGCGCAAATATGCCTCCCAACAGGTTTCCCATACGTGATTGGTCATATTCTGGACTAGGTAATATTTCACCAGTGGATGCTGTATGGGTTCGTGACATCAAAACGCAACCAGCTAGTTGGAAGACTGTGCTTAAAACTAGTACTCCTGGTATGCCAATATAGCTTATGGCTAGGAGAGGTGAAGCTACCAACAAACCGAAGAATCTGGCACCGTGTCTTGTAGTAGCATTAAGTGTGATTGCATTTAATAGATCTTCTTTTGGGACCTGATTTGGAATTAGTGCCTGGACTGCGGGCTCTTGTGTAGCCCTAAATACGCCGTTTGCCAACGCCAGAATGGCCACGTGCCAAAGCTCGATTACGCTGGCAATCGTCAAACCAGCGGCTAGTGCTGTAATGGCTGCGTTGCCCAGGAAGGTGAATATAGTCAGATTCCTTCTATCCAGGCGGTCAGCTAATAATCCTGCTATTGGAGATACCAGTAAAAATGGAATCATGCCAGCGAAAGTTATTACGCCAACCCAGGCGCTGGAGTCAGATCTTTCTAAAACGAGCCAGGATGCCGCTACAATGAATGTCCACATCGCGGCTCCTGAACACATGTTGGCTGTCCAAGTTAATCTGTAATCCCGGTGGTGGAGAGCGGTGAAGTGCGGTAACTGCTGTAATTTTGTTATACGCAAAATAATTTGCTATTCTTTCAAGAAGATTCAAAGTTTTCCTTGCCCGATTATATCAGTCATAGCTGACTTGTGTAATATTGATGCCCAACACTTTCAGAAGTGTGACCCCGCTAGCACCGAACGATGCCCTATGGGTTGTTAGTCATTGTCTTTGTATATGTAACTACCAGGATGGTTTGCCAGTAGGAACATAACTGCAGCAGCCAGCATTAGGACTACTCCGATCCACCATGCCGGATTATAAGACCCCGTTATATCCATGATGTAGCCAGCCCCAGGAGCTCCCATTCCTCCAACTATTAGATTCACTGGCATAACGATCCCTCGTATACTACCTAAATGCTCTCTCCCGAAATAATCTGCCCAGATGAAATTCTGGTTAAAAGAATTGATGCCTATTCCTAGACCAAAAAGTGCCATTGACCAAAACATAAGCCAGAATTCAAAGGCGAATATTGTCATAACACTGGCCAATGCCAGCATTATAAATGCACTGGAGCCGATATATTTGGCAGGTATATATCGAACCAACATGCCAGCTCCAAAACTCCCAACACCTGCGCAAACGGCATCAAACGCAGTTGCCAGAGAAACCAACGTCGGATCTAATCCTCGGTCCATGAATGCAGGGATACGGTGAAGGGCGAATGTTAATATTCCTAATTGTAGTATGGAAAAAGCGCCCGCCAACAACCACATTGCCTTGGTTGTAATAGCTTCTTTTAGTGTCCATGAGAATTCGTCATCTTTGACTCGTTGGTCTCGATCATTCAATGATTGTTGAGACTCTCCATCTGGGAGCAAACCAAAATCTTCAGGCTGACGTCTAAGGAAAATAATAGATAGAGGAATTACGATTGTCATTCCCAAAATGCCTAGTATAGCCCAAGCGTTTTGCCATCCATATTGCTCAATAAAGAATTGAGTTAATGGCACAAATATCAATGCTCCTAGGGAAATGCCAATTGCAGTTAATGCGAGAGCCTTACCTCTTTTAGAAACGAACCATTTGGTTGTGGGGACTGAGGTTAGCAATGCTCCTGGACCTGACATCCCAGCTAACCCCATAACACCAAAAGCCACCATTAATTGCCAGGGTTCAATGACGTGAGACAGTCCTATCATGCATAGCCCTGTAATTAGTGTGGATATGGCCAGTATCCATCTTGCACCATGTTTGTCTAGTAGAGAGCCTAAAAGAGGACTTGTTAAAGCGCTGCCGGCGTTTCTGACAGTGGTTGACCAGCCAAATGCGGCTCTGCTTATTCCTAACGAATCCCCCATTGGTTTGATATACAGGCCAAAGTTGAGAGAGCCCATCCCCATTGACACCGCACTTGCTACGGCCATAACAAAGACGATTATCCAACCGTAGAAAAAGTGTATTTTTTTAATCATCATAAATGCGAAATGTTTTCTTTTATTTAGCCAGATACAACGTCCGTGGCCCCCTATGGGGATTTAAATACGTTTGTTAATCTAAGTAGGACTGTCGCAGGGTTCAGTGGTGCGTATTTGAAATTACTTATCAGACATCAATAGGGTTCCGATTAGGTCTTCTACACGGTCCAATCTAATTATGACTGCTATACCAGTACGATTAGGATCGCGGTCTATTTCAGGTTGAGGTATTTTATGCATGACTGCATCTCGGATCGGGCCATCTCGATATAGAGTACCCGTTCCAAAAAATTTCCAACCTTTCTTTAATTTAGGGTTTCTAAATATTACGGCCAGAGAATTCCCATTTTCTATGTGACTGAGACTTTTACCTGTACCACGTTCCCAGTAGGCTAGTGAGTTGGAATCCCATGTAATCATACTCCCTCGATATCCTATCGTAAGCTCACCAGTGCATGAACTCGTAGCGAGGATACATGGGTTGCCATCTTCAATAGAATGATCAATAAGGGCACACATTTCTTCTGTTAGATTAATCAAAGAATTTCTCCTAGGGATTAATAACATGGTACGAAGCAACCAGAATATGTTAACGCACTAGCAACCCTTCCCTAGCATTGACTACTTTTTTAGCCTCATGGAGAGCACTTTTAAACATTATGTAGTAGCAGGTAGAGGTGCTGTATCACCCGTTTGCACTTGCCATACACGAATTCTAGCCGCCATGTCTCTAACCCGATCCTGCTGATCTGGGTCATCAAAAAGGTTATTTTGTTCGTAAGGATCACTATTCAAGTCGTATAACTCACATTGATCCCCAGCACAAAGGGCTAGTTTCCACCTGTCAGGCGTTACAACAGTTCGCCAGGGGAGTCTGAGCATTCTATTTATTCTATGATCACCTAGAAATCTATCAGGCACATCGTTGTCGTACCCGTTCCAAGATATGAAAACATCATTATCTGATAGGTCGTCTTGTCCTTCTAGCACCGGTTTTAGGCTTTTACCTTGGAGATGCGGTGGCAGTTCTTCCCCGATCAAGTCGAGTAGAGTTGGAACTAGGTCTATATGGCTAACACTTCCTTCGACAACTTGATTTCCACTAGAAAGCCAGGGTACTTTCATTAACAAGGGCACTCGTGATGCTTCTTCAAACATGGAGCGTTTTTCTAGCATTCCATGATCGCCCATCATATCTCCGTGTTCACTGGTGAAGACGACGACAGTATTATCTTCTATGCCTGCGTCCTTGATTGCCTGGTTGATGGCACCGACCATATTGTCAACTAAAGTTATATTGGCCATGTAATGAGCTCGCAGCTTGCGCCACCCACTCTCGGTTGTTACGTCCTCTCTTGCAGCCGCGTAATTCATCATATAGGAATCTTTGGTTTGGTCCGCGCCATCTAACATGAACTTCATGAAATAGTCAGCTCTAACTCTATTTACTAGTGATGCTGATTCAGGTTTTTCCAGGAATGCTGGCCCCACAGGCAGGGTTTCAGGGTCGTACATGTCCATGAATGGTCCATGATATGGAGAGTGTGGTTCAAACGTGCTTACATAGAGTACAAAAGGTCTATCTTTGTTTTCATCAATGAATTTGCACGCTTCTTGCGCCAGATATGAAGCCATTTGGTCTTCTTCGGGCATCTCATAGTGTGCATCGGAGCTAAAGGTCGGAGCTCTTTGTCCTGATCTTCGTCCGAGGAGGTTAAATACCACCGAGCTTTCCTCATTCTGGGGATTTTTATCGGGTGTATGTCCTTTTTCTATCAGGTACTCGGTGTATGTAGAAGTTTCATGATTGAGCTGAGTATGAGTGTACCCGGTTCCATGACTGTCTTCAGTAGACCTCCACACGTTGAAACCGTGCTGTCTTTCTATGTCATTTCCCAAATGCCACTTGCCCATATAGCCTTTGTAGTAGTCATCAGAGATCATCTCTGAGATCACTTTAACATCGGCAGGTAAGTTGATCATATTGACGATGGGTCCCGCAGTATGAGGGTACAGTCCTGACATAATCGTGGCTCTGGCCGGAGTGCAGACCGGCTGGGAAACGTAGGCATTCTTAAATATGAAGCTCTCTTGGGCTAGCTGGTTAAGGTGGGGTACCTTCATGTAATCGGCACCATAGGCCGCCATTGTGTCAAAGCGTTGCTGGTCACTGAATACGAATATTATGTTTGGTTTTTTGTCGGGCATGTATAACTCCTAGTCTTACGTTACGCGTGTTTCGTAGGTTATCGGCTTAGTTTACAGATTTATTAGCTACCTCTCAACCTCGGATCCATTATGACCTTTACCCCATCGCCTACCAAGTTCAATGCACGTACAATAACTCATGTGAATATACATGGCCAAATTGCTCGGTATGGCCCTAGATCTAACCTGGGTCAGCATGTTAAATCAAGTTGTAAATGGAGGTGTTATTCCAAGTCCTAAAATTTTTAGCTGGGCTTTCACCACAATGACACTAGCGGTACCTACAACTGCTACCAGCGACAGAATGTGGAGAAAGTGTATTACAGTGATTCGCAAAGTGTTACAAAAGGCTCAAAATGTTCCCAAAAGAATTATTATGACTACCATGAATCCCAGACAGAGCACCTGCCGGGCTCTTTCTTTACGATAAGGATCTATTTCTAAATCAAGCTGGATGGTTTTAAAGGGGGGCGGTGTCGTTGGTCTTGTACTGCCACGCCCGAATTTTGGTTGATAACAATCTTACGATGTCCTGTTGATTCGGATCATCAATTAAATTGCAAAGCTCATGTGGGTCCTCTCGGAGATTATAAAGTTCGCACTTGTCTGTTGCACAAAGATTCAATTTCCAGTCTCTATATACTATGGTTCGCCATGGCGCTTGATGCATTGTATTAATGTCTGAAGTCCCGAGCAGTCGGTCTTCAATCGACCCGATTCCATTCCATTCCACAAAGACTTCATTATTCCTGAGGTTCCCATTGCCTTCAAGGACAGGTGTTATAGATTTTCCGTCCAGATCTTCGGGAATGGAACACCCGAGTAAGTCAAGAAGGGTTGGAACAAGGTCTACATGTCCGAAATTGCCACCAACCACCGTTTTATTGGTCGATATCCCAGGGGCTCTTATTAGGAGCGGCACTCGTGCCGATTCTTCGTACATGGATCTTTTTTCTAGCATGCCATGGTCGCCTGCCATTTCGCCATGTTCACTGGTGAATACGATAATAGTATCGTCCAATATGCCCTGTTCTTTCAGAGTATCCACGATCATCCCGACCATATCATCTACTAGGGTTATGTTGCCTAGATAGCGAGCTCTTAATTGTCTCCAACCAAATTCAGAACTTATATCGTTGAAATTAGCGATATGATCCTCCACATAATTTCTATATGATGCTGATGAGCCTTCTAGAAACTGCATATTATTGTCAGCCCGCAGCCTGCTTATTAGTGGGGCGTCTTCAGGTTTTCGAAGAAACGCGGGGCCGACCGGTAATGACGCGGGATCATATAAATCATTATATGGGCCATTGTAAGGGGAGTGAGGTTCAAAAGTACTGACATATAGACAGAATTTGTCGTTCTTGTGATCCTTGATAAATTCTGAAGCCCTTCTGCCTAGAAAGTGAGCCATCTGGTGCTCGGCAGGCAACTCCGATCGACTCGCTGAACTGAATACTTCCCAATTCTCAGGAGCGAGTTTTGTAACCTCATCTGGGAGATGGGGCTGTTCGACAGATAATATTTCGTCTGGTTTGTAGCCCTGGTCTACTAAATAATTATGCCAATCGCTCTTACTGGGCTCAGTACTTAATCCTACAAATCTGGACATATGATCTTCTGTTGATATCCAGTGTTTGAATCCGTGCTGGGCGTTTCCATCGTCCCCAAGATGCCATTTACCAAACCATGCCGTCTCGAAGTCCGCTGGGAGATATTCGGCTATTGTTTTTTGTTCTGGGGGTAGAGGTATAACGTTTACGGTGGGTCCTGCATTATGGGGATGTAATCCAGTCGTTATAGTCCCGCGGGCAGGTGTACACACGGGCTGACCCACATAGGCTCGTTCCATAATAAAGGATTGTTCGCTAAGAGAGTTTAAGTTGGGTGTTTTTATCCATTCATTACCGTAACATGCCATGGTGTCATAGCGCTGTTGGTCACTGAAAATGAAAACCAGATTCTTATGCTTTGTCAAAACTTATCCTCTCATTCCATTATGATGAATCTACCCATGTATTAGGCAAAAACAAGTATTCGATCCATAGATCAAAGGTGCGCAAATTTACGTAAATGATATAGCAGAGATTGCGTGTGTCAACGTATGTGATTACAGACTATGGTGTCATACTTCCTTGCGGCTTGGAGGTTGTTTGTAATTAATGCCAGTATATGGTTTGTTGCTATGAGGCATGGTTTTTGGAATTTTGTTAATATTGTGATGGATATGGGCCAAACATAGAATCGTAGATTGGTGACTTTATATGCATCTAACATCAAGGAAATTAACAAGTATTTTGTTGATCCTAGGGCCAATATTGATGGTAACTGGGGTCTTGATTTTATCAATTATAGTAGGTATATCGGATTGGTCGGATTCTCAGGCGGCTATTTCTAGCTTGGTTGCCAATCTTGGTCTATCTAAAATAGGTATGTTTGTCATGTCATTAGGTATGGTCATGGTGGGGGCTGGATTGGCTGGGGTGAATGCCTCTATGGCGGGAGGAACTGGAGCCCAGTATGCAAGAATCGGTCTTTTTTTCCTTGTTGTTGGGCTTGCAGTGGGTTTGGGGGAATCAGCTTTGACGATCGGAGCTGGGCAGGCTGCTTCAATCGGAAAGGTGACAATTTCTGATGCTCTTTACGCAGCGGCACCATCATTTGGGTCTTTTGGAATGTTTTTTGTTATGCTGGGATTCTCGATTTTTGGATTGGGAATTTTAATACAAAAGAATCTCAACCAGATAGTTGCTGGAGTGGTCATTGTAGTTGGTATTGTAGGTGCGGTCATGTCTGTTATAAATTATCAATCTGACTGGATCATGATTCCATATGCAGGGTTTATGTTGGTAGTAATTTGTCTTGGGGTTAGTTTTATTAAAGACCGGCAATGATGGGGGGATTAGGGAAACTAGTGAGAATCTCAGCAGGGCTGATTGTCGGCCGTTAAGTATTCTATGAGCTCACTCAGGCGCTGCCCTACAAAATAGATCAACATATTTGTAAGCCAGATTCATGGTATAGCCAGACCCTACTATTAGATCATTCTGTCATGATTACCTGTACGTAATTCGTCAACATTACGTACCTCGAGGCGGGCGATTCCTTCAGGATTACTAGCCTTGACTCTGGGATTTTCAAGGAGGCGGATTTTAGCCTCAGGGACTTCGGTTGCGTACTGAGGGAGCCATTTTGACTGGGCGACTAGCATTTCATCTGTCAATTGCCACACTTCTTCAGGATTGCATACGGCTGCTGTAAGAGGATCATGTAGCATGGCCTGCTTTAGTAGCATGATGTCCCCATTCACTGCTGCTTCCTTAGCCATTCGTTGAGCACTTATTGAAGCTGTGCAAGTTGCAGCACAAGCTAATGGTAGATCCCCCATACTTGGTATTCTAATGCCGCCCTTGTCGACATAACCGGGCACCTCAACAATACAATCATCAGGTAAATTTGTAATTGCCCCGTTGTTTCGGACATTAAAGTGACCCCTGTAAGGTCGTCCTGTTTCTATTGACTCAATAATCCTACTACTGTGTTCTGTGGTTCTTATATCTGGACCTATGGTTGGGCTTTCTGATTCTAGCCATACCTTGTAGTCGGTCTCGAACCAATTTCTGCCCTCCATACAATATCTCAGGTATCCTGCTGTTTCTCCATGGTCCCATTTGGATAGGTCAATCCAGTCGACTATTTCGTCAAGCCTTTTGCGATACCAGGGCAAGTATTCGGACAGATGACCGTTTGACTCCGTACTGTAATATCCGAACCTCTTCAGAACGTCGATTCTGACCTTCTCAGTCTTTGAATAAATAGGGTGTTGTTCATATGCTTCCAAAAGCTCCGCTGATTCTACTTTCTTGCCTTTGTTTAGAATTTCAATAAACCAAGTCTGATGGTTAATCCCAGCAGCTGATACGTATAAATCTTTTGTATCTGTACCGAGTACGTCGGCGAGTTGCCGAGTTGTGTTTTGGACGCCGTGACAAATACCGACAACGTTTGTACCTATGTCAAGTGCGGCCCAAGTGTTCATTGCCATAGGATTCGAGTGATTTATGAATAATGCACCAGGCTTTGCCAGTCTTTGGAAGTCCTCACAAAAAGCCAACATCTGAGGGATATTCCGCTGCCCGTACATGATACCCCCTGCACAAATAGTGTCTCCAACACACTGATCGATACCATATTTAAGAGGTATTTCTACATCAAGCGTAAATGCTTCTAGTCCACCTATCCGAGTGCAATTTATTACGTAGTCCGCGTCCGTTAAAGCTTCTTTTCTATCAGTTGTAGTGGAGACAGTAGCTGGTAGGTGATTTGCTGTAATTTCTTTAATACACAGTTGTGCTACCAGATCCAAGTTACGAGCAGATATGTCCGTAAACGCGAAGTGGGTATCTTGAAGTTCTGGTACAGCGAGAATGTCGCGGAAAAGTTTTCGGGTGAAGCCTATGCTACCTGCGCCTATAAACGCGACTTTGATCGTCATATTGATTGCACCATCCAACACTGAATTATTGATAGCGAAATATTTATCTCAAGAACAATAATATTCAATCTGTAAGATTTTTTAAATAGTGAATCAGAGATCCTACTCCTATTATTGCCTGTGCATAATGAAAAATTGTGTAGCTGTATAAATATACAAATGCATTCTTACGAGCTTTGTAGCTTGATATTTGAGCAAAGGAAGTATCTGCGAGCTTCATTAATGTGCTCTTGACTGAGTAAGGTGATATGAATAACATCCGACCCATATGGCATTTCTTTTCCAGCGGGGGCACCTAATGAGATACGATGTTATCGTTGTTGGTTCGGGTTCAGCAGGCAGCATAGTTGCGAGCAGACTTTCAGAGGATCCTGAAAGGTCCGTTTTGCTTTTGGAAGCAGGTCCAGACTATCCAGAATTTGCCTCATTACCAGACGATCTGAAATACGGATATGCGACGGCAACAGATGTTCTAGTTAGTGAAGAGCATAATTGGTTGTATAAGGGCAAAGGGACGGATACGAGCCTAATTATGGATGTGCCTCGCGGGAAGGTTACTGGCGGATCAAGCGCGATAAATGGTCAAGTATTTTTGCGTGGTCAGACCCATGATTTCGAACTTTGGGAGTCCCTTGGCAACGATGAATGGAATTTTGAAAAGGTCTTGCCTTTTTTTCGAAAGCTAGAAGCTGACACCGATTTTTCGGATGATTTCCATGGGACTGACGGTCCCATCATCTGTCGCAGATACAAACCTGAAGAATGGGGTCCTCCAACCAAGGCTTTTCATAAGTCGGTTCGGAGATTGGGGTATAGGATCTGTCCAGATTTGAATGAACCTGGAGCAAGTGGCCTTGGTCCATTGCCTGTAAACAATCCCAATGGAATCCGTATCAGTACGGCTTTAGGTTACCTGACTCAGTCAAGGCACAGGCTCAATTTGACCATCCGTGCGAACTGTACGGTACACAGGCTTATATTTGAGGATAAACGAGTAGTAGGTGTGGAGGTAGAGAGTGGTGGTGAGAAATTTGTCCTTGAGTCGGATGAAGTTGTGTTAAGCGGCGGGAGTATAGGCAATCCACAGATACTGATGTTATCTGGGGTAGGGGATTCTGTACATTTGAATGAGATGAGCATCCCTGTTGTTCATCATCTACCTGGAGTGGGACAAAATCTTAGTGATCATCCGTTGATTTTTGTAGATTTTAAAACTAAACCTGGAGTGGAACTAGACGGATTGGCTCCTAGATTACAAGTTGGTTTGAGATATACGGCGACCGGTTCCCACCTGCCTGACGACATGATCATATGGCCTGTTAATTTCGCGCAAGCCCGGGACAATCAAGGGGGTAAACGCATGGAGGCGATTGGTATTCGTCTTGTTGTAGGTCTGTATTTTGCGATAAGTAAAGGTAGCATCACTTTAACATCTACAGATCCTTCTGTGCAGCCTTATTTAGATTTTCATCTTCTGGAGGAAGCATTTGATCGCGAGAGAGCGAGAGAAGGGGTACGCCTAGCAGTTGAGATCGCCAAAGATCCCGAGTTTGAATCAATTATCGAAAGTAGGATCACCCCTTTGGACGTGGACCTTTTATCAGACGACGCTTTGGACGAATGGTTATTGAGGGAAGTGAGCACTGGGCTCCATCTTACGACTACTTGTCGTATGGGACCAAAATCTGATCCCATGAATGTAGTCGACCAGTTTGGTAAGGTCCATGGTTTGGAAGGTGTTCGTATTGCTGATGCTTCAGTAATGCCTGACTGCGTACGTGCCAATACAAACGTGACCACTATGATGATAGGGGAGCGTATTGCTGAATTTATGAAAGCTATATAGCTTTCACCATTTTGGGGAATTGATTTGGTGTGTTTTTAGTAACGGTAGGAGTTAGAAATGGAAGTTGGGTTTGCAGTGGCTAGCAGAGGCCCGCTTGCAACTTTGGATAATATAGTCAAAATGACAAAAGCGGGCGAAGATATGGAGTACGATATTGTGAGCGTCAGTGATCATATCGTTGTTCCAAAAATTATAGATTCTACCTATCCGTACAATGACAGTGGTGAATTCGTAGATGCATTCGGTGCAAGTAGTGCCTCAGGCGAATATATGGATCAATTAACAACACTTAGTTACATGGCTGGTATCACAACTACGATCCGTCTATTAACCGCTGTAATGGTACTACCACATCGGAGTCCCGTAGTAGCGGCAAAGATGCTTTCTACGATTGACGTGTTGTCACAAGGGAGGCTCATAGTAGGATGTGGTATAGGCTGGATGAAAGAAGAATTTGAAGCTATTGGTGCTCCCCCGTATGAAGAAAGAGGTGCAGTTGCGGATGAGTATCTAAAGGTGTTTAAAGAATTATGGACTACTGAAAATCCCAGTTACGAAGGAAAATATTGCAGTTTTTCTGACATAACATTTGCACCCAAACCTGTTCAGCTTCCGCATCCGCCAATATGGATAGGAGGAGAGAGCCCTCCCGCTCTGAGGCGAGCCGCTGCGTTGGGAGATGCCTGGTATCCGATAGGCAGTAATCCCCGTTTCCAGGTAGGTACTTTTGCACAACTTACGGAATATATTGAAAGGGTCAGGGAGAATATGCGGGAGATAGATCGTGATCCAGAGACAATGGATTTTGCGTACTTTATTAATTGGAATAATGAGTATGAGGCGCAAGTGCTTAATGGGGAGCGTAGACTATTGACCGGAACGCCTGACCAGATAATTGAGGATATAAAGAAATTAGAAGAGATGGGTGTTCGGCATCTCACGTTAAATTTACAAGAAGATACTATTGATGCCACTTTAAGCAGGATGGACAGGTTTGCAGTGAAGATACGCTCTCGGGTTTAACTATGAGTCGTTTTAGAGCTGATCATGAACGGGAGTGAATATGTTTAAATTAAGAAGAGGATGCAGGCCCGCTACTAGATTTGATACGTGGAGAGTAGCTGCGCTGATGAAAAATATTTGCTCAGCTTATGAGGAAAAAGGTCGTAGCCCAGCGACGATATACGTGGAGGGATTCAGTACACCGGGTGATGAGATCGTAGTGTACGCTGAATGGGATCAGGAATCCATTGAATTTAATGCTCGAACGAATGTGCCTGATATAGTTATTGAAAAATATATGGGAGAGTTAAACAGCATCATAAGTTCGAATCGAATTGAATTTTATGAAGTCGCAACGGATGAGAAGCTGAAAGAATGGACTGACTCTTAAGATAATTAACTCTTAGGTACAGTGGGCATACACTTAGTTTGTGTATAAGATTAGAATTTCATTTTAAAATGATTGCTCAGCCTACATGACAGTATATTATCAACATAATGCTCTCCCTCTTTCATATCAAAATTGATGAGTTTTTCCAATAGACGCAGGGGCCATTGTACGTGGTGTACCGAACAGAATGTATTGAGAAAATCAGAGCTTCGAATCGAGGAGGAACAATGTCTGAATTAGAGAATAAACTTGCTTTGATTACTGGTGGAGCGACCGGAATCGGTAAAGCCATCGCTGAAGTATTTTCTCAAAACGGATCCAGGGTGATAATCATTGACATTAGCAAAGAAGAAGGTGAAATGCTGGCGAAGGACTTGGGGGGGAGTTATTACTACGCTGATTTAACCAATCAAATTGAAACGGAAAAGATATGCGATGAAGTGCTTGATCAACATGGGAATATAGATATCCTAGTAAACAACGCTGGGTATCAAAAAATAAATAGAATTGAAGATTTCCAAATAAATGCATGGAACTCTATGTTGCAACTTATGTTAACTACCCCATTTCAATTGACGAGACGTTTCCTACCCGGGATGAAGGAGAGCATGTGGGGTAGGATAATAAATATGTCTTCTATCCACGGGCTGGTGGCTAGTCCATATAAGTCAGCTTATATATCAGCCAAACATGGGTTAATAGGTCTGACGAAAACTACGGCTGTAGAAGTTGGACAGTTTGGTATAACTTGTAATGCGATATGCCCAGCCTATGTTAGGACGGGTCTGACAGAAAGACAAATATCTGACCAATCGAAACTTTTGGGCATTGAAGAATCTGAATTTGTTGAACAAGTCGCCTTAGATTCTGCCGCAATTAAGGTCCTGATCGAACCTGAAGAGGTTGCGAATCTTGCTATGTTCCTGTCATCGGAGAAATCATCCAAGATAACCGGTGGTTCCTACACAATTGATCTTGGATGGACAGCCAGGTAATACTCTCAGATACGTTATAGCACTCTCGTTGATGAGAATAGTTCTCTTAAGTCACATGATATGGCCAAGCCAGTTTTTTCAACTAGCATTTGCCTACGTTGTCGCTTTAGAATTGCCAGATGATCGTTTCTAGAGTTGCGAAAATAGGTGGTTTCGCTTCACGCGTGCGAACTTTTGATTCAATGGCTGAAAGTGTTCCTTACAGATGGCTATGGCTAGGGAACTTTTTTGGTCAGAGTGCTCAGTGGTTGCAATTACTAACAGTAGGGTGGCTAATACGTAGTCTGACCGTGGGTTCAGTCCTTTCACCTATGTTTGTGGTCACTGCGTCAGCGTTAACATTTCTACCTTTCTTGTTGACGGGGCCTTTTATGGCCACTCTAGGAGACAGTTTCGAGCGTCGTAAGTTAGTCATGGTGGTGCAAAGCTTTATGGCGCTCATGGCCTTGAGCATCGGATTGTTGGCGGGTGCACATTTGGTTTCTATATGGCATGTTTATGGCTATGCCTTTATCGGAGGTATTTGCCTTTCTATTACCATGCCGACTAGATTGGCACTGATACCAGACACTGTGCCAGAAAGTTTATTAGGCAACGCAATAACTCTTAATATGCTCACGATATCTGCTACCCGTGTTGTGGGCCCATTGATCGGAGGAATTTTAATATTTACACTGGGTTTCTTCTGGAATTTCGCATTTGAGTCTTTTTTATATATCGGGAATGTTTTGGTTTTTTGGTTCTTGACCACTCCGTATTTCACTGTGGTAACTAAAGATCAGAGCCATAATGTCTTAGCTGACTTAATTGAGGGCTTCCAATACATTTGGTACAAAAACAGGGTCCTTTTATATTTGGCGCTTGTAGCTTTAATACCTAATACTTTATTAGAGCCAGCCTTATTCATGCTCCCTGTATTTACTTCCGAGGTCTTGCGGCAAGGTGCTGATGTCGGCGGATATCTCATGGCGATAGATGGGTTTGGGGGTGTGGTAATGGGCATTACTCTTAGCTCCGTGGGATTTATTTTTCCGAGAGGGAAAGTCATGCTAATTAGCGTGATCGTCAGCGCAGCCGCTGTCTTGGTTTTTTCGCATTCATATATTTTACCTCTCGCGATTGCAGTGATTCTCATTAGAGCCAGTGCTTTAGCTGTAAACCGAGCAGCTACAATCGTACTTTTGCAATCTCTGTCAACACCTGAGATGAGAGTTAGAGTTGTTAGTCTTATTACTTACAGCGCCTCCCTTTCAATAATTGTTAGCGTATTCTTGGGATGGCTAGCTGGGTATACCAGCATTCCTATATCACTAGCGATTCTAGGATTCGTGGGACTTTTGCTTGGTGTGTTCTGTTATTCGATTCAGAAAAAGATAAAGCTTTTAGACTGATTAACACTCAATATGAAGCCATATTAACTAGCACGAGAAAGTAAAGAAATATTTATTTTCTCGTTACTTTCACCCAGTTAATGAAGTCTATTAGTCTTTTTAATTGATTTTCCTGAATCCCATTTAAAGTACCTTTTCTGCAAGTTAAAGCTTCAACGCAGATGCGTTCAAATTTATTGCATTGGGGAACAAGATGCAGGAAATAGAAGCTTAGACTCTTGTTTTAAAGGAGGTATTGTACCCGTAGGTGGCCAGACACCTTTCAATCTGGTATCTTCCCTGACTTTTAAGCGTTGCTCGAATGATTCATACGCCCATAAATGTACCCATTTGTTCAGATTTCCAGATTCGGAATACCATGCTCCAGCCAGGGGAGAAAATTTCGTTCGCTCTTCGATTACTTTCCCCCACGCCTCCAGAGTAGTTGGTATTCCTCTTGGTGGATAGGCGTAAATGCGGATTTCATAAAGGGGACCTATTGCTTTTTGTCCTAATGGCTCCATGAAAGTAGCGGGTGTATAAATCTCAGAGTTCATGTTTTCTATAATGCGGGCGGTACTTTCAGGCCATTTAGAAGCCCAATTAACGTTGGCACGCACTTCCTCTCTGTGATTTAGGTCCTCATACGGCCAAATCATTATTACTTGGTTTAGTGGTCCTGCTTCAGTGTGCCAAATACCACCTAGTGGCGAGAAGGTTTCTCGCTCAGGTAGAAGTTTTGCAAATGTTTCTTCAAATTCAGGAACAGCTCTAGGCTTTAAATCGTAAGTTCTAAATTCGTATATCATATTAATACTTCCTACGGTTTATATTTACACCTGTGTCAGGCATCCAGGTTGTTCGTTATAACCTGACCATCCTTAATGACAATTGATAGATTTCTCAAATGGTTAATATTTTCCATGGGGTTTTCGCGCACAGCGATAAGATCTGCTATTTTCCCAGGTTCGACAGTGCCCAAATCTTCTCCGACTCCACAAAGTTCAGCGGCAGTCTTTGTAGCTGCCTGGATCGCTTGGATAGGAGTTGCACCATCCCTGATCCATAATCCCATTTCCAAATAAACTGCGTCTTTAATTGGTCCAAGGTCTGATCCTAGAGCCATTTTTACGCCTGCGTTGAGAGCAGTACGAAACCATTTTGAATGTTCACCGGAAGCTTCGTCTGCCCGAGATAACATTTCACTAGATATGTTTGCTCTCTTCAGATAGGCGTGTTCCCATTCGTTTGTTACCTGTGTAGGGGTAAGGTGGCTTATACCGAGGGTGGGTACATAGACGGTATCATTTTCTAGCATCATTTCTATGCATTCTGAATCCATGATATAGCCGTGTTCTATTGAAGTGGTTCCTAGCCGAATGGCATCTTTAACGGCTTTAGGATTGGCCGCGTGAGACATTACAGGCATTCCTCTTTGATGGCAAACTTCGAATGCGGCTTCTATTTCATTTTCTAGTAGGAAATTGTGCCAATGTCTGTCCCATCCGGGCCCCATAATACCGCCTGATAAGTTCAACTTAATGTGATCTACACCACGTTCTATTTGTTCCCGAACCCCTTTGACAAAGTCTCTAGGACCATCTAATTGTCTACTAAATGGATGTCTTTTACCATGGCCAGCCGTGGTCGTAAGGAAGTATCCCGCGGCAAATATTCGCGGTCCAATGGTGGCTCCAGAGTTAAACGTGTCTCTCCATGCAACGTCTATCCAGTCTTCCGTGCCGGCGGTTCTTATACTGGTGACGCCGCTTTGTTTAATACCTTCAATAGCATTCAGTCCATATTTAATAACGCGTTCCGGAGAGGTTGTGGGGGGAGGGTCAGGGAACATTAAATGTACATGCACATCCCAGAGCCCTGGCAGTACCCAGCTTCCTTCAAGGTCGATTGTTCGCACGTCATTTGAGTCAATTGCTTCTCCATGTGTTGTGATTTTTGAGATGCGTCCGCTCACGATTTCAAGTGACGCGTCAGGGATTATATCGCTTGATACACAATCTACTAAGTGAAAATTTTTAAGAACCAAATTTGGCATTTTATACATCCAGTCAAATTAAGTGATTTGCTAGTAAGACTCGATCAGTGCCAGTGTGCTTCATAGATGTTGCGAACTGGTTGGGCTGCCACCAAGGGGGCAACCTCTCCAAGAATGGTGGTTACGTACTGGGTCGCATTTTCAGCGGCAGACTTACTGTCATAGACGGCTATCACAGTGATTTCATTCTCCCCAGAGTCGGCATATCCCCAATTTAATAGACCCGATATACTTGAAATAGTGTCCGCTCGCTGAGCCATGAATTCATCTACTTCATTCCTTTTCCCGGGCTTGAGTTGAGCCACCGTCATAGATATTGCATTCATTTTAAGCCTCCTCCGTACATTCACGTTTTTCCGTATAAGCTGTAATAATACCACCCATCAATTATCAATGACAGATTAGCGTCTGGCAGTTGAGGGAGTATTGCCCATAGTAAATTTGAGGCAACAACGATCTATCATTGATTGCTCGAGATATACTAGCCATATTCCGAACGGAAATTTGGTATTTTCTACATAGTATTCCAGTCTTCTGGTTTCTTTGAATTCAGGTAGGAATAAGAGGTACAGACCGCCTTATCACATTCGAAGAACAGGAATGCTCTTTAAAAATGATCCGTAAGTAAATTACGACCACATGGGGATGAGTTGAGATTCAGATGGCAATAAGTCCCCCATCTACTACCAATTCTGTCCCAGTTATGTAGGAAGCTTCATCTGAAGCGAGAAATAGAACGGCACTTGCTACTTCCTCTGGAAGACCACTTCTTCCCAAAGGCACGGATTCTGCAGGGTCTAGTCGCAGTTCTGAATCTTTTGAATTGTTAAAAGACAGCATAGGCGGCATTATTCCTGGATGTACGGAGTTAACCCGTATGCCTTGCCTTGCGTATTGTACTGCTGCAGACTTGGTTGCAGCTCTCACCGCCCCCTTGGCAGCGTTATATCCCATATGGCTACTCTTTGACCCAATAATACCCAACACTGACGATATATTGATTATCGAACCAGACCCAGCAGCAACCATGTTGGGTATTACAGATTTCATTCCAAGAAAGGCCCCTTTAGCATTTACATCGATGAATCTCTCCCAGTTGGATAAGCTCATCTGATCAGAATAATCGATCCCCACTATCCCTGCATTATTTACTAAAATATCAATTTTGCCGTAGCTTAATACTGTAGACTTTACAACTTTCTCCCACTCAAATTGACTTGTAACGTCGAGTGATTTGAAAATTGCGTGTCCTCCGGCATCGTTTATTGCGGAGGCTACCGACTGTCCTCTGTCTTTAGTTATATCAGTCACAATGACCTTTGCGCCTTCACAAGCAAACATCCTCGCTTCAGCTGCGCCCATACCATGAGCGGCACCGGTAATTATCGCTACCTTATTATTTAATCTCAAGAATTTATACCTTGTCCTGCTGAACTTCAGCATAATTGATTAATGGTAATATTATTTGCCTTCTAGGATTCTAACTTTTATATAGAAAAGGAGTTTTGATTTGCCTACTTATCATATTACACATACTCACACTGCGGAAAATTGTTATGGCCCACCAAATGAAGATAGTGAAATTATGGCTCTGTGGAAGCAAGTCGGGCTGAATGCCAAAGAAAATGGAGTGGAAATTAAATACTTCAAGATTAATCCTTCTGAGCATGTGTTTTTCATACTGCTGGAGGCAGAGGATTATTCAAATGTGGAAAAGACGATAGGGCAATGCAAGAAAACCGGAGATTTTCACGTGACTCCTGTGATTGACCAAATTTTCTTTTAAAAGGGTTTAGGCTTTTGCTGGTTGTAGTTAGTAACTTTTGACCTTTTGCTCTTGAGTTCTGCCAGCTTTTATCTGAATTGTTACGTCGGGCATAATACTCTCACTTTCAGTTCGGAAGTGTAGGCTAGCAGGTATAACTAAGTCCATAAAGAATCCGGTCTTTTAGGAGTTCATAGGATTTTGAAATACGGGAAACGATAGTGTAAATATTTAAGCCAAAATGAATGGCTCGCTGTTTTCTTACTTAGCATTTATAGAAGATCTGTTTAATAAAGTATTCTGTCTGTAATGTGTATAATTCACAATTATGGATAAATGGAATAGTAATGAATAATATACTAGTAACGGGTGCAGCTGGTCAGATAGGATCGGAGTTGGTACCCGCCCTTAGAGCTAAGTATGGAAACGAAAACATAGTTGCAAGTTGGAATAATACTCCTCTTTGTGAGGACGTTGTGAATTTCGGACCAAGTGTAAACCTTGACGTTACTGACCATTCCGCTTTGGAGGACGTGATACATAAATTTAAAATAACTTCAATTTTTCATATGTCTTCAATATTATCTGCCACTGCAGAGGATAGTAGAGCCGCTGCACATGCTGTGAACATAAATGGAACATTTAATATTCTAGAATGCGCGTATAGGAATGGTATCGATAAGGTTATGCTACCGAGTTCCATCGCTGCATTCGGTAATAAAACTCCCCAGGAATTGACGCCAAATGACACTATTCAGAACCCCGATACCGTGTATGGGATATCCAAGGTATTTGGGGAATTAATGGGTAATTACTATTGCTCTAAGCTAAACTTAGATGTCAGAGGATTGCGGCTTCCGGGCCTTATAAGCTGGAAAACTGAACCGACATCCGGGACTACGGACTATGCAGTCGCAATGTTTTACGAGGCTATTAAAAAGGGTCATTATGAATGTTATCTTTCTCCTGATACTGCTCTGCCAATGATGTACATGCCAGATGCTATTAGTGCTTTGCTAAATCTGTATGACGCTGACCGCCAAAAATTGATTCATAATGCAGATTTCAATGTGCATGCCATGACCTTTACCCCGGAAGAATTAGCGAAAGAGATAAATAGGATAAATCCTAAATTTCAGGTGACTTATAAAGTGGATTTTGCAAGGCAAGCTATTGCAGATTCTTGGCCTAGAGCGCTTGATGATTCTGTCGCTAGACATGAATGGGGATGGTATCCTCAATTTTCATTACGAAATTTAGTTGACGATATGTATGAGAACCTTACTAAGAAACTTTCCCGTAGTTGACTGTCTGGAATAGTTGGAACATGTTTCAAAATTGATAACGTGAGCTAGAGTTACGTAAGCCCTAAAGGGAAGGTCATAGGGAGTAAACGATATGCGACTGAAGAACAAAGTGGCCATAATTACTGGGGCGTCGAACGGAATGGGTGCAGCCGAAGCTAGGTTGTTTGCCGAGGAAGGCGCGAGAGTAGTAATTGCCGATATTGAAGAGGACAGAGGAGAAGTTGTTGCTTCTGAAATAAGGTCAGCTGGTGGGACAGCTGTATTCAGATACTTGGATGTGACTAAAGAAGAGGAATGGGAGAGATTGGTCGATTACACAATACAATCTTTGGGAAAAATAAGCATTTTAGTTAACAATGCCGGCATAGCTAACACAGCGTATTCAGATCAGATGAGTGTAGATGGATGGGACAAGCTTATGAATATAAACGCCAAAGGTGTGTTTCTTGGAATGAAGTTTGTCATTCCGGAAATGGTTTCTACAGGTGGGGGATCGGTTGTAAATATATCGTCAATATATGGCTTTACGGGCGCTGAAAAAGGCCACATTGGGTACTACGCCTCTAAGGGGGCTGTGAGGATTGCTACTAAGTCAGCAGCAGTGCAATATGCCAAACAGGGTGTACGGGTAAATTCTGTTCACCCTGGTTTGATGCCGCCCATGCAGTCAGCCAGCAAGGTAATAGGTGTTGGGATGAGGGAAGAAATTCGTAAGCAGGTGCCAATGGGACGAAGTGGACGTGTCGAAGAAGTTGCCAGTGCTGTTTTGTTTCTTGCATCAGATGAGGCCTCATACATAACGGGAACGGAGCTGGTAGTTGATGGAGGCTTTCTTGCAATGTAATCAATCATGAGCTGCACACAGGACAATTGTTATAGAGGTGTAATATGACATTAAAGGGTAAAAGTATATTTATAACAGCTGCCGCACAAGGAATTGGGCGGGCTATTGCAGAGATGTTTGTTTCGGAAGGGGCTCGGGTGACCGCCTCAGACATTAATTTTGACTTATTGTCAACTCTTAGTGGAGCCGAAACTATTCAGTTAGACGTCACCGATAAATCATCGCTGCAGTCTCTAGTAAAGGATGTTGACCCTGACATCCTTGTAAATTGTGCAGGAATAGTCAATCACGGAAATATATTAGATGCCTCTGATGACGACTTTACTTTCGCCGTAAATCTTAATGTTATGTCCATGTTTCACAGTATTCAAGCGGTCTTGCCAGGCATGATAGCCAAAGAACAAGGTTCAATTGTAAATATAGCTTCTGTAGTATCTTCGGTTATGGCAGCGCCTGACAGATTCATTTATGGAACCACTAAGGCTGCGGTTGTAGGATTAACTAAATCAGTCGCAAGAGATTATGTAAGGTACGGTGTACGTTGTAATTGCATCTGCCCCGGTACGGTGGATACACCATCCATGCATGAGCGGTTAAGAGCTACGGGTGATTATAATAAAGCACTTGAAAGCTTTGTTAAACGACAACCTATGGGTAGAATCGCAAATGCCGGTGAAATTGCCTCATTAGCTAAATATTTGGCCTCTGACGAAAGTAGATTCACTACCGGGCAAGCCCATGTAATTGACGGAGGGTGGGCTAATGGTACGTGAAGAAGCTCCTTGGCTATATACTCACTTATGTTATTGATGTATTGTTTACTGATCCCTTTGGAGTCACGGTGGGATAATTTAGGGGAAAGCTAGTCAGGAGTAAAATTCAAGCACATGTCAGACTATTTCAATTTGGGAAACTATAGCCGCCTAACGAGCAAAGTAACAGTTGCACAGACCTGGTTTGACAGAGGCATAGTCTGGTTATTCGGATACAATCACGAAGAAGCCATCTTATGCTTTGAGAGGACTTTAGAGGCTGACCCAGACTGTGCGATGGCATACTGGGGTATTGCATATGCAATTGGGCCAAACTACAACAAGCCGTGGGAAGTTTTCACCCCTGAAGAAAAAGGACCGGCGCTCAAGCGCGCTCACGAGGCACTAGAGGCTGGATTGGCTTTGGGGTCCGCAACTCCTATTGAGCTCGACCTACTCAATGCCTTGGTCTCGCGCTATCCTGATGACCCTGAAATTGAAGATTACCAACCATTCAACGATGGCTTCGCTGTCGCCATGAAACCAGTCTACGAGAAGTATTCGGAGGATTTGGATGTAGCTTTTGTCTACGCTGAAGCTATGATGAACCGGACGCCATGGCAATTATGGGATTATCACAAGGGAGTGCCTAATCCAGAGGCTTCAACTGAAGAAGCGATGAAGGTTCTAGAGGACTCTTTCGAAGCAAGGTCGGATGCATGGGATCATCCGGGTCTTTTGCACATGTATATTCACCTGATGGAGATGTCGCCATTTCCCGAGCGTGCTTTGCGACATGGGGACAAGCTGACTGGCTTAGTTCCAGATGCCGGTCACCTGATTCATATGGCGACACACATTGATGTTCTTTGCGGAGATTATGAAAATGTTCTATCTCGTAATCTTGCTGCCGCCGAGGTAGACGACAGATTTAAGGCCCATGTGGGTGCTGCAAATTTTTATGCGCTCTACCGCATCCACAATTTGCACTTTGCCCTCTATGGAGCGATGTTCCTTGGGCAGAAGGCAGGTGCTGTAAGTGCAGCCCTCCGTCTTCGCGACGAAGTCCCGGACGATGTTGTTCGCGTCTATCCCGACCTTTTTGAGACTTTTGTGGCAGCATTGCCACATGTCTATATACGGTTCGGTATGTGGGCAGACATTCTTGACCTGGAACAGCCAGACGATAAAACGCTCTACATGACGACTAACGCGTTGATTCTATATGCTCGTGCCGTTGCGTTTGCTAATCTAGGCAAACACGACGATGCACAATCGGTCAAATCCGAGTTCGAATCTGCCTATGCCGATGTTCCTGAGGAGCGTATGTTGTTCAACAATACTGCCCGCGACGTACTTGCTGTTGCAGAGCAGATGATGTTGGGAGAAATCGCCTTCAAGGCTGGTCAAAAGGAGGAAGGACTCGAGCATTTGAGAGAGGCAGTCGCCCTGGATGATGGTTTGAAGTACCAAGAGCCTTGGTCTTGGCCCCAGCCAACACGCCATGCTTTGGGCGCACTCCTGATCGAGGCAGGTAACTACGAAGAAGCGGAGTCAGTGTACCGTGCAGATTTAGGGATCGATGGCAAGCTCCCCCGCCCGAGCCAGCACCCCCGCAATGTCTGGGCGCTCCACGGATTACACGAATGTCTCACTAGGCGTGGTGAGGGAGTGGAATTGCAGCACGTTAAATTACTATTGGATCAGGCCGTAGCTCGTGCTGACATCATGATACGTGCTAGTTGTCTATGTCGTGCAGAAGCGACGTGTTGTTGATTATTATATCCTGCGAGATCGTCGACTATGAATAGCTAAGGTTGTTACCTTTTTTCTTCAGTCAACTACTACTTTCACTAAATTGCGGAGATTCAGGTGCATACATGTCCTCTGATAAGTGGAATTCTGCAGGCTAAGTGGTAATGGGCTTTATATCTAGCCTCGTGGCAGGTGTGATTATGTTCATGTACTCTAGATAGTTCCCTTCATATCCCCAATATTCCCAAATCGAACGATAGTTTACGACCTGTTATCAGTCCTACATCGCAAAAATGAAGTTCTATATGCTTAATTTGTTCCTTGGTTAAATTACCAATAAACCCTCGTTAATGCTGCTAAAATGAGGGATAGACTTAAATAACAGCTTTATTATCAAAAGAAAACTTTATATGCTGCAAATTACAATTAATCAAAACGTTTGGTCTGGCGAAAAATGCGTTGTTATTGGTTTCACAAGCACTTACACTGGATGAGTGTGCGCCTGAATAGACTAGTCCTTACTAGCACTATATAAACGATTTCGGAGTCATATTTCATAGTTGTTATCTAATACTAAATGTAAACTATTTTTTGAAAAATATAATCTAACTAAGAACCCCAAAGCTGACATTTTATCCGGATTGACAGTAGCTCTTGCTCTCGTTCCAGAAGCGATAGCATTTGCTTTTGTGGCCCATATAGAACCCCTCGCTGGTCTTTATGCTGCTTTTTTTATGGGATTTATAACGGCAGTAGTCGGAGGCAGAAGCGGAATGATATCTGGTGCGACGGGTGCAACGGCAGTAGCTATGGTGGGATTGGTCGTGATATATGGGACTGAATACTTGTTTGCAACTTTAGTGTTAACTGGAGTGATTCAGATTGCAGCAGGGGCGTTCAAATTAGGCAAATTTATAAGATTAGTGCCACATCCCGTAATGTTGGGCTTCGTTAACGGATTGGCTATTGTCATATTTTTAGCCCAACTAGGTCAGTTCAAAAGTTTTGGGAATTCTAATTCACAAGATTTGATAGATTTAGACAAAGGGCATAGCGCCATTAACGTTGTATTTAGCGGCGGCTGGATGTCAGGTTCAAATTTAATCACAATGATTGGATTGACGGCCCTTACAATGTTCATAATATGGTTGTTGCCAAAAGTCCCTAAGGTGGGTAAGACTTTTCCTGCACCATTGGTGTCAATCATACTGATATCTGCAGTGGCATTACTTTTGAATTTGGATACAAGAAGTGTAGGTGATCTGTCGAGCGTATCTGGAGGACTCCCCATTTTTCACATCCCTTCCGTACCTTTTAATTTATCAACATTTTTTATCATACTTCCATTTTCAATAACTATTGCCGGAATTGGGATTATCGAGAGCTTATTAACTTTAACTTTAGTAGACGAGAAAACAGACACACAAGGAAGTCCAAATCAGGAATGTGTAGGGCAGGGAATTGCAAATTTTGTGTGTGGGCTTTTTAAAGCTATGGGTGGGTGTGCCATGATTGGCCAAACGATGATAAATATTGAATCAGGAGGACGAGGCCGGTTATCAGGTATATCCGCGGCTATTTTTCTCCTCGCATTTATTTTATTTTTGTCGACTTTAATAGAAATGATACCTCTGGCAGCACTCACTGGTATTATGATGATGGTTGTTATTGGGACTTTCGCATGGCCTTCTCTTAAATTGATGACTAAAATCCCTAAATCGGATGCTCTAGTGATAATACTAGTTACTGGAGTAACTATTGCTCAAGACCTGGCATTAGCCGTTGTGATTGGAGTAATAGTGTCATGCATAGTTCATGCTTGGAAGTCCACTCAAGGAATAGAAATAAACACGATAAAAAATGGAAATCTGGGCACTTCACATTTTCTCAATGGGGTGTTGTTTTTTGGCTCTGTTTGGAAGTTTAAAAACATAATGCAGCCAGATAATTTTAGTGAGGAAAATGTGATTATTGATTGTAGCAAGGTGAAACTTGCTGATGCCTCTGCTTTGGAGGCAATAGAATCACAAACGCTTAAATACCAAAAGATGGGTAAAACTCTTCAATTTACAAATCTAGACCTGGATTCTTTAAAGCTAGTTAATAAAGCTAAACTGTTCTCTTGAATGTGAGTGGAGTTTATATGAGGTGACGGATTCGTATATAGCTCAAACCATTTGCATGTTTTTACCATTTACTATCTTAACTCCAAGAGCCGGGTAATTGGGGAATAGATAATTAGTTTAGATACTATTCCATTTAAAAATACTTACGTCTTCCATTTTAATGAGCTCCATCAGCATGCCTCAGAATGACTCAATAAAGTTACATCATGCGGAAAGGAGCATCGGTTCTACATTTGTTGGTTGATCTGATTTGTATTATTATTTCGTAATGAAAATTGCTGTGATTGGTATAGGCCAAATGGGCAAGCGCCATGCGAAATTGGTATCTAATTTTGATAGATGCCAACTAGTTGGACTTTGTGATGCAAACTACGAAGCGCAGCAACAACTAGATGGCTTCAATGTTCCTTTTTACGATAGTACCAAAGAACTATTGTCAAGTGTGCAACCTGATGGAGTCATTATTGCGACTCCAAGTGACACTCATTTAGAAATAATGGAATTATGTGCTGCTTACGGGATTCATGCTCTGATAGAAAAACCAATAGCAAACACTAATGACGCAGCTGAAAGAATAGTCGCGCTAACTGAATCATCTGATTCTAAAGTACTGGTTGGTCACCATCGGCGTTACAATCCTTTAATTCAAAGATTACACTCAATCGTCAGTAACAAGGGAATCGGAAAATTAGTAGCCGTTTCTGCTATTTGGGGACTGATGAAACCAGAAGATTATTTTTCCCAGCAGTGGAGAGTGACTCGTCCGGATGGCGGTCCTGTTCTAATAAACTTGATTCATGAACTAGACTTATTGAGATATTTATGTGGAGAAATAGATACGATTGGTGCCGTCACCTCTTCCAATACTAGGGGATATGAAGTGGAAGACTCCGTGGCAATTTCCATGAAATTTGAAAATGGTGCAATAGGGACTCTTATCGGTTCGGACACTGTCACATCACCTTGGTCGTATGAAACTACAACGGAAGAAAATCCCATGTATCACCATGTGTCAGAAAATTGTTATTATTTTATGGGTGACTTAGGGTCCATAGGGTTTCCCAAAATGGAACTCTGGCAATATGATGATCCGCACAGAATGGGATGGCAGCATTCTTTAACCAAGCGTCTTTTGAAAGTTGACTTGGAAGATCCATTAATGATTCAGTTAAACCATTTTTGTGATGTAATAAGTGGATTGTCAGAGCCTTTAATAGATGCGTCTGACGCAAGTAAATCACTCGCCCTAGCACTGTCGGTTTTAAATTCTGGAGAAAATTAAATTGTCACGCCTATACTTCATCTGAGTAACACACAGACTCAGTAACCAATACTAACCGGTACTAAAAAATATATCATCCACATCAAGCGTTTATATGCTTTCGATCTAGCCCTAATACCTGTTATTTGAACACACAGGGCTTAACTTCCAGCATGTTGTAAAT
>CAZQPS010000065.1:0-7987 GCA_964595285.1 uncultured Dehalococcoidia bacterium | reverse complement strand
CAAAACGATTTTGGCCGCAATCGAGTCAGGACTTAATCCCATTCTGCGCGCGGGAGAAGACCTCGAAACTAGAGAGGGGGGGCTAGCCTCAGAGTATGTCTAAAACCAGATAACGGCAGCTTTAAAGAACGTCAAGTACATACACCAAGTTGTTATCGCCTACGAGCCCATATGGGCCATAGGTACGGGACAATCAGCCACTGAGGAACTAGCACAGGAAATGATGTCCTCTATACGTGATACTGTCACATCTTTGTACAGTAAAAATACCTCTGGTAATGTACCTCTTCTCTACGGCGGAAGTGTGAACCCTAGCAACATAGGTCAATACATGACACAAGAGGATATAGACGGAGCACTTGTGGGTGGAGCCAGTCTATCATCCGATTCATTCACAGAAATCGTCAGTATAGCCGCACGGAACGGGAATTAGAAAGAACTATGACCCTTGAAACCAACAATAAAGTCCTAGTAATTGTTGGACCCACAGGGGTAGGGAAGACCCAAGTTGCAATAAGTATAGGCCAGGAACTGGGCAGCACAATTGTCAACGCTGATAGCCGACAGGTTTACAGATATATGGACGTAGGGACCGCTAAACCAACCGAAACGGAAATTTCCTCGGTGCCTCATCAACTTATTGATATCGTAGACCCCGATGAAGAATATAATCTGGCTATCTTTCTTCAAGACTCTCAAAGGGCCCTTGGTAAACTATTGGAAGACTCAAATGCGAGACCAATGGTGGTTGGGGGGACGGGACAGTACATCTGGGGTCTATTAGAGAACTGGCAGGTACCCAATGTCTCTCCTGACCTACTACTACGTCAAAAATTAGAGCAATTAATCAATGATAAGGGGCTAGCTACTGTCGCAGAACAACTAAATACGATCGCTCCCCAACTGGCCGCTAGCATAGATTTATCAAATCCACGTCGAGTTATTCGAGCAATGGAAATAGCCAAATCGGGTTCAATGGCCAACAGGGTACCCCCTATTGCTAATACGTCTCCTTATGACTATAAGATTATCGGCCTCACCATGCCAAGACAAACCCTGTTTTCGTACATTGATCAACGAGTAGAAGTGATGATCGAAAACAACTGGCTCGGCGAAGTAAGTAGTCTATTAACACGTGGATATGATGTTTCACTGCCATCTATGTCTGGCATCGGTTATCGTGAACTAGTCGAACATCTTGATAACAAACTCTCGCTGGATGAGGCTGTTGCGAGAATAAAAACAAGAACCCATCGATTCGTCAGGACTCAGTATAACTGGTTCAAGCCGAAGGACCCCAGAATTCATTGGATTGATATGACTGAAGCCCAATCTCTTGATACCGCACAAAATGTAGTTCATAGCTGGATCAATAATTAACATATATAAATATTAATTCAAATATATATTTATATATCCTCGCTGTGATCTTCTGTACTGAAGGTTATGATAAAATGCTTGTATTCACATCTCATTAATTAACAACCGTAATCAGGGATGATTCAGGAAGTTCTTAGCCTGACGTGGAGAATTGGAGTGAAATTTACCAAGCTACATGGGGCGGGAAATGACTATGTCTATGTTGCCGCTCGTTCCTCCGAAAAGAATTGGAGCAATATCGCCATTGAAATGAGTGATAGACATAAAGGTATCGGCTCGGATGGCCTAATCCTCGCCATGGAATCCGATAAAGCAGATCTCCGAATGCGAATGTTCAATGCTGATGGGTCCGAAGGTGAAATGTGTGGTAACGGTATTCGATGTCTCGTGAGATTCGCACTCGACCAAAAGATCCTAGACGCGGGCATCACCATGTTTAGAGTCGAAACACTTGCGGGAATATTGGAAGTCACCCCAATATGGCACGGTCAGGAAATGGTTGCAGCCAGAGTAGGTATGGGCGAGCCCATACTTTCCCCGAAGGATATTCCGATTGATGTGTCAAACTTAGGTCAAAATTTGGGACATGTACTCGATAATCCAATGACCGTTGATGGATACGAATTTAATGTGAGCTACGTGTCCATGGGTAATCCGCATGCTATAGCATTCGTAGAAGACCCAGTAGATGACGTGGTTCTTACTAACATCGGTCCCCTCATGGAAAACCACAGCATGTTCCCCAATCGAATTAATTTTGAAATAGTAAACGTTATTGGTAAAGACCGCCTGAAAGTACGAGTCTGGGAGAGAGGCTCCGGAATAACTATGGCCTGCGGAACAGGGGCGTGCGCCGTAGCCGTGGCGGCGAAACTGAAGGGATTAATAGGTAATAGATCAACGATAGAATTGCCAGGAGGTAATCTCACTGTAGAGTGGGAAGGGAAGGGAAGCGTAATTTTGGAAGGACCTGTAGAAAAGGTTTTCGAAGGGACGTGGTCCATTTGAACGACAAGGCAGGGAAGCACGTTGCCAAAGAAACTAATATTTTATGAAAACCGACTTAAGGAAAGATGTTAACAAATGACACTAGATTCCAATACTTCAAATTTTTTGACCGAAACCAAGGTCGCCGTCATTAGCACTGTAGATGCGAACAATCGCCCCAGGACTGCTCCAATATGGTACTCATGGGAAGATGGGGCGGCATATCTATTTACCGGTAGGAACACTCTCAAGTGGCGCAATATACTGAACAATCCCCAAGTGTCTCTTTGTGTCGATCGAAGAGAACCTCCATATAAGTCGGTCATTATTGATGGAACAGCTGAGGAAGTAAGACGTAATTTGTATGACCTCGTCCTGTCAATGGCTGTTCGCTACTACGGCCGCAGTGAAGGACTCGCTTTTGCCGAAGAATACAAGGCTGAGAAAACTGACAAGTCGGATGCAAGAGATGATGTGGTTATTTTCCGCATTATACCCACTAAAATCGCTTGTTTTGACAGTGACGAATAACAATCAGCTAAAGCAAAATTAAACGCTAAAATGAAGATTTGGAGTTCTAGCCAGTGGACACAGAAAACATATCGAAAGCTATGAGTGATCAAGAAAACTCTGGAGAGAGATACTTTGAATTTTTAACAAAAAAGTCCATGAGCGCAGGGATTTTTACATTAAAAACTACCGACACGGATATTCAGAGGCCCCACTCCGAAGACGAAATATACTATGCCATAAAGGGAAAAGGGATGTTGACAGTAGGGGCGGAAGAACACGAAATAAGACCGGGTGCTGTAATATTTGTGGGGAAAAATATTACCCACAAATTCCACTCAGTAGAAGAAGATTTATCGCTGCTAGTAATATTTGCACCAGCACGAGGGACCGCATCTCCAAGTTAGCAGCTGAACGACGAGTATTATTGCCTGTTACTCGACCAATAAGTACACATACCACTAGGGCCTCGTACTTTACCTTTTGCTGTGCTTGTCATACCATAATTACCCAATACGATGGCAAATCCATTACGTAGCAAGGGCATGTACTGGATAATATTATAGTAATAACAAATATTCGGAGGTTTCATGAAATTCGCCAGTCGAATAGATAAGGTACCACCATATCTTTTTGTAGGTATAAGCAGAAAAATTGCAGAAAAGAAAGCTCAGGGCAAAGAAGTTATCAGTTTTGGAATAGGGGACCCCGATATACCCACACCAGAGGGAATCATATCCAAACTGCGAGAAACAGCTCTAGACACTCCTAATCATCGTTATCCAGAGACCGACGGTCTTCCTGAATTCCGACAGGCAGTCGCGAACTGGTACCAGAAGAGATTCGGACTGTCTGTAGACCCTGATAAGGAAACATTACCCCTGATAGGTGCAAAAGAAGGTATCGGGCATGCCGCCCTATGTTTCATAGAGGCGGGTGATATTGCACTGGTACCAGACCCAGGATATCCAGTTTATTCCGTGGGAACATGGTTTGCAGGTGGTGAATGCCACTGGATGCCCCTGCTGGAAGAAAATGGTTGGCTGCCAGACCTTGAGGCCATTCCCGAGGATGTGGCCCGTAAAGCGAAGGTTATGTGGTTGAATTACCCAAACAATCCCACAGGGGCCATTGCCGACTTAGACTACTTCGCAAAGGTCGTCACATTTGCAAAAAAATATGACATCGCGGTATTACATGATGCTTCATATTCGGAAGTTACATACGATAATTACAGGCCAGTGAGCTTCCTGGAGGCTCCCGGAGCGATGGACGTGGGTGCGGAGTTTCATTCGCTATCAAAGAGCTATAACATGACAGGTTGGCGTCTAGGCATGGTCGTTGGAAACGAAGACATCATAAAGGCACTTATGGTGGTTAAATCTAACCTAGATTCAGGTGTTCCCAATGCCATCCAGTATATGGGCATCGAAGCTATGGATCTCTCTCAAGAAGATCTAGATGCAAGAAACGCCATTTACCAGAATAGGCGAGACAGGGTAGTGGAAGTTCTGCGACAGATAGGGTTGGACGTTATTGCTCCGAAGGCAAGCCTGTACGTATGGACCCGAGTGCCTGAAGGTTACACGTCTGCCGAGATAACCGAGTTATTGCTAGAGGAGCACGACATTGTAGTAACTCCGGGCAACGGATATGGTAACTTCGGGGAGGGTTACATCAGACTGTCCCTCACGATAGCGGATGATGATATGGAAAAAGGTCTTTCAAGATTGTCCAACTGGAAAATTCCATCAAAATAAAGAACCTTGCAATAAGCCTATGTACATTGTAGGAGATACATATCGCTAAAAAGCTAATATCCACCCGTCCGAGAGCTGAGAGGGCCTTCCTTGTGGGAGTCCAGGAACGACGCAACAGAGACCTGTGGGCGGTGGAAGATTCAGTGGAAGAATTATCGGAACTTGCTAAGACCGCCAACGCCTTTGTTGTAGGCTCAATGGTGCAAAAACGTGAACGCCCTACACGGGCTTACCTTGGAAAAGGCAAATTAGAGGAACTAAAATCGATAGTCAAGTCTCGACGTATAAACACAATAATCTTTGATGATGAATTAACACCAACTCAACAAAGAAATCTTGAGTCCTCGCTTGGTGGACCAAAGGTCATTGACAGAACAGCGTTAATACTGGATGTATTCGCCCAGAGAGCAAGAACCAAGGAAGGACGCTTGCAGGTCGAATTAGCCCAGCACGAATATTTGCTACCTCGCTTGGCAGGCCAATGGACGCATCTGGAGAGACTCGGAGGAGGTATAGGTACACGGGGACCAGGTGAAACCCAGATAGAAACTGACAGAAGACTGGTGCGCAGAAGAATCCAAAAACTCAAGAAAGATCTCCTTAACGTGAGAAGACATCGCGGCCAGTATAGATCCAAACGTCAAGACTCTCGTATACCGGTGGCATCCCTAGTCGGCTATACAAATGCAGGTAAAAGTACTCTCCTTAACAAATTGACCAAAGCAGATGTCGCAGCAGAAGACAAATTGTTCTCGACATTGGATCCAGTCACGAGACGAGTGTTTCTACCATCAACCAGAGAAATTCTCCTAACGGACACGGTTGGTTTCATACAAAAACTACCAACATCTCTAGTTGCTTCCTTCAGAGCTACTCTTGAAGAACTTGAGGATTCTGATTTCATCATTCACGTGCTAGACATTACCCATAAAAACGCTTCTGAACAAGCCCAGGTTGTAGATCAAATCATGGACGATATGGGAGTACTAGCAAAGCCCAGAATACTAGTACTTAATAAGATAGACCTCATACAGCAAGACCAGGAAGCTACATCGGAATTACAAGACATGGCAGAAGATCAAAATAGAGTTGTATTCATCTCGGCACAAACAGGAGAAGGAATACAACGGCTCTTGGAAGAAATAGAACAAATAATAGGTACCCTCTCTTCTAACGGGCATCATGGCTAAATACTAGGCAATACCAAAGGAATTGCATTCACGTAAATCACAGGTAACCGGAATTCTATGAAAGAAGAATTAAATATAATCCCCGAACGAATGGAAAAGGATTTCAGGATCCTGGAAACTTTTACCGATCCTGATGAACCCTGGTCCCGCCGTGCATTCTCAAAGGAATACAGCGAAGCACGTATATGGCTGGCAAAACAGTTTGAATCTGCAGGACTCCATGTATACAACGATGCCGCATCAAATCTAATAGGCAGGAGAGACGGCTCTGCAAATCAGATATTGATGTTAGGCTCGCACATAGACACGGTAAAAGCTGGAGGCAGATTCGACGGAATAGTCGGGGTTTTGGGTGCCCTTGAGGTGGCAAGGTGCCTCAAGGATTCAAACGTGGATCTTTCCTTCCCACTTGAGATAGTAGACTTCACCTGTGAAGAGCCTACAATTGGGGGCCTCACCCCGCTGGGCAGCCGAATTATGTCAGGAGAGCTAGGTCACAAAGACATTAAGGAAGCGGTCACTCCTTTCGGTAAATCTCTCCTAAAGGCAATAGATTCTTTAAATGGAAATTCAACCAACCTCTCAACAGCCAAAAGATTGCCAGGACAAATTGCAGGCTATCTAGAACTACACATAGAGCAGGGGAGTGTACTTGAAAAATCTGGACTGGCTGCAGGAATAGTAACCGTAATAGCTGCGCCCAACAGGGGTTCTATACAGTTCGAAGGTGTATCTGACCACGCCGGAGCCACACCTATGAACGAGAGGAAGGACGCCCTCATTGGAGCAGCAGAATTCATAGTCAAACTAGAAGAAATCGTAACAACAAATGGGATTGCCAACGAGAACGTAGGAACCGTAGGTAGTCTTACCGTAACCCCAAACATGATCAACATAATCCCTGGCAAGGTCGACATGACCCTGGAAGTTCGCAGTACCGACCTCGAATCATTGGCCATACTACGCAGAGTAATCCAAGAAGAAGCCGAGCGAATCGCATCTGAAAGAAATCTTAGCCATTCCCTGAACTGGGACCATATAGATGAACCCGTTCATCTTCCTGAATCGATGCAAAGTAACATCTCGGATGCTTTCGAGGACTTAGACTTCCCAACACATTATCTCCCTAGCCGCGCTTCCCACGACGCTGCAAGGTTAGCGTCAATCACGCCAGTTGGCATGGTATTCATTAGATGTCTTGCAGGGAAAAGTCACTGCCCAGAAGAATTCGCATCTCTGGAAGACATAGTCTCAGGCACACGTCTCCTGGGACAATCACTAATTAGGCTTGACAGAAAGCTAATGAAATAGATAACCGACAGAGGAATTTTGTTGAACATTCCCTAGTCTACCGAATCTCGTGTTGCACGCCAATCGGCAAATTCCCTAGTAGACAATTTTACAGTCTCGGCAGCATTCCTGATGTATATCTCTTAGTCTAGGTAAGCATATTTTCCACTTGGGAGTGCTTTGACCGCTATCTTTAATACCTGCTTTTCCTCGTGCATGTCAAAATGATAATCGATATACTCACTGAATGTTCCGCCTATTCTTAGTCTGAATTGTTCACCAATTCTCCTCTGGTAACTGTCCTTGCTTTCAAATCTGTCTTGTTCTATACCGCAGACGGATCCATCGTCGCCTACGCCTATAAGTAGATTGCCGCCATTCGTATTAAGGAATCCCACGAGACTCTTCAAACTCGCAGTTTCAACGTCCTTATCTCTAAACTTATTCGTATGAATATTCAAACTAAAAGAACTCTTGAATTCAACTTCATTACCTTCACCCTGCGAAAGCAAATATTCCGTAGAATTGTATGCCCCTATCTTAAATGTTTTATACATAAACTCGTTTAACGGGTTTACAGCCGACAGGGCTGTCACCTTAGCCTCACGGTGCTCTGGATTATCGGGTTCAAGGTGTATAACACAACATCATCGGGGTAATTTGCGATCATCTTATCGAGATCCTCAACAACGGAGACGCGAGCCATCACTTTGGCCATTCTACTTTCATCCTGCATTTCACAATCCAGAATCCCCAAAGCACTGGAATCATCCACGCCTGAAAAGTATACCTGTCTGGAGCCCTTTCCGTTGCCTTCTCAACATCCTCTATAAACTTACTCAGGGACCCCATCCAAGCCGGAGCAATCAC
>CAZQPS010000064.1:0-24689 GCA_964595285.1 uncultured Dehalococcoidia bacterium | reverse complement strand
CGCCAGAAATCCCATTCCTCTTATGCCACCTGTCAATGCTAACAACCACAGGGTTGGATTGCTCATAACCCTTTTCGTTGTTCGTATTTGACCATCACGGTGAAAGGGCTTAGAGGAATCTTCTTCTCTTAAGCGTCCTATATATTTGAATGCCCAATAAACTATGAAGGCAGCCCCTATAGGTATAGCAACATATATACTGATTATCTCCCGCCAAACCATAAATCCTAATAAAATCCCCGTGACCGGGGGTGCTAGAGCATCACCTATTTGACCACCAACCCCATGGAATGATAGAACAGTACCTTTTCGCTCAGAAAAATGATATGAAAGAGATGCAGCCGCTGGTAAATGCCAGATCGCTGCCGCCAGAGCAACCACGGCCATACCCACCAACAATACCCAATAATGAGCCGAGAGACCTATGATCACCCATCCCAATCCAAATCCAGCCATACAAAAAGCAAGTACGAGACCCCAATACTTCCTAAGAGAATCTACTATTATGCCAGCAGGTAAAGTGACTAACCCTGAGACAAGTTCTCGTGTAGAAGTGATACCTCCCACCGCAACACCACTTAGCCCAAATGCCGCTTGTATTTCAGGAAGCATGGTAATCAGACTCTGGGTAAACCAATGAAATACACCATGACCCGTTGTCAATCCGGCTATAAGGAAACCAGCCCTATTTCTAAATCCTTCACCCAACATTATTTGACATCTTTCTAATCGTGTTAAGTACAGTCAAATACAACTACACATACACTAAAGAATCCCCTTTCCTAATCTACTAAGACCAGTATATTCCAAGTTGAAACAGCCTGCTATTTTTACCCGATCCCAATCGAAACAATTATATTCCATTCCTTTTCAGAAACCGGCTGTACAGACAATCTAGAATTCTTAACAAGAACCATATCCTCAAGTCCCTGTGTTCTCTTAATCTCTTGCAATGAAACTGGTTTTTTGAATTCAGATTCCGCTTTGATGTCAACCATATACCAGACAGGTTTCTCGGGAGTACTCTTAGGGTCAGGATGTTCTGAGTTGGGATCCCACGCAGTGTAATCAGGATAACCCTCTTTAACAACCACCGCTATGCCTACCACCGCACTAGGCTTTGAATTTGAATGATAGAACAAGACTCTGTCCCCCAATTTCATATCATCCCTCATGGTATTTCTTCCCGAATAACTTCTAACTCCATCCCATTCGGCCGTCTGGTCTATTTCATTAATTAGATCGGCAAACGAGTAAGCCCCAGGTTCAGATTTCAATAACCAATAATTTTTACTAGTCAAAATTTCCTCCATCAGTAATATGATGTAAAATCTTAGTACTAATACGACACTGAAGTTTAGCTTAGACTGGTCAGTATATAGGAGGCACTCCCAATTTCCAAAGGTGACACCTCAACGATACCCTCTCCCGAAGAATTTATGGGCTTTACAATTGGGTCAGACAGAAGACTTGCCGATTGGCCCGAAATCGTAGAGTATTTCTTGCTTATAAGTAAAGGATCCGAAAGGGTTAAGACTATTGAGATAGGACAAAGTACTGAAGAAAACCCTTTCATAATGTCCTTTATATCTAGTCCTGACAATCTTAAAAACCTTGAAAAATATAAAGAGATACAAGCGAAACTCTCAGACCCTAGAAAAGTAAATGACTCTGAACTAGATGCACTGTTCTCCAAAGGCAAAACCATTGTTGCAGTTACATGTAGCATTCACGCGACAGAAGTGGGTGCAACTCAGATGTCAGTAAACCTTGCCTATCATCTCGCGACTTCCGAAGATCCGACTACTCGGAGAATATTGGATAATGTCATTATTCTCCTACTCCCTTCTTTAAATCCTGATGGCTTAATTTCAGTGAAAAAGTGGTATGAAAGTACTATAGGAAAATCCTACGAAGGTGTTATGCCACCCTTCTTGTACAACAAGTACACAGGCCATGACAATAACCGTGACTGGTTCATGTTCACACAAAAGGAAACTAAGTTAGTGGTAGATCATTGTCTAAACAACTGGCATCCGCAAATCCTATTTGATCTACACCAGACTAGATCAACCGGGATGAGAATGATCCTCCCTCCGCTTATAGATCCTATAGCGCCTAATATAGATCCCATACTGCAAAGTCAAGCAACAACACTTGGCGCTTCTATTGCAGCCGATCTAATCTCTCAAGGGAAAACTGGCATTGCAATGAACGTGGTATATGATTCCTATAGCCCAAACAGAGGCTATCAGCACTATCACAATGGTATAAGACTTCTTTCTGAAGTCGCAAGTGTGAAGATAGCTACGCCTATCGAACTGCTTCATTCTCAAATAAGCTCTGACCGGGGAGAATCGCCTCTAGAAATATCGTGGAACCATCCTGCACCTTGGGAGCCTGGGAAGTGGACTCTTCGTAACATCGTTGATTATGATTTTGCCGCAGTCATGGCATGCTTGGATCACGCTGCTAGAAATAGAGATAAATGGCTTCGTAATTTTTACCAGGTAGGCCAAAACGCTGTCAGTAACAAAAAAAGCGTCTTCGCATTCATGATACCTGAAAAACAACACGACTCCCACGCATTGTGGGAATTACTCAACGTGATGAAAATTGGTGGCGTTGAAATACACAAGGCGAAAGAGACGTTCCAAGCAGAGGGTTACCCATATCCTCCAGGAACTATAGTCATATTGACAAATCAACCATATGGTAGCTTTGCTCGGACACTGTTGGAACCTCATCAATACCCAGTTGAAAGATTAATTGACGGCACTCCAAAGACTCCATACGACGTCACTGCTCACTGTCTTCCTGTTAAATTAGGCGTTAACGTCTATAAATCTATGACATTCTTTACCGCAAATTTAGAAAAAATAGAAAATCTAGAACAGCCTAAAGGCAAAGTGACAGTATCAACCAGAATTAGACCTAAATGCTATGTACTGCCAGGAGAATCCAATTCAGCGTACAGAATAGTCAATAAACTTCTCAGTAGTGAAGCTGAAGTGTCATGGCTTAAGGAATCCACTCACCTTGACGGCATTAACTATTCCAGAGGAGCTTTCATAGTGGAAAGTACAAAAAAAACCTCAGAATTGCTCGACTCTTTTTCTAAGGAATATGGCGTGGAATTCACAGCGATTGAACAAGAAGTCGAAGGGCCTAGATATGCTTTAACTCTCCCTCGCATAGGACTATACAAAAGCCATATCCCGGCCGTTGAGGAGGGCTGGACGCGCTACATTTTTGACGATTACAAAGTGCAATACAAATCAGTTAGTGACAGAGAAATACAGGGAGACGGCTTGAACAACCGTTTTGACGCAATTGTTCTTCCACATCAGCATACTAAGCATATGCACGACGGCCACAATATTTCCTACTATGACCCAGACTTTACTGGTGGTCTCGGTAGTAGTGGAGATGAAAATCTTAAGAATTTCGTAAAGAATGGTGGTACTTTAGTTACTTGGGACAGTTCTTCCAGATACGCTATGCGATATCTAGAACTCCCTATTAGAAACGTTCTCTCAGGTTTGAAGAGATCTGAATTCTATGCACCAGGCACGCTAGTTCGTGTTTTACTGGATAATACCCATCCATTAACATTTGGCATGCCTACACAGTCAGCAGTTATGTTTCATAATAGTCCAGCTTTTGATATCAGAAAGGGCAGGGTAATTGGTAAGTTCCCCTTACGCAATCCGCTGCTTAGTGGATTGCTGATTGGACCAGAAAAACTATTTGGAAGAACCACCCTGGCGACTGTACCTATGGGAGAAGGTCAGGTTATACTTATGGGATTCAGAGTGCATTTTAGAGCCCAAATGCGAAGCACGTACAAGATACTTTTTAACAGTTTATACGTCAGTTCGATGTCGGAATTGAAATAGACCTACGCCACTTGACACCTCAATGCAATCAAGACTGTTCCGCTAACCGATACTAGATTGGATTATGTGTTTTCACTCCGGCCGTACACATCCAAAACCTAGCTCTGAAGCAATCCCAAATTCTTGTGCAAGATTGGCAAGCAAATTCCAAGTAGAATCCTCAACGGCAATTCCCTCTTCAGTTAATCTACGAGATCTTATGTATTCCAGTTCCCCAGGGTAGTACACACGTTCAAAACCCTTGGCAGGAGGAGTCTCAGTTAAATAATGTGCAAACTCAGTCACTTCCTTTTTAAATTCTTCCACAGGTCTGAAAGAATCAACATTAAAAGCGGCCATAAAACACCCATCATTATGTCTACCTGAAGGATCGTGACCAAATCCAAGTCCTGTGAGAATTCCAGATAGGATTTCAATCATGACAGATAAGCCATAGCCTTTGTGGCCTTCGTCACCCCCTAAAGGAAGGACAGCTCCTCCATTTTTCAAATCTGAGGGATTTGTACTGGGATTACCCTCTTTGTCTATAATCCATCCCTCTGGGACAGGCAATCCTCTTGCTGATGCGACACCCAATTTCCCGGCCGCTACAGCACTAGTAGCCATATCTATGAACATTGGCCCATCAAGATTACTCGGAACCGCTATGCAAATCGGATTTGTCCCCAAACGGGCTTCTCTGCCACCAAACGGAACTACCCCTTTTGACGATCTTCCTGAGTCGGCCGTCATAATGCCAATCATCCCCTCCATTGCAGCCATTAGCGGATAGTCTGCGACACGCCCAACATGACTTTGTCTGAATACGGTTGCAGCAGCCATACCACTCTGCTTTGCCTTTTTAATAGTCATCTTCATTGCTCGCTCCGAAACTACATACCCGTATCCCCAGTTGCCATCAATAACGGTTGTTGTAGGCGTGTCTTGCAATATGTCAAAAGGCGCTCCTGGAACGATATGACCTCTCTTAACTCTTTCAACATAGGTAGGGATAGCTATTATGCCGTGAGAGTCGTGCCCAGCTAAATTTGCCCCTATCGAATGCCTTGAAATAATCGATGCATCCTCCTCATTGGCGCCAGATCCAATTAATAAGCCCTCACATATTTTTTTTAATTGACTTGCCTGTACTTTGGGCATTTATACCTCCAATTTTCATGCTTAACATAATCAGGATCATCAAAAAATATGATAGAACTCTATACGGATGCCCACCCTTTGGACAATTCTACAGCCCGCTTCCATCTATCATATGAATCCTCTTCCATATTGGTCGTCCTCAAGGGGTCAAGCCGAGTTCTACATTGCCAAATCGTTGATATCTTTTCAATGCTGTCCCACACTCCAAGTGCCAGGCCTGCTAAGAAAGCAGCCCCTAAAGCAGTTGTTTCTTTAACGGACGAAATTAATATAGGCGCATCCAACAAATCTGATTGCATCTGCATGAGCAAATTATTCGCCGTACCTCCTCCATCAACTCTAAGGACAGAAATATCCAATCCTGTGCTGTGTTTCATAGCCTCTATAACATCCCTAGTTTGAAAAGCAGTCGATTCTAGAGCCGCCCTGCAGATATGAGCACGAGTGGTACCTCTAGTCGCACCAATGATCAGACAGCGAGCGTACATATCCCAGTGTGGTGCCCCAAGGCCGGTGAAGGCAGGAACTATATAGACTCCCCCATTATTGCCAACTGATTGAGCTAGTGATTCTATCTGGCAGGCATTCTCGAAAAATTCTAACCCGTCCCTAAGCCACTGAACTGTTGCTCCAGTAGAATATATACTACCCTCCAGAGCATAAGTAACCTGGTCACCTATGGCCCAAGCGGGTGTAGTTATCAGATCATTAGATGGAGTCACACGTTTATCACCCGTATTCATCAATACGAACGATCCTGTTCCGTAAGTATTCTTGGTCATACCGGGTTCAAAGCATGCTTGACCAAATAGCGCGGCATTCTGGTCACCCGCTACGCCAGCTATTGGAATGCTAACTCCTCCAAGAAAATTACCCCCCACGTGAGCAAATATCTCACTAGAAGAATGCACTTTTGGCATCATTGTTCGAGGGATCATAAGCGTATTTAATAATGTCTCGTCCCAATCCATTGTTCTGGTGTTAAAGAGCATCGTTCTAGACGCATTTGTCACATCTGTGGCATGAAGCGTGCCATTAGTTAAGTTCCACATTAACCATGAGTCAACAGTCCCGAATGCCAATTCACCATTCTCAGCCCTTTGCTGTCCATTTTCTATTTTATCCAAAATCCAGCGAATTTTAGTTGCTGAGAAATATGCGTCTATGGGAAGACCAGTTTCAGACCTTACATAGTCACCTAATCCCTTGAGTTTCAAGTCATGGCAAATATCAGATGTCCGTCTGCACTGCCAAACTATGGCGTTATACACCGGACTCCCAGTAGTTTTTTCCCAAACTAATGTCGTTTCACGCTGATTGGCAATACCTAATCCTAGAATTTGCTGAATATTTATTTCTGTTTCTTCTAGAAGATCCTCTATGACATTTAAAACCGAACTGAAAATTTCTGATGGATCATGCTCCACCCATCCCATTTCTGGATATATTTGACGTATCTCCTGATATGATTGACACAGTACCTTACCTAAAGAATCTACGATGACACCTGTAGTACCAGTGGTGCCTTGATCCACGGCTATTATGTATCCCTGCTTGTCCATAGTCACCTCTGCACAATACTACGCTCTTGATACAGTATTGTGTCAAGAACCATACTCAGCGATAATTTAACTTTTATAGGACTCAGTCCACACTGGAGACATATTTATGCTTGAAAAGAAGGTGACCATTAGATGCGAAAACATAACTATCACTGCCTTCCTAAATGAATCACAAACCGCCCGATCACTCTGGAACGCCTTGCCAATCGAAGGAATTACACAAAGATGGGGTGACGAGATATATTTCTCTATTCCAGTAAACGACGTTGAAAGAAACGCAGTGGATGTCGTAGAAATAGGCAATTTAGCCTATTGGCCCCCGGGAAATGCATTATGCATTTTTTTTGGGCCTACCCCTGTAAGTCTTGCAGACGAATGCAGGGCAGCGAGCCCCGTAAACATCATAGGGGAAATTGAAGGGGATATTTCGCCGTTTCGAAATATAGCAAGCGGCCTACCCATTGGCGTCCTACAAGGAAAAGATTAGACTATTAGAATGTGAATTGTTAAAGATAAACTAAGATGGTTTTTACAAATATCTCGAATTACCCATACCATGTGGCGATTTACATACAAAACAAGGCAGCTTGGAAATTATCTGAAAAGGTCTCTTGCGATGTCCCTTAACATTACATCAACTGTAGAATCGTTATTATGAGGGTAATCGTATCCGCGAATCACTACCACAGGAATGTTATCGGATTTCGCAGTAGCCAGTTCAGACGCAGCGGCTATCTCATCTGCAATAGCTATAGTGGTTGCCTTCAGCAAGCGACCATTAGCGTCAATAGTGCCACGATAATCTAACATAGGTTCAATCCCTGATACACCAATGGCGAAGTTGGTGTGACCTTCTCTCCATGCTCTGCCGAATGTATCCGTGATGACCACTGCAATGTCGACTCCACAAGCGATATTGATGGAGCGCCTCATTCCACGAGCTGACGTATTAGAATCTATAGGCAGTAAACAAACAATATCACTTCCCGGAACGTTTGAAGAATCAATTCCAGCGTTGGCGCATATAAATCCATGTTTTGTTTCAGTGATCAATATTCCTCGCTTCATATCCATCCTAACAATAGATTTACTTTCCTGTAGAACCAATTCCATCAGTCTCGGGTCCTTCCCCATGTCAACAGCATACTGAATAGCAATATCTGAAGGGGAAACGTCTAACAAGGATACTAGCCGTCCCTCAGATTTGGAGACTATTTTCTGGGTGACAACTACAATATCTCCATCATAAAGAGTGAATCCCATATTTTCTGCGGCAGACAAAATAGCCTCGGTTAAGTCATCGCCCTGTGAAATTTCGGGTATGCCATTAATTCCTATTATTTCTATTTTGGGAATCTCGGTCACCTACCTCTACTGATAAAAGTGTCCCTACATTTTACAAGAGATCGCGAGCAATAAATATTATCGGACTTATCTATAATTCCCCCCTTTATTCATATCATATTCTTTGATCCAATAATGTAGCAAAAATGATTCCCACTGATATTCCCACGCTTTGTTGATCCACAAAATGAGAAATATCCTAGGAAACCTGCAGACGGCTTTACTGTACCCGCAGCAACACAAAAATGGTTTATTGTGAAAAAATCATACTGCCTACACACCGTGCTATAATTCGGTGCTCTTACACAAAGCAGGGAGAATTCGTGATGTTACTATTAAGAAGCTTACTGTTCATGCCTGGCAATCAAGCGCGGATGTTAGAAAAAGGGACTCGCCTCTTCCCTGACGCATATATCCCTGACATGGAAGATTCAGTCCCTCCAGAAGAGAAATCTATTGCGAGAGAGGTAACTTCCCGTTATCTGGACCGACTCAGCAATAATGGACCTCTAGTTATACCGCGAGTAAATTCGCTGGATAGTGGCTTTCTCGAGGATGACCTGGAAACCCTCATTCGTCCCAGTATATTTGGAGTTTCAGTAGGCAAAATACATGATGCTGGCGATATCGTAGAAATCTCTAAAATCATAAGAAAAATAGAAGACATCAAAAACTTGAGTAAGGGAAGCATTAAACTAATACCATGGATAGAGACCGCAAAATCCATCATAAATTGCTATGAGATATGTACTTCATCCCCTAGAATAGTTGCTGCAGCTTTTGGTGCTGAGGATTTTACGGATGACATGGGAATCGAACGTACGTCAGAGGAAACCGAAATCAGATTTGCAAGAAACTCTATCGCAGTTGCCGCAAGGGCGGCGGATGTCCTCGCACTAGATACACCGTATTTTAGCTTTAAAGACGCAGAAGGTCTAAAACTAAATGCACTCAAGGCAAAAAACTTGGGATTCAAAGGCAAGTTCGCAATACACCCAGACCAAGTAAAAATTTTAAATGAAAGTTTTGCCCCGTCAAAATCAGAAATAGATTATGCGAAAGAAGTTATAACAGTGTTTGACGAAGCAGTTAAAAATGGGAGAGGGTCCACTTCATTGAGAGGCGAGGTCATAGATATTCCAGTAGTCAAAAGAGCCAAGAATCTATTGCGATTCGCTGATGTATTAGAGTCAGACGAAAGACCAACGAATGGGAAATGACAAAATATTATTAGAGGGGCTTGCTTTTTACGGATATCACGGCTTGAACCAGGAAGAGAAGATTCTCGGGCAAAGATTCATCGTGGACGTAAGCATGGAATTAGATCTTCAACAGGCTGGCAAATCAGATGATCTTAATGATACAGTCAGCTATTCCGCCGTGTACGATGATATTCGAGAAATCATACAAGGACCATCGGTGAACCTACTGGAAGCGTTGGCGGAGAAAATTACTCAGGCAATATTGAGATATGAAAGGGTACAGGCTGTGACTGTAAGGGTGAAAAAACCAGAAGTCCCACTCAAGGGCAGTATCTTGGAATACACCGGAGTTGAAATTCGAAGAACCTCGTAAGTATCTATCAAAGCCAAAGCCCTAAATATCGCAAAAGAGGTAGTCCATATTTAATTTTTGGAACGCCCTGATTGATATTAGATCACTTTATGCAAAAACCTATTACGGATGGCATATTGTATATGGCCTCGCCATAATCGGCTCAGTGTTCATAGCCATGGGAGGCATAAATCTAGGTCTTTTTATTATTCCAATGAACCAAGATATAGGATTAAACCAGTTCTTCTTCGGTCTAGCGCAGACCGCCAGATTTATTGGATTCGCTATAAGTGGGTTCGTTGTAGGCAGACTTTTGGACAGATTTGGACCACGTGTCCCACTGATGATAGTGGGAGTTCTAATAGCTTCTTTAATGACAGGGATATCATTTGTAGATCAGAGCTGGCAACTAATACTTCTGTTCTTCATAATGGGGCTAATAGGAGTTCAAAGCGGAGGAGGAAGTCTATATATTAGCGTACCCGTTGCCAAATGGTTTATCAGAAACAGGGGAAAAGCAATGTCTTACGTTTTCCTTGGTATTCCATTGGGTATTTTCTTATATTCCCCTTTAACGCAATTTCTGATTGACGAAATTGGCTGGCGTGCTACTTGGGCCATCTTGGGAATTGGAGGAGGTGCAATAATAACAGCAATCGGTCTTTCCGTGATGCGCCGAGGGCCAGAAGATATGGGACTCCTTCCAGATGGCGAGACCATGGAGGTCGACAAAACTCCATCGAAAGATGAGCTAGGATCCATCGAACATAATTGGACAAGACGACAGGCACTCCGATCCCCAACATTTTGGCGAATCGTATGCGTGTTTGGACTCCGAATGTTTGCCATGAATGCTTTGGGTCTATACAGAATTCCATTTTACATAGCCCGCGGCGCAAGTGCGCAATTAGTTGCTTTTGCTCTGTCGGCAGAGGCTGTGAGCAGTACGGTTGCAGCAGTTCCCACGGGTCGGGCTATGGACAGGTTTCAAGCTCGATACATTGCCGCAATTTCAATCGGTACGCAGATTTCTGCCTTCCTAGTTACTTTTTATATGGACGCTATATGGTGGCAGGTATTCGCAGCTACAATGCTTTTTGGGGTTGGCGCTGCGAGTAGCATAGTGGTGGAAAATACACTATGGCCTCAGTACTTTGGCGGTGAAAATGTAGGTGCCATCCGGGGAGTTTCTGTTCCATTCGTAACAATATTCAGTGCTGCCGGAGCACCCATTGCTGGAGCCATATATTACAAGTGGGCTACCTATTTCCCAGTCTGGTGGGGATCAGTAATAGGCCTCATGTTGGCCATAATCTTGATATTGCTTACTCCAAAACCGCTGCTTCAGAATATACCGAATAAGAGTGATTCTGAAGACGTCTCTACTCGAGTACGGGCGTCCTAATTAGTATAGTGAGTAGTTGCATACCAGGTCTGCGCTGTGTAAGACTGTGCCTACTGAGAAGCACCACTGCTTTAATCACTCTTAACGAGAAATTAAATAGGGCTCGGATAGCAGTAATATGGGTTATGTTCACGTTAGGAATGAAGGTTAGAGAATACCAAAGGAGTATCTATGAAAAACCACTCAAACCTGAAAACGTTGGGAGAACTTAAAGACAGTGGATACAATGTAACTAGTGTCAAGCAGGAATTACGCAGAAATCTTATTACGAAAATTAAGGCTCAAGAGGATTTTTGTCCAGACGTCAAAGGCTTTGACAATACTGTGATTCCACAATTAGAGAATGCTGTGTTAGCAGGGCAAGACATAATTTTGTTAGGGGAACGAGGACAAGCAAAATCAAGACTGATACGAAATATGGTGGCGCTACTCGACGAAAATATACCGACTATTTCAGGCTGTGACATAAATGACAACCCCTTCGATCCTATATGTCTTTCGTGTAAGGAAAAACTTCGTGAATTCGGTAACGAGACAGTAATAAAATGGCTGAGCAAAGAAGAGAGATACTCAGAGAAATTAGCAACACCTGATATTTCCGTATCTGACTTGATAGGTGAAATAGATCCTATAAAAGTTGCCGAAGGTCGCTACCTTTCTGACGAGTTGACTATACATTATGGTCTCATACCTCGTACTAACAGAGGCATTTTTTGTATAAATGAACTGCCGGATCTATCGGAGAGAATTCAGGTAAGTTTATTCAATTTGATGCAAGAAAGAGACATACAAATTAAAGGTCACAAAATACTGCTGCCCCTCGATGTACTAATTGTCGCCAGCGCTAACCCAGAAGATTACACAAACAGGGGAAGAATTATTACCCCTCTGAAAGACAGATACGGGGCTCAAATCCGAACCCATTACCCTAAAATTATATCTGAAGAAATTGCGATCATGGAGCAAGAGCATACAAAATTTACTGATACCTCCGAGACGGTAATCACGCCCTATTATATGAAAGAAATCATTGCGGAATTTACAGCCCTTGCCAGACGCAGTTCTGATATAAACCAACACTCAGGCGTCAGCTTAAGAGTTTCCATTGCTAATTTCGAAACCATATTAGGGGCTGCATTCAAAAGAAGCTTCACACAAAAAGGAAAAGTATCTCCCAGAATAAGTGACCTTCCAAATATTGCATCTTCAACAATCGGAAAATTTGAGTTGGAAACAGTAGAAGAAAATCAAGAACACAGAATCGTTGAGGATCTGACAAAAGCTGCCATACTCAACATATTCTCCGGCTACTTCAAAATCAACGACTTCTCTGAATTAATCAAACAGTTTGAAGAGGGTATGGAAATAATGACAGGTGCTGACCTACCTTCCAGTCACTACGTAAACTCAGTTGCAAATATCAGCACCTTGCAACAACATTTAGACGTCCTAAACTGTTCCAGTGAACCATGTGAAATCGCGTCAGCAGTCGAATTTATACTTGAAGGCCTTCATCTCAACAAGCTAATTAACAAGGATTATACGGGACGCTACGCCTCTAGTCTGGAATGAAAATGACTTTGTTGTTAAATATATGTCTGAAAAAATATTCTTTGTAAAGGGTGCCGGGGGATTAATTTACAATTCGTCGAAATGTTGATCCATATGTGATCTTCTAAATTGACTCGTCAATCAACACATAGATAAAATATGCCCAATAAAAATTTCCAATGGAGAGCGGTGTGAATGTCTTCTACAAGTCCCAAACGCGAAATCCCAAAAACATACGAATCCAGCACTGTAGAAGAACGCATCTATGATTTTTGGAATTCAGGTGGTTACTTCACTCCCAAAATAGACAAAAATAAAACCCCCTTCACCATGATAATGCCTCCCCCAAACGTGACTGGCGAACTCCATATGGGGCATGCCTTAACTATTGCATTGGAAGATCTTATTGTACGCTGGCAAAGAATGCAGGGGCGTCCCACACTTTATTTGCCTGGATCAGATCACGCAGGAATAGCTACTCAAGTAGTGGTCGAAAGAACTCTCTCTGAAATTAATCTCAGTAGACATGACATCGGGAGGGAAGAATTTATAAACAGAGTTTGGCAATGGGTAGATAAGTACGGTGCACGAATATACGAACAAATTAAACGTCTCGGAGCCTCATGTGATTGGAGCCGAGCTTCTTTTACACTAAATGAAGGCCCGAGTAAGGCCGTTCGCACCACCTTTGTCAATTTATACAAAAAAGGTCTCATTTACAGAGGTGAGAGGATCACAAACTGGTGCACTCATTGCCGAACAGCACTTTCTGATTTAGAAGTTCGCTATGAGGAACAAAATGGCAAATTACACTATATCCGGTACTTGCTCGATGGCGGTGGTGATGAAGCACTAGTTATAGCCACGACTCGTCCAGAAACGCTAATAGGTGATACAGCCGTGGCTGTTAATCCAGAAGATACCAGATACAAGAGGTATATAGGCAAGAAAGTCATAGTACCCGTGGTTAATAGATCTGTTCCGATAATAGCTGATGAGGCCGTTGATAAGGAATTCGGTACGGGCACCTTAAAAGTTACTCCAGGGCATGATGCTGCAGACTTCGAAATCGGTCAAAGACACAATTTACCTGTTATCAGCATAATGAATATTGATGGAACCTTGAACGAGACAGCTGACCAATTTAAAGGTCAATCAATGTCTAAAGTTAGAACGCAAATAGTAGAGCAACTTGCGACAGAAAACCTTTTAGTGAAAATTGAAGATTATCAACACTCTGTGGCGCACTGTGACAGATCAGGGCACGTTGTTGAGCCGATCGTCACATTGCAGTGGTACGTAAATATGAAGCCTCTTGCTAAACCGGCACGCGATGCGGTGAGCGATAAAAAAACGCAAATCGTTCCCGAAAGATTTAACAAAATATATTTCGACTGGCTCGACAACATCAGAGATTGGTGTATCAGTCGTCAACTGTGGTGGGGACATCGCATTCCAGTATGGTATTGCGAATCGTGTGACAACATCATAGTTGAATACTCAGATCCTGAATCTTGCTCAAAATGTAACTCCACAAACTTGCGGCAAGACAATGATGTTTTAGATACTTGGTTCAGCTCAGGACTATGGACGCATTCGACTCTGGGATGGCCAGACAATACGGATGATGTCAATTATTTCTATCCTACCACAGTGATGGAAACCGGATATGACATTCTTTTTTTCTGGGTAGCCCGCATGATGATGATGGGGATAGAAAATATGGGTGCAGAACCTTTCGAAACCATCTATCTCCACGGATTAGTACTCGATCCCGAAGGTGTCAAAATGAGCAAAACCAAGGGGAATGTACTGGACCCACTCGAATTAATTGACATGTATGGAGCAGATGCTCTCAGATTCGCTCTTACTGTGGGCACCGCTCCAGGAAACAATCAACGACTAAATGAACAGAAACTCGAGGCCAGTAGGAATTTCGCAAACAAACTTTGGAATGCTTCACGATTTGTATTATACCAACTTGATGAAGCCGATATAGATGAGAATTGGCATTTGCCACTCACTCCTGAACATCGGCATGATAAATGGATTCTCAGCAGGTTGAACGAAGTAACTTCACAAGTACAAAAGTACATGGAAGACTATAATTTCGGTGAAGCTCAACGTGTCATACATGACTTCGTCTGGCATGAATATGCAGACTGGTATATTGAAATGGTAAAAATACGATTGAAAGACAATGCTAATACACCCTCGCCGTTACCATTTCTATCCTATGCATTGGAACAAATACTCCGTCTTCTACATCCTTTTATGCCTTTTGTAACTGAAGAAATATGGCAAATACTTTTGAGCCAATTACCATCCATACCAGGTCCAAAAACGTCATTAATGGTTGCTTCATATCCTACGTCAAACAAAAATATGTCTAACACTGCTGCAGAGGAAGAAATAGATACTCTCATTGAAATGGTTCGTTCGATCCGTAATTTAAGATCTGAATTTCGGATTCATCAACATCAAGACATCGAGGTTATCATTGAAAGTCCAGAGATTGCAAAAATTGCCAAACCTGAACTTAACTTGATTAAGAGCTTGGCACGAGTAAGTTCAATAGATTTTGAAGGTAGTATAGAGGGAGGCGTCACAAAAAATGACTGTGTGACTCTTGTACTAAAATCCGGAACAATTAGGGTGCCCTTAGCCGGTCTTGTGAACATTGATCAAGAAAAAGAACGTTTAACTAATGAAATATCTGACATCGAAAAAAATCGAGACCAATTGTCACAGCGATTGAATGATAGGAAATTCCTTGACCGGGCTCCTGAAGATGTAGTGGATCGTGAGAAGTACCGACTGTCTCAACTTGAAGAGCGAAAAGATAGAATTCAAGGCATTTTATCAAAACTGTAATCCTATATTAACTCTAAACTTCATCTTAGACCGAGGACTAGGTTTGTATTGAACCTCCAAGATATCATCCCAAAACTAGATCATGATGGAAAGCTAGTCATACTCTCATCCGCTATCCGTACACTTGACTACGGCTTCCTCACAGTGTTTTTGGGCGTATATCTTACCCTAATGAATTTTACAGTCACACAGGCTGGCCTAATTTTTGCAGGCATAATGGCAGGCAGTGCCTTGTCAAACGCTATAGCGAGTTGGAAAGGCGATTTTATAGGAAGAAAAAACTTTCTTTTAATATTGGCTGGACTCATGGCTTTTGCCGGCTTTTGCTTCCCTCTCGCTTCGAACGTTTACTTTTTGATACTGATTGGACTGTTTGCTGTAACCACATCGTCAGGAGGAGATCGTACGGCATTCACCTCCATAGACACCGCAATTTTAGCCCAAACATGCAGACCTAACCAAAGAACTCTGGTTTTCAGTTACTACAATCTCACAACAATCCTCACAAAAGCTATCGGCGCCTTGCTCATAACTATTCCTCATTTCATTCAGAGCACGTCAGACATTAGTGAAATTAACTCGTTTAAGTTAATGTTCCTAATCTACGCGTTTTTTGCCCTCCTTAGCATGCTCTCCTATTCGGGTCTCTCCCGTAATATCGAGCCTGACGTAACCCCCAAAAAGAGGCATTCTGCATCGCGTTCAAAAGACGAAAAAGCTCTAATAATAAAAATGACAGCCTTATCTTCTATGGATGCATTAGGCGGAGGATTCGTTCTGCGAAGCTTTATATCTTTTTGGTTTGTGAATCAATTCGGGGTAAGCCTGTTCTCACTTTCAGCGATTTTTTTCTCAGCCCAATTGCTAAATCTTACTTCAGTCGCTCTAGCATCTCCATTGGCAACACGAATAGGACTGGTTAACACCATGGTTTTTACACAAGTTGCAGCAAATTTGACATTTGTGGGAATGGCGTTCTCAAATGGTTTATCCGTAGCAATTGGCTTTTTCCTACTCCATGAACTTTGTAATGATATGGATGTACCAACCAGACAGTCATATACTATGGCAATCGTTCCTGCTGAGTCACGAACGGCGATGGCTAGCCTAAATAACCTCGGAAGAAACATCGCACAGGTCATAAGCCCAATATCAGCAGGGCTTATAGCCCAAGTTACGTTTTTAGGGGCTCCCTTTATTGCTGGTGCCATAGTCAAGTTAGGCTACAACTATGCACTGTACACAATGTTTCGAGAAATTAAGCCTGAGGGATAAAATTTATAGATCTCTGTATCGCAGAACTTCTTTTACATGCAGGGGACGATTTATAAATAGCAACCTATTCCATAAATGGATGACACTGCTTCAACTCGGATAACTGCTGGAGAATATCCAAGCCTTTTTTGGTATCACTTGCAATACGCGCTTTATCCGAAATCTTCATCCTATATTTGAATAACCAATACGTAAATTCTTTTAGATGGACCATGGTCATATTTGTCAGGCAGGCGTAGCCAGAATCTTCAAAAAAGGATGCTAACAGATTGTCGCTTGATTTTCGGTATAATCTTTGAAATACCTCTTCTGTAAAGTCGTCTTGATATTGATTACCATTGCTAACTTTCCTTTTATGAATTTCTCTTTCCGAAGCTAGCTGTAGTGCTTCTTCTACGATGACGCCATAATAGTAATTTAGATATCCTCTGTGTTTTTGAACCCCTATCGCGTCCTTAAAACTACCTATATTAAACCTGTCTGGGAATCTCCCCTCAAATAGAAAAGCTTCCTCTTCCTCGGGAGGTATAAATTCTCTTACTTCACTACAAAGTCTTTCAGCAAGTAAAAGCCAATCAAAAGCCTCACCCGCAATGAAATATTCATAGCGTCTACCATTCACAATCTCAGTTGGACAGGTCCAAGACGCTATGGTTTTAAGTATTGCCTCCGGCCAGTCCGTACCATCACTCAAGACCTTTCGTAACGCTTTAAGTGCCTTGGCATCCGACTCTGGTTCAGGTTCTAGCGATTCAATATTTTCATACAAGTCCTGCAAAAAACCTGGTCCTTTCACTTTTGTCAGTCTTCAAATATTGTAAAAACAGGTTACGCGGGAGCGAATTGACAATATGACGAGCCTCACACCATCCTCTTCGAGCTATTCCTACACCAAATTCCAAATTTTCAATCCCTTCTGTGGAATGAGCGTCACTACTAATGACAAGGGGCACTCCTAGTTCTCTTGCGAGTTTTATATGGGAATCTTTCAGATCCAAGCGCTCAGGCGAAGCATTGATTTCAAGCGCGGTCCCAGTGTCTGCAGCTGCTTTGAACAAAAACTCGAAGTCGGCTTCAATAGGTTTTCTGGTACCTAATAGGCGTGTGCTTAAATGTCCCAGCACATCAACATTCGGATTATTCATGGCTCTTTGAATTCTCTCTGTCATAGTTTTGGAATCTTGACCCATCGCTGAATGAATGGAGGCGATTACCCAATCTATAGATTCTATTACATCATCAGAATAATCCAAAGATCCGTCCGAGCGAATATCCATTTCAGTACCACTCAGAACCATCATGGAAGGATATTTTTTATCTAAGTCGTTAATTTTTTTGACATGTTTTGCTAAGCGATCAACACTAAGTCCATTAGCAATGCCTCTACCAGATGAATGATCGGTTATAGCCAAATATTGAAAATTCTTTTGGAAGGCGGCATGTACCATGTCTTCCATACTATCTCTACCATCACTCCAGTTAGTGTGATCATGTAAATCCCCTTTCAAGTCTGCAATCCTGACAAGATTAGGAATAGAATTTCCCATTGAAGCAAGAATTTCACCAGATCCCTGTCTTAATTCTGGAGGTATATATTGAAGACCCAAACTCGTGTACAAATCATACTCATTTGTGACAGATTCATATTCTCCAGAATCCATTCGTGTAAGGCCTTGTTCGTTAAGTGTAAATCCCAAACTAGCAGCATGGTTTCGAAGTTGAATATTATGCTGAGTACTACCGGTGAAGTATTGCAAATACGATCCAATATAAGCCTCATCCACAATTTGCAAGCTAACCTTAATTCCCTGATCCATATAAGCCGACACTTCGTGGGTATCGGTGGATATAGCATCTCTAATCTCAGGCATTGAGAGGAATACCGTGACAACTGACTCAGGGTTGCTAGAAGTGCAAATCAGTTTGATCTCTTTGACTGACTCTTCAAATCTTCGTATACCTCCAACCCACATAATATTTTCCGCAACACTGCAGTTGGCCTTCAAAAAGTCAACCATCATTCCTGCGAGAGGTCTCGCCACATGCAAGGGAATGCTATCACCGATATCACGTTGAAACTGTAACTGAAGACGAATGTTGTCTGAAGTCTTTTTACCCATCCCTGATAAAGAAATAAAAGATCCGTTATCTAAAGATTCCTCGAGTTTCGAGAGGCTAGTAACATTCAGTTCATTCCAAAGGCGTTTTGTAGTTTTTGGGCCTATACCAGAAATCTGCATAATCTCCAAAATACCAGAAGGGAATTCAGCTATGAGACTATCGTAGTATTGTAGCCGCCCAGTGGAAACTAACTCTAAGGCCTTATCTGATATGGCCTCCCCTATACCAGGTATAATTCTAAAATCTTGCCCTTCAAGTAACATATTAGATAGTTGTTTGGGATACTTATCAATTGCTCGGGCAGCATTACGATACGCCCTGATAACGAAGACTGTTTCACCTTTAACTTCCAAAAGATCAGCTATATCTTCGAACATTTCCACAATTTTGTTGTTGTCCATACTATAAGCCCAACATAGTGACCAAGATTGATTTCTAGTATTTGCTTATATACCTTTAGTGATAATCATAATTTGCTGAAGTTATAAATTGGGTGTCATCCGTGACACCTCTTGTATTTCTTTCCACTACCACAGGGACAAGGTGCATTTCTACCAACCTTATACCCTTGGGAACTACTGCTGGTACTCTTTGTTTGACTCACATTTTCCATGACACTTCTACCCTTGGCAGCAGAACGAATATTTTTTGTTTTTTGGGTATTTGTACCTGCTGACACCGTAGAACCTTCATGAATCATAGTCCCCAGTCTATATACTGTCTGAGTGACGTCCTTCCTTATACGCACTTGCAACTCTTGAAATTTTTCGTGCCCCTCTTTCTTATACATAACGAGAGGATCTCTCTGACCATAAGCATGTAGTCCTACACCCTGCCTCAAATTCTCAATTGTAGTCAAATGTTGAACCCAGTTAGAATCAAATACTCTTAGCATTATATGTCGTTCCAGCGCACGCATTTCCTCTGGACCTAATGAACCCTCTAGGCGATCGTAAAGTTCTTCAGCGTGTCGTAGTACCATATCTTCTATTTCTTCATAAGAAAAATTCCTCAAATCATCCGGATCTTTGAGATCAGCCGGGAGGGGTAAAACACCTTCAAGCTCTATCAAAAGTGAGTCAGTATCCCAGCGTTCAGGGACATTCCCAGAAATATGATATCCGAGAATGTCGCTTATTGCTTCCCCAACCATACCCTGCATACTCAGCTTCATATCTACGCCATCTAGAATTTTTTCCCGCTCTTTGTATATTATGTCTCGCTGAGCATTCACAACATCATCGTATTCCACAAGATGTTTACGCATGTCAAAGTGGTGGCCTTCAGTTTTTACTTGAGCATTCTCAATTGCTTTGCTTATGGCCTTACTCTCTATGGGCGTATCCTCTTCTAGAGCCCAATCCATGAAACGCTTTATAGAATCTCCTCCAAATCTACGCATAAGCTGATCATCTAACGCCACATAAAAGCGTGTGGCTCCTGGATCCCCCTGACGGCCCGATCTACCTCTCAGCTGATTGTCTATACGCCTTGCCTCATGACGCTCAGTTCCAATTATGAAAAGTCCTCCCATATCCAAGATACGATCATGATCCTCTTGCCATTGTTCCATTGACACATCTAATGCTTCTGGATTACCACCTAGAATAATATCGGTCCCTCGACCAGCCATATTCGTTGCCACAGTTACAGCACCTGGCCTACCGGCCTGCGCAATTATGATAGCCTCTCTATTATGCTGTTTAGCATTTAGCACTTCATGAGAGACCCCTTCCCGATTCAACATGGCGCTAAGCTTTTCCGAAAGATCTATATCTGTCGTACCAACCAGGACCGGCTGACCATTTTCATGATGTTCTTTAATATCCTTGACGACAGCCTTATATTTGGCATCTTGGTCTTTATAAATCAGGTCACGTCTGTCGTCTCTAACCATCGGTTTATTAGTGGGAATTTCCACAACTTCCAATTTATATATCTTCCAGAATTCCTCCGCCTCCGTATTAGCCGTACCAGTCATACCTGCCAATTTATCGTACAATCGAAAATAGTTTTGAAGAGTTATGGTGGCATAGGTAACAGATTCTTTCTGCACCTTAACACCTTCCTTAGCTTCTATAGCCTGATGTAACCCATCCGAATACCGTCGCCCTTCCATTAGCCTTCCAGTGAATTCATCAACTATAACGACATTCCCATCCTGGACCACATATTCTCTATCTTTTTGAAAGACAGCATTTGCCTTCAAAGCATTCTCCACGAAATGGGCCATCTGAATATTAGACGGATCATAAATATTGTCGACATTCAGCATCCGTTCTAATTTGGTTATTCCATCATTTGACAGTGCCACCGACCTATGCTTTTCGTCTATGCTATAGTCTTCATCCTGTCGTAAATTTTTTACTACACGCGCATATTGTTGGTATTCTTGGGGAGATTCTTGAGAAGGCCCGCTTATAATTAGCGGGGTCCTCGCTTCATCGATCAGAATATTGTCAACTTCGTCGACAATCGCGTAACCGCGGCGATTTTGCTGAGATCGTTTTTCGGCATCAACAACCATATTATCTCTGAGATAATCGAATCCAAATTCGTTATTTGTTCCGTAGGTTATATCCGAAGCATAAGCCTCTTCACGGGTCACTGGCCTCAAATTTTCAAGTCCAGTTGTCGTATTGTTAGCACTAGGATCGTAAACATATGCAGCATCATGTTGCAAAACTCCTACAGAGGCTCCCATGTAATGATAAACTTGTCCCATCCATTGTGCGTCTCTTCCGGCCAAATAGTCATTAACTGTAACAACGTGAACGCCTTTGCCTGACAAACAATTAAGAAACGAAGGCAATGTAGCGACCAGCGTCTTCCCCTCACCAGTTCGCATTTCCGAGATCTTGCCATCGTGAAGGACTATACCCCCCATAAGCTGTACATCAAAATGCCTCATTCTTAAAGTTCTCCAGGAAGCTTCTCTCACAGCAGCGAATACTTCTGGTAGCAATTCGTTTAGAGTTTCACCATTTTCGAATCTCTTTCCATAGGTTTCCTTTGATTGTCTAAGTTCTTCCTCAGGCATTCCTTTGTAACGAGGCTCAAATGAATTGATTAAATCCACCTGACTTTGTAGGCCTTTAATAACTTTCTCGTTTGAGCCGCCTAAAATTTTTGTCAAATTCTTTAACATTGGATTCTCTCGTGATAGCTACGTTGTTTAAGGTTTATAATCAAATTTAAGAGTTACAAATAAACATGTGACTCTCATAAAAGCATTCCGATATTTATGCACAATCAGGTTTTATTATAACCCAACCACTGAGACTAAGAGGGCGTATTCCAGAGTTCAATTTAGGCTGATTTAAGCCAATTCGTTCAAAATGTGAACCTTACAGACTATAAGCCTATCCCAATCATTTTGAAAAAAAATATTAATAGGCCCCATTCACGTCCCTGAACATAGCACCCACAGATTCACCATTGTGTATGCGATCAATTGCCTCACCAAGTACTGATGCTACCGAAACAGAGTGAATATTAGCCCTTCTCTTGTGCTCAGGAATAGGAAGTGTATCAGTCACAACAATTTCCTTAACTAGACCCGTATCTAATATATCCGCCGCTTCCCCAGACAGCACGGGATGGGTAACATAGCAATATATCTCACTCGCTCCATGTCCCTTTAACGTTGCAGCCGTTGAAACAACTGTTCCGCCTGTACCTATCTCATCGTCTACTATGAGCGCGATTTTCCCTTGAACATCCCCTATTAAATTTGAGGATTCAACTTGCTCTTTATTGCCCATCCTAACCTTCTCAACTATTGCCAGGGGTGCTTTTAAGATGTTTGCAGTGCTACGAGCTCGCTTTGCGTCTCCGGCGTCAGTGGCAACAACAACCACATCTCCGTTAAAACTAAATTGTTTGAAATGCTTCGCCAGCATAGGAACCGCTGTAAGTTCGTCCAGTGGGACATTAAAAAAGCCCTGAATTTGTCCTGCATGTAAGTCAATAGTTATAATTCTGTCAGCTCCTGCGGTCTCAATCAGATTTGCTAACAAGCGAGCTGTTATGGGTACTCTGGGCTGATCCTTTTTGTCACTTCGACCATAACCGTAGTAGGGAATCACCGCACTGATCCTGCCAGCAGATGCCCTCTTAAAAGCATCTATCATTATTAATAATTCCATAATACTGTCATTTACAGGTACAGCACAGGATTGCACGATGAAGATATCTTTTTCACGAACGTTTTCCAAAATACGAACGAAGGTTTGGTCGTTGCTAAACTTGAAAACGTCGCAGCGACCCAGCTCGACATTTAAATGTTCACATATGTCGTTGGCAAGTTCAGGATGAGAATTGCCAGTAAAAACCTTGAGTCCTTCGTACAGTGGCATGCAAACATATCCCCTGATATTCCCAGCAGCGTTCGTTAAACTATTTCGGCAAAAATACCTCAACGTCTTTGAGAATCACGCCAGGAAGGCTGCGAAGGATTATAACATAACCTTAAGGAATTCTGGCTACATCTGTTTTATGATCGCCTCTATAGGCTCGTTGTTCCAATCACTTATAGTACGGCTTCAGTTAGGTGCTGGCTTAAAATGCAACAGAACTTTATAATCTAGATAATATGAAAAACGATATCACGTGTGAGTAAATAATTTGCAATCAGAAACCTATCCAGCCCCCCCCCAATATCCCAAACTGAGGGCAGTAGAACCTCAACTAGTGCAACGTCCAGAAGGGGAGATGATTCTTCTCAGAGATCCCATGGGATTCGCCCCAGATAACGTCATGGTTCCTAGACAAATGCTTCCTCTGCTAGCACTTTGTGACGGGAATAGGGATATTAAAGGACTACAGTCAGGATATCTACTACGGACTGGTGTCAGACTAGACGAAGAAACTGTAGATGACGTCATCAAAGAACTTGATGCAGCACTACTTTTGGAGAACGGTAGGTATCAGTCCGCGGAAAACTCTTTTATGGAACAATTTAGGGCGGCAAAGTACAGACGTCCTGCCCATGTTGGTAATGTCTACCCGGCGAATCCACAACAACTAGAGGCGCAAATACAAGATTATGTGACGAAAATACCTGAAGGAGGAACTCTGCAATCTCAGTGTGAGATGACAGAATCCAAAAAATTGATCGGCATGATTTGCCCACATATAGACTATGCCCGGGGACACAAAACATACGCAGAATTGTGGGAACGTGCAAAGCCCCATCTTAACGATATAGAACTACTGATTATACTAGGAACAGATCATAACGGCGGTCTGGGTATGATCACCCCAACTAGGCAAAATTATTCAACCCCACATGGCATTCTTGAAACAGACACCAAAATCGTTGATGAATTAGCGACAATACTTGAAACTCCCGGTGCATTCAAAGAAGAAATTCATCACGTCAGAGAACATTCAATAGAATTAGCTTCCGTCTGGGCCCATCATTATATGGGAGGCCGAGACTGCCTAACAGTTCCCGTACTTTGTGGTTCATTTAATCATTTCGCACATGGCGACGGCTCACCTAGCGAGACGCAGTATATGGTAGAAACGATTCAATATCTAAAAAAAGTCACCGAAGATAAGCGTACATTGATAATAGTTGCGGGAGATTTGGCTCATGTAGGACCAGCTTTTGGTGAGGAACCTTCTTTGGATGAAGCAGCATTAGCTAAATTAGCGGAGCAGGATAGAAGATCTCTAAAAGAAATCTGCAGTATTGATCCAGAGGCGTTTTTGGAACGATCGCGACGTGAAAAAGACGCTAGACGAATTTGCGGACTAGCCCCTATATACATAGGCTTAAAATTGATGGGGCCTAATGTATGCGGAGAATGGTTAGGCTACGACCAATGTTCTGCGGATGCAACGGGTGGATCAGTAGTGTCAGTCGCAGGAGCTTTATTTTACGAATCCTAACGAGCAAGCGTCGGAATGTGTGAAATGATCGGTATTTCTATTTCTTCACGAAAGGCGGCAACCGTG
>CAZQPS010000063.1:0-23072 GCA_964595285.1 uncultured Dehalococcoidia bacterium | reverse complement strand
CAAACGATCAAAACATTGAATCTGTCACTACTCTCGGCGAAAAGTATGCTATAGTCAAATCTCAATTGGACATAGCATGGGGGAACTGGGCAGAATAAAACCTGAATCACGCCTTGTAAAGATTTTTTGCAAACTCATAGTTCTCAGGAGTGTTCAAATCTAACCTAATTATAGGATCGTCCACTTGCACTTCTAAAACACTATCCCTATGCCTCTCAAAAATTGCTCTGATTCCTTCGTTTTCTTCCGTAATGTTGAGAAGTTCTTCTCGCAACAACGAATCAAATATTAGAGGATGTCCTCCGTGATTTTGATAACGAGGCGATGTGATCAAAGGTTTCTCAGACTTATGAGCGTCTATTACAGTCTCAATCAACCCAGTCGTTCTAGGTTGATCGACCGCAAGAAGAAGTATTGAATTATTAATGAATTCCATAGCCCTTAAGCCAGCTTTTATAGATGTAGTCTTCCCACTCTTATAATCACCATTTATTGTGCATATGGCCTTGGGTTCAGCAACGTGGAGGGCGACATTCTCAGCATCGTGGCCCAGAACTACCACGACTTCATCAACTCCTCCAGCAATCAGAGAGTCTACTTGATACTTTACTAAAGGAACACCATGCCACATTAGAAGTGGTTTGGAAGTCCCCATACGACTTGATAAGCCCGCGGCTTGTAACACCGCCGAAATCCCATACATATTTCAGTCTGCATGAGTAATTACTGTAGATTTACGAATTTTTGCCTCTATTCGATCCAACTGTGACTCATCAAGTTTCATAGGCAATCCCGTCCCACCGTGTCTGAACATAAGAATCTCTGACATAATACTGACTGCTATTTCATCAGGGGTTCTCGCTCTTATATCGAGTCCAATCGGTGATCTAAGCTCTAAAATACGTTCACGACTGATCCCCATCCTAAAAAGGTCCTCGTATATGAGGATTATTTTCCGTTGGCTACCAAGCAATCCCACGTATTTGGCCGGAGTTCCCGCGGCAGCTGCGAGCGCCACGTTATCATATCTGTGACCTCTTGTTGCAACAATTATAAAAGTATTTGCATTTATAGGAAGTTCAGGAAACGCATCTTCAGGAGTTTTTGATATAGTTAGTTCCGCCTCTGGGAATCGCTCTGGATTAGCAAAATATTCTCTATCGTCAGTGACATACAGAAGAAATCCCAGTTTTTTCGCTAGCGGAGCTATGGCATTAGAGACATGCCCTCCTCCACAAAGCACAATTTGGGGAGGCGTAGTATAAGCCTCTATGAAATACTCTGCATTATCGTCAGTTACAACATATTCATTGTTTCCATGAACCATTAACTCAAAAGCTCTATCAATAGCCGACCTATCCAAAATAGCGTCACCAAGGGTCCCTACAGCTGAGCCATCTTCTCTAACAAACAATTTCGAACCGACCGGACATTTGCCACCGTCACCGGCTCGTATTAAGGAGGCTAAAGCTACAGACGGCCCCCCTTGATAGGCATTATCAATTTCTCTGGCATAATCTATATAATCGTCTGCCTTGTACACGGGGTCTATCAAAAAATACATAGTTCCCCCACACACAAGCCCATCTTCCGCAGCAAGATCTTCATTTAACTGATATTCTCTATATTCTGCTAAGCCTTTATTTTTCATCAACTCACTGGCTGCGTACCATATATCCCCCTCGACACATCCTCCACCCAGTGTTCCCACACCACTACCATCATTGCGAACAAGTAATTTGGCTCCCGGCTTCTGAGGGGTTGATCCCTTTGTCCTAACTACGGTTGCAACAACCATCGGGTCCTGTTTGCCCAATACATTCATTGCTTCCTTGAATACTTCATGCATTTTATAGCTCTCTCATTCTGTACGACTCCAACTAGCTTACCAATTTCAAGGAGTCACTTCAATCAACACTGCCTATAGTCTAGAATCATAAACCAAAATCAGCAATATGAATCCACATTGGTGATTCTCCAATATTGTAGGTATGCAAAGGACGCAGATTCCCTGACGGAGATATTTCATAGGAAGCTATACGACCTGATGCCAAACCTGCCGCATAAAAAAATCGGCCACTGGGATCCACACATACAGCACGTGGGATGGGTTCCGTTACAACGTTTCCTATACTCTGAAGTTTACCGTTAAAAGGATCTATGGCGAAACAGGCTATAGTATCATGACCCCGGTTTGGAGCATATAAATAGCTTCCACAAGGAGTAATTTGTATTTGTGCGCAAGTATTTGGGCCTCTATAATTTGCCGGTAATGTAGATATAGTTTGGAATGGTATCAACGTACCGGTATCGCCATTCAAAGTAAATGCAGTAATACTCGAATCTTGTTCATTGGTAAAATAGCAAAATTCTCCCTTAGGATGAAAACAAAAATGTCTAGGACCTAATCGTGATGCAAACACAATTTCGGATGGAATATTAGGTTCTAGCTTACCGGTGGCTTCATCAAACTTGAACTGAAATATTGAATTGGGAGCAGACTCACCATTCGCCATAGCGGCTATATGAGGAACAAACGCAAATCTATTCGTCATATCCGTTTGGATAGAATGAGCTCCCGATCCTGTGATTCTTTCTTCTATTGGAGAGGGGTCGATTGCTCCTCTTGATCTCAATCTATGAATCATAATTTTGCCGGCAGAATAATAGCTTGAAAATAAAAAACGATCTGTGTGATCAACGGCCAAATAACAAGCATCCGATCCAACCGATACATTACATAACTCCATCATAGTTCCATCAGACCTGTCTATTTCAAAAGACGTGATTTGGTTGGTTTCTCTTTTGGCCACATAGAGAAAGTTTTTTGAATGGGATATAGCAAGGGGGGCTGGACGGCCCGGGATGCCTACCGATGCTTGAGGATTCAACACCCCCGTTTGGGAGTCCATCTCCAAAATATCGAGGCGATCTTCACCAGAAACCGTTACATACATTGTAAATTTGGACATGCGCGTGTCACCCCTAAAATGACATACCAGACAATCAATTCTCTATCATATATCCAGTCAGTAAATCGTCTAAACTTTCACGACTATGAGAAGGACCAACAATTGCAAGATTTAGAGAGCTATCCCTAAAAACTTCTTTTGCCAAGCTTTCAACATCCTCTATCTGGATAATATTGATAATTCTTTCCACACTATCTAGGGATGCCTGAGAATTTAGAAGAAGTTCATTGTAGCCTGCCCATTCCGCAAGATTTCTAGTATCCTCCAGATACAGACGCAATCTTCCTAAATAGTAACTCTTAGCCCTTTCTAGCTCTCCCAGCAATATATTCGATTGAATTTCAAAAACTTCATTAAGAATACTTGAAATAGCGTCGTGTGCGTTGTCATGATCCACACCTGCCGTAATGAACAGGCACCCGGTATCTGCATAATAACTATTCGCACTTCGTATATCGTAAGTAAGTCCTTTATTTTCTCTAAGCTCCACAAATAACCTACTGCTCATCCCTTCGCCCAATATAGCGCTAAGTAGGTCCATGACGTATTTTCGATCATCAGAAAATGACACCCCTTTGAAACCAAGTGATAAATGTGTTTGCTCAGTCTCACGATGGTCAATGATCAATCTAGGCGATTTTTGAACACCAAAATAAGAAGGGAAGGTCCAACTCATATCAGAACCAGAAGAAGCGTCCCAATCAGATGTAAGTTCTTCAAGACATTGAATAACCCGATTTCTATCAACGTGCCCTGCTATACTGACTACCGTGTTGACAGGTCTATAATATTTTCTATGAAAAGAAATTAAATCCTCTCGGGAAATATCTCGCAACGAAGCCTTCGTACCTGCTATATCACGACCCAGAGGATGATCTGGCCATAAAATTTCATCCATCAATGATTCAGCTTTATAATTGGGATAATCATTGATCATATTGATTTCCTCAATTATAACGTCCCTCTCTTTTTCGACATCTTCTCTTTTCAGAAGTGGATTCATGAGCATGTCAAAAATCACATTCAATCCATTCTCCATATCTGATGCGAGGACTTTACACCAATACGCAGTCACTTCGCGTTCCGTGCTAGCATTCAAAATGCCCCCTGAGCTCTCTATTGCCGAGCTTAAATCGAATGGCAAGGGTCTGTTGGTCGTTCCTTTGAAAAGCAAGTGTTCGAGAAAGTGAGACGCCCCAGCAAGGGAGTTGTCTTCATATCTAGAACCCACTCCCACAGATGCCCAGATTGATACAGATGCTCCAGGCCTAATGCTGAGCGCCAGTCTCAAGCCGTTCCCAAATTGTATTATTTCTGGCCTGTCAAGTGACCTTCCTTTAGCCTCCATTTGAAAACATCCTCGCTGTAAAGAAGCTATTGGAAAGAAAAATCAACACAGTCATTCTTTCCGTATCTCTATTCCAGCCAACTGTTCTTGTATCCTCGCAACAGCACCAGCAGCTAGCTTACCCCAACCCTCATTTTGACCTTGAATATATCGCTGCTGGACAATATTGGATAACTCCATAGGCACTTTTAATCGTCGCCCCATATCCGTTGCCAACCCAACATCTTTAGCAGCTAAGTCTAACTGGAATCCAGGCTCGAAATTACCTAGGAACAGACCTTTCGGAAGGCCTTGCATACTTTGGGTATTGCCCGAACTACGAGACACGGCCTCAAATAAAGTTTCTGCTGGAGCCCCTGCCTTAACGCCTAGAGAGAAAGCTTCCGATATAAGTACACTGACACTCAAACTAAGTAGATTATTGACTATCTTACAAATCGCACCCGAACCTAATTCTCCACAATACATTGTCTGACTACCAATCAGATTCAAGACCGGCTCGTAGGAGTCATAAGTAGCGCGGTTTCCACCAACCATTACGCAAAGACTCCCATCCTCAGCACCGGAAGTACCTCCACTCACAGGGGCATCAAGAACAGTGACGCCCTTACTGGCAGCTATGGAGGAAACACGATAAATTGTATCCGGGTCCGTGGTACTTAGATCAAATATTGCTGTACCCTCCGAAGCGCCACTCAATATGCCACCCTCTCCCACTACTACCTCTTCAACATTTTCGGGGCGTGGCAAAGATGTGAATATCACTTCACTTCTAGAAGCAACTTCGCTTGGGGTATCTGCCCACACAGCGCCCAATTCAATAAGTTCCTGTGCCGCTTCTTTCCTTATGTCAAACACCGTCAAGTCATGACCCGCCTTACAAATATTACGCGCCATGTGCCTGCCCATATAACCTACCCCAATGAAACCTACTTTCATAATAAAACTCCTCCATCTCAAACAAATAGCCAGTACATCCCTCAGCCGCTTTACCAAATGTATAATCTCACAACATCCATTGTTGTTAACAAAATAGTGAAATTGATCAATTGATATTCTAATTAGGGCATTATCTCCTAATTAAAGGCAGTCCGCTAAAAATTCAACAAGATGTTTCGCCTTCTTAGAAGTCCCTTGTAGTATTTGTTCTCTACAAGACACGCCTTCGGTTACAATTTCAAAGTCGCCTTCTTCTGCCCTTATTGAGGGGAACAAAGACAACTCTCCAATATCCATGGAAATGTCGTAATGGTCTCTTTCCATTCCGAAAGATCCCGCCATACCACAGCACCCACTGTCAATCTCCACAGGATCACAAAACTCTATCGAATTCAAAACTTTCATGGCAGGCGCAGTTCCCACGAGAGCTTTCTGATGACAATGTCCATGAAACAAAACCCGTCCAGGTGCTTTAGAGAAATCTAACTTTGCACCGTCGATTTCCTGGGCAAAGAGTATGAATTCTTCAATCAACATTGTATTGCTCGAAATCTCTTTCGCTTTCTCATCGTCGCCGAGTAAACTCAGATAATCGTCCTTAAACCCCAGAATACAACTGGGCTCAAGGCCTACTAACTTCGCGCCATCGGAATGAATTAATGGGTGTATTCTGTCCACGTTAGTTCTAGCGTTTTTCCTCGCCTTTTCCAACATGCCCTGTGATAGCATAGGCCTCCCGCAGCATACAGTCGGAGGTAATTCCACAACGTATCCCATGCTTTCAATTAACTTGACTGCGGCTTTGCCTAATTCAGGATTATTATAATTTGTGAAGGTATCGGGAAATAAAATGACCCGCCCAAGTTGATTTTCACTTTCGCGAGATCCACCTCTAGAACGAAACCACTGAACGAACGTTTGACTAGCCAGTGAAGGAATATTACGTCGGATATCAACTCCAACGTAACGACCAAGAAAGTATCTGAATATTTTCGATTCCATAACTAGGTTAGAAATGGGCGCAAAAAAGCTGCCCCAATGGTTAAGTAAGGCAATATTGGCGAAAATCCTATTTTTCAAACCATATCCATGCTTACTATGGTACTTTGCTAGAAATTCATATTTTAGTTTAGCCATATCGACATTCGAAGGACATTCCGCCTTGCACCCTTTACATTCCAAGCAAAGATCCATCACATCATGCATACGGTCGCTGGTTAAATAATCGGATGTCAAAGCACCAGACATAGCTCCTCTCAATGCATTGGCTCGGCCTCTGGTAGAATGAGTTTCATCTCGGGTAACCATGTAAGAGGGACACATAGTGCCCCCATGTAACTTCCTGCACGCCCCCTGTCCATTGCACATCTCTATCGCACCGGCAAAACCCTTCTCCTGAGAAAAATCCAATCCTTCCTTAATTTGAATCGTTTTATATGAAGGATCAATTCTCAAATTGTCTGTCATACTAGTTGCGTCTGTAATTTTGCCAGGGTTCATTAGGCCTTCAGGATCATAAATCTTCTTTACTTGTTGGAAAGCCTGGTAGATATCACTCCCAAACATTTTTTCGTTGAATTGGCTCCTAACAAGACCATCTCCATGTTCTCCACTCAAAGATCCGCCAAATTCCAAAACTAGATCGCTTATCTCTTCAGATATTGAGACCATTTTTGCCACATCATCAGAGTCTTTAACGTTTATAAGTGGACGAATGTGCAAGCATCCTACGCCCGCATGTCCGTAGTACCCAGCCTCTGTATTATGAAATTTCACAATTGAATCAAATCTTTTTACAAATTCGGGTAATTTTTCTGGAGCCACAGCTGTATCTTCCACAAACGGCAAAGGTTTTGCATCACCTGGTACGTTCATCATTAGTCCCAATCCAGCTTTGCGAACGTTCCATACTTTTGCTTGGTCAACCGGACTTATAAGCCTGGGCATAGCATAGCCTAGACCTGCACGATGCATTTTCTCCTCTAGGCGATCCAGTTTAGATAGAACCTCAGACTCACTATCTCCGACTAACTCAACAACAAGTAGGGAATCTGGCTCGCCAATTATAAAATCTGTCATTCTAGAATAAACTAGATTAGATTGAGCTTGTCTAAGAATCATACTTCCGATGTGCTCCACAGCAGCCGGTTCAATTTCCAAGATTGCAACGGTGGCTTCCATTGATTCAATTAAATTGTCAAAATGAATCACAGACAACGCACTAAATTTCGGTTTAGGGACTATTTTTAGTTTGGCTTCAGTTACGGTGAGCAAAGTTCCTTCAGAACCCACAACGAATCTAGCCATGTTGAAGTCACTACCGCCAACAAATTCGTCAAGATTATATCCCGATACTCGACGTTGAATCTTGGGATATCGTCTTATTACTTCCTCCCTATGCTGTTCACCCAAGGCGAATATTTCGCGATAAATAGATCCCTCTAACCCACTTAGCCTCATTTTCCCTTCCAGTTCATCACCACTAAGACGAGAAAAACTAGCCCTATCTCCATCTGACAGCACTACATCCATCCCCAACACGTTATCGACTGTTTTTCCCCAGAGTAGCGAATGAGCACCACACGAGTTATTACCTAGCGCACCACCAACGTTACCTCTATTACTAGTACTCGGGTCAGGAGCAAAAAGCATACCTGTATCCGATATCTGTCTATTTAATTCGTCCAATATGATCCCTGGTTGTGTCTTAACCCAGCCTTCTTCTGCATTCACCTCCAAAATATTATGCATATATTTGGAGAAATCTATTACTATGGCATGGCCCACGGTCTGACCAGCCAAACTCGTACCACCCCCTCGCGGCAACACAGGCACTTTATATCGATTAGCCAGTTCTAGCACAGCCACAACATCATCCGCCGTCCGGGGCATCACCACTCCCACGGGCTGAATCTGATACATGCTTGCATCTGTGCTGTATAGCATGCGAGTCATGTCATCAAATCTAACTTCCCCCAATACATCACGCTTTAAATCCTCGACAAGTTCACTCGTTTTTAATCTAGATTTTGAAATGACCATATGTCCCCCAAAAGTAACTATATCCTGCATTGTGAACCGCCCACTAACAAAATAGTTGGTTTTACGACAGATTTAAAGTCACTTTACCAACTCATATAGCGACGACTACGCTTATTTATTAATTACCCATTTTATTATAACGGGTTTGAGTCAATCCAATTATTTGATGACTGCACCATCAAAAATATTCTTTATACGACGCCAGTTAAATAAGATTAATACTAGGGAACAAGTAAAGAACAAATAAGATAAAAGCAGACGTTCCTCAGCTTCTAATGATGATTGCAGGAAATCCGAACAGGAGAAAAATCCAAACCCACATCCGATTTCCCCCCATGATTTTAACAATCAAATTGTTATCATCTTCCAGAATTGAAGTGTGTTCTTACTGGAGAATTCACAAGGGGAATATACTAACCAATTCCTTTCAATTGGACTCAGCGCTCCGCTGAATTTCTAAATCGTCATGTTTATAGGGAGTGAGCTACATATCAAAAAACAATATCCGTCAGGACACTTTTACTACGCTATATGTAGCCTTGCCTCTTGGAGCATCCACCTCAACTTCATCACCAGAGACCTTCCCTACTAGCGCTTTACCCAAAGGAGAGACATCCGAAATGCGTGACTCCAGAGGATTAGCCTCAGTACGCCCAACTAGAGTGTAAACACTCTGTTTACCCGAAGACATCTCTTTGATCGAAACTTTAGCACCTATCTTTATGACTCTCGCGGCCTTGCCTCTAGACGTCTTCACAATAACGGCATCTTTCAGTGTCGCCTCTATTTCACGTATTCGTGATTCAACTAATCCTAATTGCTCTCTCGCGGCTTCTAACGGAGCATTTTCCCTTACATCTTTGTCGGCCGCCGCTTTTTGTATTTGAATAGCAAGAGGTGCTCTCTCAGATTTTAGTTTTTCAAGCTGTTTGACTAATTGCTTGTGGCCTCTCGCTGTCAACTCGATAGCGTCAGCATCTCTTTCCGTACGCTTCCCAGAGACACGTGACTTCGACTTTCTGATCCTCACATGTTGGGCCAAATTTACGCTAATAATTCCCTTCTTCCTAGCATAACTAAGGAAGTCCCGTACTACCTGTAACCGCTCTGTGGCGGCAGGAGTTGTCCCCGTACCACCTACCTGTTCAGCATAGTCGCCTACCTCAGACGGGCTTATCTCTTGGAAGGAACGATCCGGTCCACACCACTGAACAAATCTGTGAAGCTCACGATGGGAATTTTTAAGAGTATCCTTAGACTTGATGCTGTCCGCATAAGCCCCTACGACCTCTATGAGAGTCCTTGCTTCCCCAATGTCTGTAGTCAAATCTAGGCCTCCTTACGAAGCTATTCGCAAACATGGTAATTAACTGTGATAAATCCTGTCAACGGGCCAACTTAAATAGTTGACTAGAAGCTATTATACCACTTAATGGCAGACTCCCTATGCAAAGGCGTCAAATTAATATCTAATAAATAGCATCACTCTAGAATCATAAGGGCTATAGCTAGATAGCCACGCTATAGTCGCGCTTTTTAGTCCCTAAGCTCACAAAACTTTCCGTCCCTAGAACTCCTGAGACACTTCCTATTCGGGTTCGTAAAAAAGAGCTCAATTCAGAGGCGGTTCGAAGTGTAGCCCAGGCAAATATATCAAATGACCCCGTCGTCATCGACACCCAATTAACTTCGCCCATCCCTGCCAACTCCTCGGCCACATAATCCACCTTGTTTGATTCGACGCGGATTCCAATAAGAACTTCAGACTCAAAACCAAGCTTGGCGGGGTCTGGAACAGCCACAACTTTAATACATTTATCGGTTATAAGACGTTTAAGTCTTCTCCTAACAGTTTCCTCACTGACACCGCTACTTTTGGCAATTCCGGCGTTAGTCGCAGTCCCATCTTCTTGCAAAAGAGCGATGATTTTCTTATCTAATGAATCCATTCTATTATTCTCATCCGTTTCATATATATTTTTATCTAACTCCACGGTGTAAGCCGCTTGCTGACCTATGAAAATTGATTGTTATTTCTTTCACGTATTACGAACGTAATTATGCCACATATAGCAAACATACATCAAACTATTTCCATAAATTGTGCTATCAGGCTATCTGAGATATCATGTGCTTTGGAAGACCACTTGTTGGAGCACGCTGTACAAACTATGACAATATACCAAGGCAAGGTGAATATCCCTGGCATAGATAATATTCAGGATATAGTCGTAACGACAGATCCTGATAGTAAGTCGGTGGAAATATCTCTTTCAAAACCTGTAAACGGCCACAGAAATTGGTTTGGACAGTCAGTGACCATTGCCCGCAAGTTGAAATACGAAGAAATTATATGTCAAACTGAGCACTTGCCAGTGAATTCCGTAAGACTGACTTGGAAATTCAACGCCAGTCATCAAGACAACTCGGTTGCCGGCGTTGTTATAGCCCAGCCAAATGACCTGCGCATCAGGGGCGAAATAGGTTTCGTTCTCAACCAAACCTAGCTAAAGATTACTTCATTCAAACTCAGCATATCTATTCAATCGTTGATAGCTCTTAAAATTACCTCCGTCACTGCAATTCGCGATTGACAGTGACGGAGGTAATTTGTTACCCTCTTCGTTGGACTAATGTTAAATAATTACAAGTGCTTTGATCAGAAGTAGTACTGAGTAATCTAAGCGCAGAGAGCTGGCGAGAGTGTGAATCCAGCCTTAGAACCTCAAGAACTCGTCTGTGAGCACCCATCCTCAATAAATGGTTTGGGAGAAAGGGGGTAAATATGACGCGGTCAACACTGAGCTTTCATGTGTGTTCTGCGTGCTATGTACTCCCGTCTGAATCGTAACAGGGATGGGCGGTGGCTCCGTTACAGCTATTTTGAGCGGCTTCAATTTTGAAAATGAATGAAGCAATTTGGGTGGTACCGCGAGATATTACATCCCGTCCCTTTCATGTGGACGGGCTTTTTTTTTCGTAATTATCAGGGAATAAATTTATACAACTTGTGGGTAATTGCCGGAGGTTGATACATAATGAAGATGAACGGCGGACAAATGGTTTGCGCAAGCCTCATAGAGGAGGGAGTAGATGTTATTTTCGGGCTCCCAGGAGGGGCTATATTGCCACTCTATCAAACCTTGCCAGAATTCCCAGAACTACGTCATATCCTAGTCAGACATGAACAAGGAGCAGCTCACGCCGCCGATGGATATGCACGAGTTACTGGGCGACCAGGTGTAGCATGGGCAACATCAGGACCAGGTGCAACCAATCTAGTAACTGGAATAGCTACAGCTCAGATGGACTCTGTGCCAATAGTGGTCATAACAGGGCAGGTTGGACGTGCGGCCCTGGGTTCCGACGCATTCCAAGAATGCGATATTACTGGTATCACCTTACCTATTACAAAGCATAATTACCTAGTAATGACCGCTGAAGAGATTCCGCGTGTCATCAAAGAGGCTTTTCATATAGCTAATACTGGACGTCCTGGGCCTGTATTAGTGGACATCCCTAAAGATGTTTTCACGGAAATAGCGAATTATAAGTATCCAGAATCCATAGACCTTCCAGGATATAAGCCCACGCTAAAACCACACTCTGGCCAAATTAAAAGAGCAACACAGATGATTGAGGAAGCAGAAAGGCCTGTAATACTAGCTGGGCATGGCGTGATATTGTCAAAGGCCTACGAAGAACTAATGGAGTTGGCGGAAAAAGCGCAGATACCCGTGATTACAACATTACTTGGGGTAAGCAGTTTCCCGGCAGATCACATTTTATACTCTGGATGGCCAGGAATGCACGGAATGGCCTATTCTAGCCTAGCTCTAGAAGAAGCAGACTTAATAATCGCCTTAGGTTGTCGCTTTGACGATCGGATAACTGGTGACACACGTACTTTTGCAAGGAAATCCAGAAAAATCCATATTGATATTGATCCTTCAGAAATTGGCAAAAATGTCAAGGTTGACGTGCCTATTGTGGGAGATTTGAAGAATGTGCTAAGTGTCCTCAACAAGGGGGTTTCAGAGAAATCAAATGTCGATTGGATAAATCGCATTAGTGTTTTGCGTAATGAACATCCGCTTACTAATGCAGATCAGTCCGAAGGTCTAGAAATGCGGTATATAATCCAAGAAATTTCAGAAGAAACAAATGGGAATGCGGTTATAGTCACTGGAGTGGGGCAGCATCAAATGTGGGCCGCCCAGTACTATACTTTTAATCAACTATGTTCTCTCGTGTCGTCTTGTGGGTCTGGAGCAATGGGATACGAGGTGCCGGGGGCTCTTGGTGCCCAGGTTGGACGACCTGATAGTGTTGTCTGGTCAATAGCAGGTGATGGAGGGTTCCAAATGACAATGGTAGAACTAGCTACTCTTGTCGAAAATAAAATACCAGTTAAATTCGCGATTATGAATAACAACTGCCTTGGAATGGTTCGACAATGGCAAGATTTCTTCTATGATCACGACCACGTAGCCACCTTGTATAGTGGGAATCCCGACTTCGTGAAATTGGCTGAATCGTTCGGTATGATGGGAATCAGAGTAACAGACAAAACTCAGGTGAGAGCGGCGATTGAGAAAGCTATGCGTCATGATGGTCCTGTGTTAGTTGATTTCATAGTGCAACAGGATGATAACGTCTATCCAATGATCCCCGCAGGCACGTCTATAGATAACTTGATTGAGGAGCCTAGTCTGGAAGGTGTGAACCTATGACAACGAATAAACTTGTCGAAAGACACACAATTACCGCTTTGGTCCAGGACAAGCCGGGTGTCCTGAACCGAGTTACAAGTATGTTCAGGCGCAGGGGTTTCAATATATCCAGTCTAGCAGTTGGTCACAGTGAAATACCACATCTATCGAGAATGACTTTTGTGGTTGAGGGTGGAGACCAAATACTTGATCAGGTTACAAAACATCTTCATAAGCTAATTGATGTTATAAAAGTTACGGACGTATCAAGCGAAAACGCCGTGGCACGCGAGCTTGCTCTCATAAGGGTAAAAACCTCTACTCAAACTAGAAGCGAAATCATGCAAATTGTCAATTTATTCAGGGCGAACATTATTGATGTTGCGCCTGACACGTTAATTGTAGAAGTTGTTGGAGACGAAAACAAAATTGAAGCTCTCCAAAACTTACTGGAACGCTTTGGCATACAAGAAATTATGAGAACCGGCACAATAGCAATGCGCAGAGGGATGGGACCCGATAACACCAGTGATAATTCGAGGCCTAAGCAAACGCCTGTTGTATATGAAACAGGTAGCGTGTGATGATACTCTGATCTGACCAAATAATGCACTATGTATTCAGAGAATGGACTGTGATTTTCGCCGGACAAAAATTTAATTTATGGGAAAAGGAGTGACAGCTATGGCTGAAATGTATTACGAAAAAGATGCAGACCTATCTCTACTAGAGGGAAAGAAAATAGCAATCCTAGGTTATGGAAGCCAAGGACATGCCCATGCGCTTAATTTGACAGATAGTGGAATAGATGTCATCGTAGGTCTTTATGAAGGCAGTAGTAGTTGGGACAAAGCAGAAAAAGATGGCCTGAAAGTAGCAACAGTCGCCGAGGCTTCTCAAGAATCAGACATAATTATGATGTTGATCCCTGACCATCTTATGTCTGAGGTATACAGGGATTCGATATCTGCCAACCTTACGCCAGGAAAAACCCTAATGTTTGCCCATGGATTCAGCATCCACTATGAAGCAATCAAACCCCCTGAAGGTATTGATGTGTCGATGGTTGCACCAAAAGCTCCTGGGCATCGAGTCCGTGAAGTATTTACGAGAGGATCCGGCGTGCCTGGCTTGGTAGCAATTCATCAGGATGAATCAGGACATGCAAGGGATGTCGCATTGGCCTATTCTCGTGGGATCGGATGCACTCGGGCGGGCGTTCTATCCACAACTTTCAAAGAGGAGACCGAAACCGACTTATTTGGTGAGCAGGCGGTTCTTTGTGGAGGTGTCACCGCCTTGGTAAAAGCAGCATTTGAAACTTTGGTCGAGGCAGGATATCAACCAGAATCAGCATATTTCGAATGTATGCATGAACTTAAGTTAATAGTAGATTTGATGTATCAGGGCGGCATGGGATATATGCGCTACTCAATAAGCGACACTGCCGAATTTGGTGATTATACCAGTGGTCCAGTAGTAATTGATGAGGACGTTAAGACCAGAATGAGAGGAATTCTAGACCGTGTACAAGACGGAAGTTTTGCTCGCAAATGGATATCCGAGAATGACGAAGGTCGGCCGACTTTCTATCGATTGAGAGAAGAAAATGCCAATCACCCTATTGAAAAAATTGGTGAAGAGCTTAGAGGAATGATGACCTTTCTCAATGACACTGACTAAAACCTAGCATCGTGGGAGTTTAGAAAACGCAATTTAGGAATGCCCACAGTGAACCCGGCATTTACCCTGGTTAGGCTACTCGTTAGAAGACTGTTAGTAATATCACTCATATGGACGTAGCCTGATAAAGCGGAAATAAAATGAAGATAGCTAAATACCTGTTCAATCAGTCGTAGTATCAAGATTTAGAGTGTTAGCAAAGGTCAGGAGAGAACTATGCCAGAGGAAAAAGTTATTATATTCGATACAACTCTCAGAGATGGGGAACAATCTGCGGGGATTGGTCTTACAACCCAAGAAAAAATGGAGATAGCAAAGCAACTAGACAGATTAGGAGTAGACGTAATAGAGGCGGGATTCGCCGCGAGCTCACCTGGCGATTTCGAGGCTGTACAAGCTATTGCTAGGGAAGTGAGACGACCTATAATTGCCTCTCTTGCCCGTTGTGTCCTACCAGATGTCGATGCTGCCTGGGGAGCTATCAAAGATGCCGAACATCCAAGAATCCACGTGTTTATTTCTAGTTCCGACGTACAAATTATGCATCAACTGCGCAGAAATCCAGAAGAAGTTATGGATATGGCTATAGCGGCAGTTGAAAGGGCAAAAAGCTACTGCGATGATGTTGAATTCTCCCCCATGGATGCAACCCGCACGGATATGGACTTTCTTTACAAAATGCTAGAAGGCGCAATATCCGCTGGCGCCAATACGATCAATATCCCTGATACGGTTGGATATATTTATCCTTGGGAATTCAGAGATCGATTAAAGATGATCAAGGATAATGTACCTAACATAGACCAGGCAGTGCTAAGTGTTCATTGTCACAATGACCTTGGACAAGCAGTAGGAAATAGCCTGGCCGCAGTAACGGAGGGTGCCAGACAAGTGGAAGGATGTATAAATGGTCTAGGAGAGCGGGCTGGCAATGCAGCTCTTGAAGAGGTCATTATGGGCTTGGAAACAAGGAAAGATCACTACGGAGTTGAAACAAATATAGATACAAAGCAAATATATAGAACTAGTAAACTTGTTAGTGATATCACAGGATTCCCTGTACAGCCTAATAAAGCAATAGTAGGGGCAAACGCTTTCCGTCATGCCTCGGGTATCCATCAGGATGGTATTCTCAAGGAACGTTCCACATTTGAAATTATGGACCCACAATCAATAGGTTGGCCTAGTAACGAATTAGTTTTAGGCAAACTAAGTGGACGTGCTGGATTAAGAGCGCGGCTAGACGAACTTGGATATAGTCTCGAACAAGACGATCTTAACGAGGCTTTTGAGGCCTTTAAGGAGCTTGCTGATAGGAAACCAGAAGTCACTGACTCAGACTTAGTAGCCTTAATGTCTAATCAAAGACGTATAGCTGATATTCCTGTAAGTTATGATTTGGACCATGTTCAAGTTGCTTGCGGTAATAGGGAAGTACCTACTGCGACCGTCACATTAGTTGACCCAGATGAAAGAAAGATCACCGATGCAGCCACTGGGACTGGTCCAGTTGACGCAGTCTACAAAGCTATAAATCGACTGATTAATGTGCCCAACACTTTAACCGAATACCGTGTTGATGCCGTTACTGAAGGTATAGACGCCCTCGGCGACGTTACGATAAGGATCGAGAAGGATGGTCGTGCCTATGTAGGACGGGGATCTGACCAAGACATAATAGTAGCAAGCGCCAAGGCTTACATGAATGCCTTGAATCGATTATTGGCTACTGAAACTACTCGACCGAATACTGATGTACCAACTTCATAATACGTCTGAACTCTGCAGTACCTAGTCAATTGGGGAAAAGAAAATGCAACCGGATCTCATACGACCATAAATATCAAGGAGTCTAGAAAATGACCCTCAGAACCATTTTTGAAAAGATATGGGATAGCCATGTCATTACTGAAGTACCGGATCAACCAACCGTCCTGTATGTCGATCTTCATTTAGTCCACGAAGTGACATCACCACAAGCATTTGAAGGCCTTCGTATTTCGGGACGGAAAGTCAGGCGTACAGACCTGACTCTTGCAACGGCAGACCACAATACCCCGACATGGGATCTGTCATTGCCCATAAAAGACCCAATAGCAAAACAGCAGCTTGATACCCTACAGGAAAACTGCGAGGAATTTGGAGTTACTTTATACGACCGCTACAGCCCTAATCAAGGCATAGTACATGTGATTGGACCTGAGCAAGGATATACCCAACCAGGTAAAGTGATAGTTTGTGGAGATAGCCATACCTCCACCCATGGTGCTTTTGGAGCATTTGCCATGGGCATTGGTACATCTGAAGTTGAACATGTATTAGCTACACAAACTCTTCGTCAATTTAAACCCAAAACTATGGAAATCAGGGTCAATGGCAACTTGCCAAAAGGAGTCACTGCAAAAGACGTTATTCTCAGCATCATAGGCAAAATAGGTGTCGCTGGAGCAACAGGTTACGTAATTGAGTATACGGGAGAAGTTATCAGATCAATGTCTATGGAAGGCCGCATGACAGTGTGCAATATGTCCATAGAAGCAGGAGGAAGAGCCGGCATAGTTGCACCAGATAAAACTACCTTTGACTATATGAAAGGTAGACCACACGTACCACAGGATGACGCATATGATATAGCCGTAAGTGAATGGGCCAATCTAAAAACTGATGAGGGAGCTCAATACGATAAAGTGATAGAGATTGATGGATCAGCTTTAGAACCTTTCGTATCATGGGGCACAAATCCGGGAATGGTAGCACCAATAACTGGCAAAGTACCGAATCCAATGTCTTATTCTGACGAGGGCGAGCGAGAAGCTGTAGAACGAGCGCTGGAATATATGGATCTGAAACCAGATATGCCCATTGAAGACATCACATTGGATCGAGTTTTTATAGGATCTTGCACAAATTCACGTATAGACGACCTACGCGCGGCTGCTAATGTAGCAAGAGGCAAGAAGGTAAACAAAAATGTATATGCCATGGTTGTGCCAGGTTCTGCCGCAATCAAGAAACAGGCGGAAGAAGAAGGACTAGATCGTATTTTCTCAGAAGCAGGATTTGATTGGAGGGTTGCAGGTTGCTCAATGTGTTTGGGTATGAACCCAGATATTCTGAAGCCTGGAGAGCGTTGTGCTTCCACCTCTAATAGAAATTTTGAAGGACGTCAAGGAAAGGGTGGGCGGACTCATCTGGTAAGCCCCACAATGGCTGCTGCTGCTGCCATTGCAGGCAATTTTATAGACATTAGGAATTTGGAATAGCACATTTTGGAGCCAATATACATTGCAAGACAATGGCATAATCTATAACTCTACATGCTTACCGAGCATATTAGCAGACATGAGAAAGCAAACGAGGTGATTAAGTGGATCCGTTCGTAAAGCATCAAGGCACTGTTGCACCGCTGAACCGAGTAAATGTTGACACCGATCAAATTATACCCAAACAATTCTTGAAGCGCATAGAGAGAACAGGGTTTGGCCAATTCCTGTTTAATGACTGGAGATACAACGAAGATGGAACTCCAAACTCAAATTTCGTGCTTAATCAAGATAAATACTCTCACAGCTCTATCTTAGTCAGCGGGCGGAATTTTGGCTCAGGATCTTCTAGAGAGCATGCGCCTTGGGCCCTTCTTGACTACGGATTTAAATGCATAATAGCTCCAAGTTTTGCTGATATATTCTTTAATAATTGTTTCCAGAATGGGATATTACCAGTCGTGCTTCCTGAGAAAATTGTAAACAGAATTATAGAAAAGGCAGAACTGCAGCCCGGGTTTATATTAAATGTGGACCTAGACGGTCAACGTGTGTGGGACCAAGACGAAGAAATTTCCGAAACCTTTGAAATAGAATCCTTCCGCAGATATCTGCTTCTAAACGGTCTAGATGACATAGGATTAACACTGGAAAGAGAAGATGAAATAACTAAATTTGAATCGAAGAGAAGCAGTTACGGGGGAATTCTCAGCAGAGAAGTAGAATAACAAAGTTCTCATTTCCTCTGAACCTCTACTAAATACTTTGCGCTAGAACTTCCCTGGATTTTGATCCATCGCTGGGACCTACAATTCCATGCAATTCTAATTCATCCATTAAACGGGCTGCTCTCGGATACCCTATGCGCATCCTCCTTTGAAGCAATGATGTAGATATCTTGTTATGGCTATGTGCAAGTTCTACTGCCTTGTGAAATAGCGCATCAATTTCCGAATAGCTTTGGCTTGTATCAGATGCATTGATATCGTCTACCTTTTCTGGACGTAAAACCAGTTTTTGCATCCATCCCATTGGAGACGTCTTCCAAAAACGTACAACTTCCTCAATCTCTTTATCCGAAATGAAGACGCCCTGTAACCTTTGTGGACGTGAGGCGTCTCGAGGAAGGTAAAGCATGTCGCCCCTGCCTAAAAGTTTCTCCGCTCCAGGCGTATCTAAAATAGTCCTAGAATCAATATAGGAAGTTACACCAAAACTTATACGACTGGGGAAATTAGCCTTAATAAGACCTGTTACTACATCAACTGAGGGTCTTTGAGTCGCAATAACTAAATGTATACCTGTGGCTCTTCCCAACTGAGCCAGTCTACATAAAGATTGTTCAACATCAAAAGCAGCTGTCATCATCAAATCTGCTAGTTCATCTACTACAACTACCAAAAAAGGCATTTTGTCCTCAGGCAAACGTTCGTTATATGCCTGTATGTTTCTAACACCAAGTTCTTCCATGCTTCGATATCGATTCATCATCTCCTTGATCAATCCCTTAAGCATGCCGACCACTTCATCAACATTGACAACGACAGGTGATAGCAAGTGAGGAATTCCATTGTACGGTGTCAGCTCTACCCTTTTCGGATCTATTAGCAAAAGTCTCATATCAACTGGAGCTTTTTCCATAATTAGACATGAGACTATAGTATTGAGACAGACACTTTTCCCGCTCCCGGTCGAACCTGCGATCAACAAGTGAGGCATATCGACCAAATCTATAACGACAGTCTCACCACCGCTACCTTTGCCGAAGGCAACGGGCAGTTCCCCTTCATGTCGTAGTTTCTCAAATTCATCAGATTCCATAACTCCTCTCAAAGTCACGGGACTAATAGTGGAGTTAGGGATTTCTATACCCACCTGTGCTCGCCCCATAACTGGTGTCTCCAACCTTATGCTCGGAGTTTTAAGAGCTAGAGATAAATCTTTCTCCCGAGATAAAATACTGTCTACCTTGACCCTAGTCTTTTGTTCAACCATAGTTACAATCTGTTTACCATTTTCATCTAAAAGAGGTTCTCCACCTTCATTAGTTTGCTTTACCTGTCTGGTTTTTCGTACCCACCCAGGTATAAGACCATACATCGTCACAGTTGGTCCGGGCTTAATATGGCCACCTTCAACTTCAATATCATATTCTGCAAGGGTCTGCTTTATAGTTTGAGCAGTCTCATCAATTTGATCAGACGACAAACCTTGTTCATCAGAAAGGGTTAATAGCCCTAAAGGCGGAGTAACCCAGGTTGATGTTCCTCTTGAAGCAAGGGATACATCGTCCTTATCTAAATTTACAGCTAATTCTTCCCTGACAACATCTGAATCCAAACTACTTTCCATATTCTCAGTATGATCGCCATTAATGGACCATAGGCGGTTTGTCTTCACAACACTTGAAATATTTGTTGACACTAGATTCTCGCGCTGTTTATCCGGAGACCCTAATGTATTCTCCTGCGAGGAAACAAATGCTTCGTTTGTTGTACCAAACAGTGGCCCATCTAAACGATTGCTGTGTCCAATTGTTCGTGGGTTTTTACCCTCTGTATCAACTTCCCAATCAACTGCAGGCATATCGTTCATATATTCATTTGTATTAGGAGAAAACTCATCTTCAAATCTTATGAAGTCTTTTTCACCCACCTCAGAATGATTGCCTAATTTGGACAGGAGACCTTTTCTGGTCGATTCGGAAGTCTCTTCAGCTTGCAATCCACTACGTGTCAATCTTTCATCACTGTACATTTTCGTCAACAATTTCACAGCCATTATTAAAATCACATATAAATACAAAGCGCAACGGCCAAAAAATCCAACGAGCCACAAGGTACGTCTAGGTAAGAAAACAGAAAAGGAGGCAATAAATAAAATCGTTGCCCTCAAGATAGCTCCCGCGAAATTACCACCCGCAAGAGTTTCGCCTATGAGACCCCCAAGAGAAATTTCGCCACCCAGTGTAAAGACAGAAAATAAGCCATGATAACTTTGAAAAAGCGACCCAATGATCATGAAACCAGGTAAAAGAATCAATGTAGCTACGAACAATCTGTATCTGGAGATCAGTAATCGTTTTTTAACCAGCGCAGTACCAAACATCACAAGCAGCCAAACCCCGACGGGTACAATGCCTATACCAAAATATATTATAGAGGCTTCTTCACTTATCCTGAACCAATTTAAAATTACCTCTCTGAATAAGTATCCTACCACTGCGCTCGCAACTAAGGGTATTGCGACGAGTTCGTGCCATGTTAATCGTCCTATTATTGCCCGAATTGAGAAACCGTGTAGGCGCTTTGGTACCACAGACTGAGGATTGCTTTTAGACATGACCATCACCTTCATATTCGAGAAACATGTTAGCGCCCTGCATTTACTATTCTGCGCTAAGATTCATTACCGTGGTGTTACCAGGTAACCATAGAAGACATTGGCCAGTCTAAGATTACTGCCGCAAAAGCGTGACTATATTTGCTCTATTACTGTGAACACCTTAGGGCGCATCCTAGCCTGCTTATATAGGAATCTAGAAACAGATTCTGATACGAGCGCCCTCAATTGTTCTAACTCTAAATGGGCAAGGCTCTCCTCATCTAGGCGAGTTAAGACCATTTTTGCCGTGTTTTCGAATAATTCATCAGTCTCTTCTAGATCCCCAAATCCAGAAGAAAGAATCTCCGGAAAACCTACTGGCTTCCCGGAACCCTCTTCCACTGAAACCGCAACCACCACCACTCCGTCCCTTGACAGACGTTTCCGTTCTTCTATTATGGGACTTCCTATATCAAGGAGTTTCTTACCATCCACTAACACACTGCCAGCATGCACTTGTTCAGTTACACGCCCATCTTTCTCTGATAACTCTAACACGTCTCCGTCCTCTAAAACGAAAGTGTTTGAACTTGGAATACCCATCGCCTGACCCAGCTCTGCATGGCTTGTTAGATGCCTGTATTCCCCGTGAATCGGAACAAGATATTTGGGGTTTACGATGCTTATCATTGTTTTAAGTTCTTCCTGACTAGCATGCCCATGGACATGTACTAAGGCGATCCTACTGTGCAACACCTTAGCTCCTTGCCGCATAAGATTGTCTATGGTCTTAGCAACTACTGTCTCATTACCTGGTATTGGAGAAGCCGATATTATTATTGTATCTCCCGCAGATATTCCAACATCACGATGCTCTCCATTGGCCATACGAACTAGGGCAGACGTAGGTTCACCCTGACTACCAGTCGCGACTATAATCAATTCATCCTTGGGAAGTTTTCTAGATTCTTCCATTGAAACAATAGTCCCTGTAGGAACATTCAAATAGCCCAAATTCGTAGCCATTTTCACGTTGTTGTTCATGCTTCTTCCAACAACTGTAACGTGACGACCATGTCTTACAGCAGCATCTATCACTTGCTGAATCCGAGATATAAGCGAGGCGAATGTAGCTACAATAACTCTTTCCTTTGCATCCGAAATGGCAATATCTAAGGCCCTACCCACCACTTCTTCCGACTCCGTATACCCACTAACTTCAGCATAGGTAGAATCCGAACAAAGAGCTAATACTCCACCATCTGTAAGCTGCGACAAATAAGATAAATCCGAGGATCTTCCATCTGCTGGAGTATGGTCTATTTTGAAATCCCCAGTGTGAATAAGCTTGCCAGACGGGGTAGTCAAGCATATCCCCATCGCGTCAGGTATAGAATGACAAACCCTGAAGAACTCTACTCGAAAGGGTCCTATCTTAAAAGATTCATGTGGTTCCACCACATTCAAACGTGCTGACTTCAAAAGACCATGTTCTTTTAGTTTTACAGAGATCAGCCCGTGAGTAAGTCTTGAAGCATAAACAGGGACATCCAACTCCCTTAAAACAAAAGGCAGCGCACCAATATGGTCTTCATGTCCGTGAGTTATCAATATAGCCCGAAGTCTATCCCTGTTTTTAATGAGATAAGAAATATCTGGAATAGCAAAATCTATTCCAGGTGTGTCACTGCCAACGAATAATATGCCGGCGTCAATCACGACTATTTCGCGATCGTATTCAACAACCATCATATTTTGGCCTATTTCCCCTAGGCCTCCTAGGGGAATT
>CAZQPS010000062.1:0-14758 GCA_964595285.1 uncultured Dehalococcoidia bacterium | reverse complement strand
TATGAGAGGTAGGGTAATGGGGTTTTACGGTATGACGTGGAGTCTGATGCCGCTAGGAGGTATGTGGAGTGGATCCGTAGCCAACTATTTAGGGGCTCCTTTTGCAGTCTCGATCGGAGGTCTAGCTATTATTGCTTTTGCTGTAGGTCCAGCTGCTTTAAATAATAAAGTCAGAAACATTGGTAATATTCTTAGCAATTTTCAGCAAGAATCGCGAGATAATACAAATGTTCGAGGCACAATCACAATCGGGAAAGTCTAAGTGATAACCAAATTAGAATGGCATTTATCGATCCAGTTTCAGGGGTAATGCGTGTCCCATAGGGAAATGATAAGATTGGAGCATGCTTAGTGACTTGGTGAGAGTTTTTTATTACGGAGGCAAATATGAATCCTTCTGCGAGTGGAGGGTTATCTCTATATGATGCAGCCAGAGCAATGGGTGTAGTTTTCGGAAAAGAAACGGTTCCTCGTGATGGAGTTGTAAATGCAGGGGGTCTTGATTTCCATTATTTGGAATGGGGAGACGTAAGCAGTCCTGCAGTAGTACTTTTACATGGATTTGCACAAACCTGCCATTCTTGGGATTTTATCTCTCTGGCTTTGTCAGGTGAATATAGGGTCATTGCTATTGACCAGAGAGGTCATGGGGATAGCGATTGGGCGCCGGACGGTGATTATTCTCCTGAGAAGCATCAGATCGATATCGCTGGTATTGTCGAAGGTTTGCACTTAAGGGACTTTGTTCTTATGGGGTTATCTATGGGGGGGAGAAATGCATTTACTTTCGCCTCCAATCACCCTGATAACGTTAAAGCCTTGGTCATTGTCGATGCTGGGCCACAGAATATGCAGACTGGCAGAACCAATATACGTAACTTCGTCCAGCAAGATGACGAACTAGACTCTATCGATGCTTTCGTTGAGAGAGTTTTGAAATATAATCCAAGGCGCGATGCGACACAGGTTAAAGGTAGTATTATGCATAACCTCAAGCAATTAGATAACGGGAATTGGACGTGGAAATATGACAAGTTATTGCGTGCAGAGGGACGTCCAATGGCTGGAGAGCAGGACTCTGTTGAGAGACTTTGGGAGTATCTAGAGAAGTTGTCCTGCCCTACCCTGATTGTCAGAGGGGCAGACAGTGATATCATTGCAATGGATACCGCAGAATCAATGACTAGTAAGATACCCTATGGTAGACTGGCCACTGTGGAAGGTGCGGGACATTTAGTGATGGGTGATAATCCAAGTGGATTTCTCGACAAGGTTAATGAATTTTTGAATTCTTTATAACTGAATTCTAGGAGGGTTTAATGGCTACCACCAAGACTAGGGAAGAGTTGCCTCTGATCGCACATTTGATGAGAAGAGCCGGCTTTGGGGCTTCCAGATCTGAGCTAGAAGAAAGATGTGCATCTGGCTATGAAAATACCGTAGAGGATCTATTGTCACCGGAGAGACATGTTCCGGTTGATGGGTATGAATTTCTGCGATATCACCCCATGTGGTGGAAGCCTGGAACTATGGGTGGTAAGGGACACGCCGAATGGGTATGGACAATGATTAATACGGTTTCACCTCTCCAAGAGAAAATGTGCGTTTTCTATCACAATATCTTCGCTACTGGGGTCGCAAAGGTAGACCACTACGATGAGATTCAAGACATGATAAACATGTTCAGAGAAAAGGGATTGGGACATTACAAGCAAATTCTTTTAGAAGTTGCGAAGAACCCTGCTATGATTTATTGGTTAGACAATAATGAGAACCATGCGGATTCTGTTAATGAAAATTGGGGCCGGGAACTGCTGGAATTATTTACTATGGGTGTCGGCAATTACACGGAACATGATGTCCGTGAATGCTCAAGAGCTTTTACCGGGTGGACATTAGAGCATAAGCTCCCAAGATTTCATATGGGACGATGGGACTGGAAATTTCAATTTATTTCGGACGACCATGATTACGGTGAAAAGGAATTTCTTGGGCACAAAGGGAATTTTGACGGAGAGGATGTCATAGATATCATTCTTTCTATGCCGGCCACCGCTAGGTTTATGGCTCGTCACTTGTACAGTTTTTTTGTGGCGGACGAGCCCCAAGTTCCTGCCTGGGCTGTGGTACCTCCAAGTGACCCTGAAGCAGTTCAATCCATAGCTGATGCGCTGATTGACAGTGATTACCATATGGAAACAGTGCTAAGAATGATTTTTAACAGTGATTTCTTCAAAGAGGCGACATTCAAGAGGGTTAAAAATCCGACCGAAGTTGTAGTGGGAACACTTAGACTGGTTGGTAACACCTCGTTTCCAGCGCCAGAGATAATGGATTGGTCGCGTCAGATTACCTACATGGGGCAAGACTTATTAAATCCTCCTAGTGTGGAGGGGTGGCATTCAGGTATAGAATGGATTAATAGCGGCACTCTAATGAAAAGAACGAACTTTATGTCCCAAATGATTGGCGATATGGATCGACCTGGGGTAGCCGACATCATGGCAAGGGTTAAGTTGGCAGGAAGTGGCCCGGAAGAAGTCGTAGATGCCTGTTTGGATATCATAGGCCCAATAGAATTAAAGACTAAGACACGAGAAGAACTAATTGAGCATATTTCCCCTATGGGTGATTTTGATTGGGACAGTACATGCGAAGATACTGGGGGTATGGCAAGAGCCACGGAACTTCTACAACTTATCGTGGCTACACGAGAATATCAACTAGCATAAATTCCCTAAGAGATAATTCAAGAGGAAACTAAGGTACATTGATTGGAAAGGAACAATAGATGACGACAACAATCACAAAAGACCCAGTAATAGTCGTAGTCCAACTATCCGGAGGGAACGACTATATGAATACAGTTATCCCTCATAATAATTCTTTATATAGGGATTATCGACCCAACGTTAACATCTCGGAAGAGGATGTAATAAGGCTAACTGATAACATTGGATTCCACCCAGCTATGGCTCCTTTGGCGGAAATGTACAAGGAAGGTAAGATTGCAATAATACATGGGGTGGGGTACGAAAATTCACCTAGATCCCATTTCAGGTCAATGGACATTTGGCATACATGTGAACCCGATACACTGGGGACTGAAGGATGGCTTGGCAGGGCCGTCAAACAAATAGATCCTAATAAAGAAAACGTTGTGACAGCTGTGTCAATGGGACCTTCGTTATTTAGAGCCTTGGTCGCTCCAGACGTACCAGTTGCCACTGTGGAAAACTTGGACAGTTACGGGCTGCTTACTGACATCACACCGGAATCGAAAAGAGACCGAGTGCTCGATCGATACAAGAAAATGTATTCTCCGATGATAGGTTCAGGCCAAGTAATGGAATTTTTGGGCCAGACTGGTCTTGATGCTATGAAGGGTGCAGATATTTTGAACGTGGCGCCTATAAATTATACTTCTTCGATTGAATACGGAGACAGTTCAATATCTAGGAAGTTGAAGGGAATAGCCCAGGTTCATCTAGCTAATTTAGGATCACGTGTATTCTATTGTGATCATGGAAGTTTTGATACTCACGCAGATCAACTCTCGACTCACAATAAGTTGTGGACCTCGGCTTCTATAGCAATAAGAGACTTCTTTGATGATCTCGAAGAACACGATGCCGCTGACAATGTGACAATGTTCCTATTCTCCGAATTTGGACGTCGAGTGTATGACAATGGCGCAGGCACAGATCACGGTGCTGGGGGAGTCTGCCTAGTTATTGGAAATAACGTCAAGGGAGGAGAATACGGGCAATATCCATCTATGAAAGAAGTGGATTTAGACCAAGGTGATCTTGTCCCCGATATGGATTTTAGGAGCGTGTACACTTCCCTAATAGAGGATTGGATGAAGCTTGATCCGGTGCCTGTAGTTGGTGGGAACTTTGAAAAGCCGCAGTTCTTTCTCTAGGAAACATTCACAGAACGTATCACAATAAAATAAAAGGATGAAGGATGCTTACTACTTCAGTAAATGGAAGAGTATATGATTACAATAGGGTTGTTGGTGGTCGTGCGTTTAGAGGGTTAACATATGCGGCGGTAGGAGACAACGACGACGTTTTTGTAGTTACGAGAGATCAGGCTGTCGTTGACATCCTTAAATTAACAATTGGCTCTGATCTTGATGATGAAGAGCTTATTACTTCTTTCAGAGATGGCCGTGAGGAAAACTTTGATGATACGTGGCCAACATGTATATCAGTTTTTGCTGGACTAGTGTATCTCACCGATGAATTGAATAGTCAGATATTAGTCTTTGACGGCGAGGGTAATAAGTTGAGTGAGATAGGTGAACCTGGTGAAGGGTTAGGGCAGTTTAATAGACCATCTGGCATTTCCATTAGTAGCGATGGATGTATTTATGTTTCAGACACGCTTAATAACAGAATTCAGAAATTTTCTTTGAGCGGAGAGCATTTGGGTGGATGGGGTAGCCATGGGCAGGGAATCGGGGAATTTGATGCGCCTTGGGGGATAAGCGTAGGTCCCGATGGAGCCGTATACGTCTCAGATCATAAAAACCACAGGATTCAAAAATTTGATCAGGATGGGAATTTACTTTTGTCTTTCGGGGAATATGGCGCCGAGAGTGGTCAACTTGACCATCCTTCGGACGTTTCCGTAGATTCGGATGGTGACATATATGTTTCAGACTGGGCGAATAATCGGATTCAAATATTTGGGGCTGAGGGAGACCATATTGCTAATTTAACTGGGTCTGCAATCGAACTCTCGAAATGGCAGAGACAGTACGTTAACGCAAGTCCTGATGTATATAAGGCTCGTAGACGTGTCGCTAGTTTGGAACCTGAAACGTTTTTTGCCTTGCCCACGTGTGTAGAATTTGATAAGAATAAATCAAGACTTCTAGCCGTAGACTCACAAAGGTGGAGGATTCAGGTATTCGATAAAGTGAACAACTACGGTGATCCGCAATTCAATATCTAAGGATTGCTTTATGGAAGTGAACGATAATATCATTGCGGCCCCAAGTTATGACGTGCTAAAATACAAGTGTAATTGAAAATCTAAAAAATTAGGGAATCCCTAGGAGAAGGTATTGGACAAGGCTGACAAGCAAGCCGTGATGGAAGAGTACAAGACTCATGATAATGATTCTGGGTCTGTCGAACTACAAATCGCTGTTCTAACTGCGCGGATAACGCAGTTGACGCAACATCTTAGAGTCCACAAGCATGACGAATCTACGAGAAGAGGCCTACTGAAAATGGTCGGCCGGCGTCGTAGGCTTCTTCGTTACCTCAATGGGGAAGATGTAGGTAGATATAGATCGCTTATAGCCAAGCTTGGACTTAGAAGATAGTCCCGAGACTTCGGGACTATTTTTATTTGATTTGGTTTCCCTCAGGAGGTATCCCTTTTAATGTATTCAAGTTTTGAACGTTCAGTTGGATCAGAAATGCTTAGTTTAGAAACAGGTAAGTTGGCCCTGCAGGCTGGTGGGTCTGTGGTGGTGCGATACAAGGATTGTGTTCTACTAGTCACTGCGACTATGAGCAAGCCACGAGAGGGAATTGATTTTTTCCCGCTTACCATTGATGTCGAGGAGAGGTTATATTCGATTGGGAGGGTGCCTGGCAGCTTTTTTAGAAGAGAAGGTAGACCGAGTACTCATGGTATATTAATGGCGAGACTTACAGATCGTCCCATAAGACCTCTTTTCCCTAAAGATTTCAGAAACGAAGTACAAGTAGTTATAACGACGCTTTCTGTTGATGATGAAACTCCCATAGAAACCTTGGCTATCATTGGCGCATCGGCTGCTCTATCCATATCTGACATTCCATTTGAAGGGCCTATCGCTGCAACAAGAATAGGACAAATAGACGGAGAGTTGATAGTCAATCCGACCTACAAACAATTGGAAAATAGTCAGCTAGAAATTATAGTGGCGGGGTCTAGAGATGGTGTCATAATGATGGAGGCAGGCGCCTCGGAAGTCTCAGAAGAAGTAGTGTTGGATGCAATCCAACTTGCTCAAGAGACTAACTTAAGTGTTATTGAATTACAGGATGAGCTGAAACAAGCTGCTGGCAAATCTAAAGGTGACTACGGTTCTTTTGCATATCCTGAGGAGTTAGACGAACTTCTGAACAATATGTTGAAGGACAAGCTTAAGGAAGCTTTTTCCTTGTCCACAGGCAAGGCCGACTTATATGGCAGATTAGATGCTCTGCGTGATGAAGTTAAGGAAATTCACGCCGATGCCTATAAGGAAAATCATTTAATGGAAGCTTTTGAGATCCAATTGGAAGAGGCTTTTAAGATAAGTGTACTTGAAGAAGGTAAGAGGCCTGATGGTAGAGGTAAAACTGAAATAAGGCCTTTGTCTAGTGAAGTTGGACTTTTACCACGAACTCATGGGAGTGGTCTGTTTAGTCGTGGCGAGACGCAAATTCTAGGTGTCGCTACACTGGGTTCTGTTGGGGACGCCCAGAGACTTGATAGTCTTACCCCTCAAGAAACTAAAGGCTTTATGCTGCATTATAACTTCCCACCATATTCTGTTGGCGAGGTTAGGCGTATAGGTTCTCCGGGTAGAAGGGAAGTAGGTCACGGTGCTTTGGCAGAAAGAGCTATTTTGCCGGTCTTACCTCCAGAAGACGAATTTCCCTATACAATACGGATAGTTTGCGAAGCTTTAGGTTCTAATGGAAGTACATCGATGGCGAGTGTATGTGCAGGTACTCTTGCATTGATGGATGCAGGGGTGCCCATCAAGAATCCTGTTGCAGGTATATCTGTTGGATTGATTGTAGGTGAAGAAGATGAATACGCGACCATTACCGATATTCAAGGTATGGAAGACCATGTAGGAGATATGGATTTTAAGGTGGCCGGGACTAGAGACGGTGTGACGGCTATTCAATTGGATATAAAGGTTAAAAGCATAAACCTTGAAATGTGCAAAGATGCGCTAAATCAGGCGAAAGAAGCAAGATTACAAATTCTTGATCACATAAACGACACCATAAGTACCACTAGAGAAGATCTAAGCCCGTTCGCTCCTAGAATGATGCGGATAAGTGTTCCGATTGAAAAGATAGGGGCGGTTATAGGCCCAGGCGGTAAAACTATTAGAGGGATTACAGAAGAGACAGGTGCATCTGTAGACATACAAGATGATGGTACTGTGACTATTGGTTCGCCAGATGGAGAAGCGGCGAGCAAGGCTATCCAGATGATAGACGACCTTACAAGGGAGGTAAAGGCAGGCGATATATATACAGGTAAGGTTGTTCGTCTAATGGATTTCGGTGCTTTTGTTCAGATTCTCCCTGGTAAGGATGGCCTAGTGCACATTAGTGAACTAGGGGAAGACCGGATTGAGTCAGTACAAGACGAAGTCGAGGTTGGTCAGGAAGTTACAGTAATAGTTATCGAGATAGACAACATGGGAAGAATCAATTTATCTAGGAAAGCTCTCCTGACATCCTCAGAAGGGGAGTCCACAGAAGATATACTTGCTAGGACTCTTGCAAACCGGAGTAACAGGGGGCCGGCACCCAGAGGAGGAAACAGAGGAGGTTTTAGAGGAGGCAGAGGTGGTGGTGACCGGAGGCAAGGTGGATATAGACCACGTGATTAATAACTACGTAAAACAAATATAGCTAAACATGAAGAGGTCCCCGGCAGGGGACCTCTTCATGTTTAAACTTCATTGATTCCAAACTGACTTACAACTATGAATACTGCTGTGTGGGATTCGTCCACTTTATGAGGATAATAAGTATATGATAAATTGTTTGATAATCAATACTGAACTCCCCGGAGGATTGGAGGGCTGTTATGTCAATAAGGGTAGTTGTACATGGTGCGCTTGGGAAAATGGGAACCCAGGTAATAGAGGCGGTATCCCAGGCTGCAGGGATGGTCGCCGTTGGGGCCGTAGACAAGTTTGCTGACTCCACAACTTTGACTTTGGATGATGGTACTGCCCTCCCCTTGTCACAGGATTTGGTCAGTCAACTTGAAGGGGTAGATGTAGTAGTAGATTTTTCAACTGCGGATGGTGCCAGAGAAGTAATTGAAACAAGTACTGCGAATGGGGTAAACGTGGTAGTAGGCTCGACAGGACTGACTAACGAAGATTATAAAACTGCGAAACGTCAAGCTGAAGAAGGTGGGGTAGGAGTTATTATAGCGCCTAACTTTGCCATAGGCGCAGTTTTGCTTATTTACCTTGCTCGGAAAGCCTCACCATTTTTTGAATATGCGGATTTGATCGAAACTCATCACGAAGCGAAGATAGACTCTCCCTCAGGTACTGCGTTGGCTATTGCGTCAGCGGCTATTGAAGGCAAAGGTGGTCCATTTATCTCTAAAGAATCTGAAAAGGAGCTTGTCGCTGGGGCACGTGGAGGTGTCCATGAAGGGGTAAATATTCACAGTGCTCGAATGCCAGGACGAGTCGCACATCACGAACTAGTCTTTGGGGCCCTCGGTCAAACACTGACTCTTAGGCATGATTCAATCAATAGGGAAAGCTTTATGCCAGGAGTTGTCTTGGCCATCAATGAAGTGATTCAACAAAACGGTTTGGTTGTAGGCTTGGAAAATGTTATGGGTTTGTCAGATTAGCATAGTGCTGTTTATTTAGTAGTTGATGGTTTTGGCTAGCGTATTCAATTAATCATAGCTTGGACTCCTTGACTACTAAGAAGAATACGTATCAATTGTGTTCTGATATAAAAATTGGAAATTAGTTGGTGAGAGGTAATAGTGGATTTATATAACATAGCTGTTGTAGGAGCTACGGGAGCAGTGGGCCGAGTTTTTTTAGACGTGTTGGCTAGTCGCTCATTTCCTTTGGGTGAACTTCGTCTTTGCGCTTCTGAACGCTCCCTTGGCAAAGAAATTTCCTTTGCGGACCGAAGCTTAAAGATTGAATTGGCCACACCGGAAGTATTTCGTGACGTACATTTTGTATTTATATCAGCTGACAGCGAGGTAAGTCGTGGTCTCACGCCGTTAGCTGTGGAGTCAGGTGCAATAGTTATAGATGATAGTTCAGTTTTTAGAATGGATGAAGGGGTCCCTTTGGTAGTACCTGAAGTTAACTCTGAAGATTTAGAACACCACAAGGGTATTGTGTCTATACCAAATTGCTCAACAACCCCTCTAGTTATGATATTAAAACCATTAATGCAAATCAGGGAAATTCGCCGGGTTATTGTTGATACTTACCAATCAGTATCTGGAACGGGTTCTGCTGCTGTTGAAGAACTAAAAAACCAGTCACAAGCTGTTCTAGAAAACCGGGAGCCAGAATCTATTGTATATCCACACCAAATAGCCTTCAATGCGCTGCCGCATATAGAATACTTTTTGGAGAACGGGTATACAAACGAAGAGATTAAAATGCTTAATGAGACACGTAAAATATTACATGATGATGAATTGCCCGTCTCCGCGACCTGCGTGAGAATACCTGTCATGCTAAGTCACAGTGAAGCCATCCATATAGAATTTGATCGTAAGGTAACACCTAGTGAAGTCAAAGAAGTGCTGAATCAATTTGATGGTGTGACAGTTGTGGACGATCCAACTGATAACGTGTATCCTATGCCTGTGGACGCGTCTGGGAGAGATGAAGTGTTTGTCGGTCGGATTCGTGAAGACGTTTCTCATCCGAATGGCATAGTGATGTGGGTTGTAACTGATAATCTGAGAAAAGGTGCAGCGACTAACGCGATACAGATAGCTGAAGAAATGATTCGTAGGAATTTAGTGACTATCTGAAGACTATTTATTAATCATATGTAGGTTCTATATGCAAGTTCAAGGAGTTTACAAATGGCAGAACTGGGACGACTAATAACAGCGATGATTACCCCTTTTGATGAAGAGGGAGGAGTTGATTATAAGGAAGCTAGGAATCTGGCAGTTGCTCTATCTGAGTCCGGAAGTGATGGAGTGTTGGTGACGGGCACTACTGGCGAGACGCCTACATTGACGCTAGAGGAAAAACTTCGATTATATGGAGAGGTATCCGAGGCACTAAGTGGGAAAGCTGCCGTGATTGCGGGTTCTACAACATACGATACCGCTCATTCTGTGGAATTAAGTAAAGAAGCAGAGCGGATTGGTGTGGATGCTATATTGATGACTGTACCGTCATACAATAAGCCACCTCAGGAAGGTTTGTATGAGCATTTCAAAACAATCGCTGAAAATGTGTCATTACCATGTGTTCTCTATAATGTACCAAGTAGGACAGGGACTAATATGACACTTGATACGACGGTAAGATTGAGTCAGATTGACAATATAGTTGGAACGAAGGAAGCCAGTAGCGATTTGGAACAAATAACCAAAATTATCAGGGATTCAAATGAAGATTTTAAAGTTTGGAGCGGCAATGACGATGAAACGTTCCCTATAATGTGTGCTGGAGGTTTCGGAGTCGTAAGTGTATTATCTCATTTGGTCGGAGATCAAATTAAGGGAATGATTGGCATGATACTTGAGGGGGATATTGAGTCTGCCGCGGCAGAACACCGAAGGCTCCTCGATATTTTCAAGATAATGTTCACAGTATCCAACCCGATACCCGTGAAGTATAGCGTTCGAAAAGCGGGCTACAAAGTTGGGGAGCCAAGATTGCCTCTAGTACCCCCAGATGCAGAAACTGCGGCAATAATTGACGAAGTTGTTTCTAGGTATCAAATTGACTTACCAGTTAGAGCCTACGATTGACTATACTTTGTTACAACGAATCAGTGAACAACGTTAAAAGGTAATTCCCCTAGGCTAAGCCAATGAGGGGTCTCACCTTGATAGTTTCATTTCGGTGCGGGCCAGTGGAAATTACGTCGATAGGACATCCTATAACTTCCTGAAGTTTTTCTACGTAATTTTTAGCTTCTTTAGGAAGCGATGAATATTCAGTGATGCTTGCAGTTGGAGTTGACCAGCCTGGCATTTCTTCCAATACGGGACGACACCTTTCCAGGGCTGCAACTCCACCCGGGAATTTATCCGTAATTTCTCCGTCCAGTTCGTAAGCTGTGCAAATTTTTACTGACTCAAAATCATCCAACACATCTAGTCGAGTTAAGACTGCTGATGTATAACCATTTATTTGTGCACTAAATTTGGCAGCTACTCCATCAAACCATCCAACTCTCCTCGCTCTTCCAGTAGTGACCCCAAATTCCTGAGCTAGTTCCCTAATAGCTTCTCCTGTATCGTCTGACAGTTCACTCGGGAAAGGTCCAGTTCCGACTCTTGTACTGTATGCTTTGAATACACCTATAACTTCCGATATATAATTAGGAGGCATGCCCAACCCAACACAGGCTCCACCTATAGTCGGGTTGGATGATGTTACAAATGGATATGTGCCATGATCCAAATCCAGCAAGGCGCCCTGAGCTCCCTCTAATACAATGTGGTCGCCTTTTTGCAATGCGTCATGCAAAACGCGTTCTACAGGAGCCACAAATGGCTTCATACGTGTTGACCATTCTTCGCACTTTTCTACAACATGTTGCAATGAAACGGGGTCTGCCCCATACACACTAGTGATTACAGCATTGTTATCATCAATGATCTTTTCCAATCTTGGAAGCAGTGCTTTAAGATCCAATAAGTCTGCTGCTCTTATTCCAGTCCTTGATGCCTTATCACTGTAAGTTGGGCCTATACCTCTACCTGTAGTACCTAGTGCTTCTGTTCCTCTAGATTGCTCTGCTAAATTATCGAGGGCGACATGGTATGGCATTATAATATGTGCGCGCTCGCTGACTAGGAGGCGCTGGGATATGTCGTGACCTCGGCTTGCAAGGATGTCTATTTCCTCCAGCAAGACGTCGGGGTCGACTACCACTCCATTTCCGATCACATTTAATGTATTAGGCCAAAATACGCCACAAGGGATGATATGAAAACTGAATTTGCCCTCTTCATTGACGACAGTATGACCAGCATTATTACCACCAGAAAATCTGGCTACTATGTTGGCGTCTTGAGCAAGGACGTCAATTATTTTACCTTTACCTTCGTCGCCCCATTGTGCTCCCAGGACGGCATAAGCAGGCATGACTAATTCCCTTCCGTTATTCCCTACTGTAAGGGAGTTTCACATAAAGATAGCCTCCACGTGGGAGGCCGTTGATGACTAATACTTCTTTAAGAACGTCAATAGCCTACATTATATCAAAAGACCATTGCTTGTGAAAGGTAACATACACAGTCTTGAGAACACAAAGTATTCACCTTTATTCAGTGATGAGCTTAGTATCTTCACTTCTTAATCGGTCTGATCTACGCAAAGCGAAAAATTCCCAGGGTACCCTCAATTTCCCATAAGGTTAGGTCAATGGAATGTATTATCTTGTCAATTTCTGATATCGTCGTAGTCCGGGGCAATGCTAACTTGACGGCGTAGTTATTTATTTCTGCCAAAACATTTCGGCTGAGGAGTTTCTTTTTCAGGATTGTTGAGTATAAGCTTGGCTTACCCTCAAATTCATCCCAAAGGCAAAGAGTCTTACTCAGGCCTTCTCCACATACATCCTTAACCAGCGGATGGTCAATTTTAAGTCCTTCCAATTGTGTTGTTAAGTATTCTTCGATCTTTTCCGGATTATGAATATTAGTCTCCTTGTCCAGATTGTTACTGCTATAAATCATATTTTCTTCAGTTATTAATGTTTTTGTGTGTGGTTAGTAGCCGTTTACATATCTACTTAACTTATGCCTTCATTCAGGCTGATTGGTATTGTGGTTCAGGTGACGCTATACAGAAACACGCTCTAGCTATGAAATAGACAACTATAGCTAGAACAGATTCGAATCAGGAGCATTTTACAGCACTTTGCTAGCTATTCGGTCCAAGTATCCTAATGCCGCTTTTTCTTCGACTGAGGGAACTCGTATAACAACCCTGTCTGCACCTGATAATTTAAGTTGTTTTAGGTAGTCCAGATCTATATCGTCTCCTATGCCGACCCCGAAGGCTGTAATGCCAACAGATGTTGGATCCCTGCCAGCAGATTCACACATTTTGTCGAGGGTATTTCTTCCGTTCTTTATTGTGTCAGGTCGTACCCTGGTAGGGATCCAGCCGTCTCCGTATTCGACTATGCGCTCAAAAACACGCTTTGCGAGACTCCCAAGGTAGATCGGAGGATGTGGCCTCTGCGTGGGTCGAGGGAAGGAATATACTGCCGGAAAATCATAGAACTCGCCATGGAATTCGCTTTCAACAGTGTTCCAGAGTTCTTTCATGGCAAAAATAGCCTCACGCGTCTGATCCCATCTTCTGTTAAAATCTCCTCCCATAATTTCTGTTTCTTCCTTGATCCCTCCGGCACCTATACCAAAAATGAATCTACCTTTCGTATACATGTCAAGGGTGGCGATTTCTTTAGCCAATAAAAGTGGGTTTCGTTCAGGAACTAAGCATATGCCGGTTCCCAGCTTGAGAGTGGTGGTCACTGCGGAAGCTCTACCTAGAGTAACGAATGGATCCACCATGTCAGCATACACCTTTGGTATTTTGCCGTCTGGCATTGATGACGGAAGAGTGGCGTCCACTGGCATAATTGGATGTTCGGGCACCCAGAGAGAATCGAATCCTAGTCGTTCAACTTCTTTGGCGAATATTGCAACGTCTATTGAATAATCGGTAAAAAATAGAGAAATACCTATTTTCATGATTTCCTCCAAACTCAAACACTAGCAGTAATTGTATCAGCAATATCAAACGTTGATTTTCATTAGGTGTTTAGCAAGCGGTTTGATATATTAGGCGTGTCTATAATGTTTTCTCTTGGTACGAACGGTAGAGTCAATATGTTTTAAATGTCTAGGAGATATCAATATGAATACAAATGAGCTTATTGAGCGTGAGATTGAAATTTATGCAACACGTAACCCCAAGTCTAAGGCACTACAGTCACGTTCTGAAAACTATTTGCCAGGAGGTAGTTCCAGAACTACTGCATATTTCCATCCGTTTCCGCATTTTATAGAGCGCGGGCAAGGCCATTACATGTTTGATATGGATGGCCACCAAGTTCTGGATTTTATGATCAATGCAACCAGTCTTATTCATGGGCACGCGGACCCTGATATAGTTAATGCACTTGCCAGTCAGGCAGGGAAAGGTACAGCTTTCCCCGGGCCAACAGAGTCCCAAATTAGGCTTGGTGAGATTTTGACGGATCGTATACCCTCTTTTGACCGCGTGCGATTTACGAATTCTGGGACCGAGGGCACCTTGATGGCAATAAGGCTTTCTAGAGCTTTTACCGGGAAACATAAGATCGCCAAGTTTGAAGGTGGTTACCATGGCTCTCATGAATATGTCTCAGTAAGTGTCCATCCACCGATTGAAAAACTTGATCCTAATGGGCCTACGCCAATTCCCGAACATAGGGGAATGCCTCCGAGTATATTAAAAGATGTAATCGTTCTACCCTACAATGATTTGGATTGGTGCAGGAATGTACTGAGGGAACAATGTGATGAAATAGCCTGTCTTATTATGGAACCAGTTGTATCATCATTTGGCTATCTCCCGGCAGATACAACGTTTTTACAAGGCATTAGGGAGATTACCAATGAATTGGGGATAATTCTAATATTTGATGAGGTGCAGAGTTTTAGACTAGGACCAGGTGGTGCTCAAGAAGTTTTCGGAGTAATTCCAGACATGAGCACATTGGGCAAGATAATTGGGGGAGGCATGCCGGTTGGAGCAGTTGTGGGG
>CAZQPS010000061.1:0-19517 GCA_964595285.1 uncultured Dehalococcoidia bacterium | reverse complement strand
AACATTGGCTACAGTATTCACAAAAGTGAATAAATCAGGCACCGACGTTCTCAACTCTTGCAACTGAGGACCAATTGCGCTTACAGATGCCGCCGAATCACCATATGACCCATAAAATGCGAAATATGCCTGATTGATTTTGCGAATGTTGTATCCATTAGCGACAAAAACGAGTCTTTTCTCGTTCATCAAAGATTCAGCATCTTCCATATTTCCGATCTCAAGCAGAGTGTCTACCTGAGATCGGAGTTTTCTCATTTCACTTTCAAAATCAAAATATTCACCAACCGGAGTATCAGGGGAAGATATTGTCTTAACCGTGGCATGAAGTTGATAATCAAACAAATCTAGGGCAATATCCCCAATTTCGTCACCAGCAATTGATGCTAATGTTTCATTCAAAATAACCATGTCCTGACTCATGAACATGTTCTGACCCAGAGGCCTAAAGAAAAGATAATGATGAATCCACTCATGTGCAGAGGTCCTTAGAGTCCAACGAAGCGATTCAGACACTGGTATTTGGGCTGGATAAGTCGCCAAACCGCCTATATTCTCCACCAAGGCTGACAGGTTGGCCTCCTTAGCAAGCTGATTTTCAATCCGTTCTCTGTCATCTACAGTCACAGAGGATCGTAATAACAAATCATACTCACGTTCTATTTTATTCCGTGGTGAAACTATTAGCACATTTGGAAGAATTCCCAATTTTATATCGACCGGAGGAAGTAAAATATTTCTCCATATGCCAAACCCTTCCGAGCGCAATATATCCGTCAGTGCGACTTCAATAATTTCTTCTACCCTATCACTAAGGTCCGATGGTATGTTTTGACTCACATCATTATCGTATTTCGGTTTCATATCCCTTAACAAAACTGATTGTTCGGCAAGCAAACTAAAATACATGTTCAGTATTTCCGAATCAGTCTCCTTCTCGTAGGAAGACCTCAAGAAAAGCCCTGTCAGTTGATGAACCCATTTATCAGGTAAATTCTTGATTTCCCACTCTAGAAGATTGAAAACATGAGCTGAAGCTATTATTTCGGAGGGATGAAAATGCCTCGATCCATTCGGAAGGGAAATAAGCAAAAGTCCAATTCCGAAATAGACTATCAGTGGACCTATGACTTTTCGTGCTCTCTTCATTTGTTAATTATCCCTCAGTAACCGCACGACGTCCTATTGTTAAAAATGATATTAGAAACAAACGATTAATTTGTTCTTTTGTAACGAGTAGAGAGCTCACATGACATAAAGTGTCAACAGAATCTCAGAATAATTATATGCATATAAAGACCGCTATGACAGGGCGAGCACCTGAATTGGCATCACATGTAACGCTTGCCACGATTCATATCTTTCTTCTTCGGAACAACGAAAGGAATCTATCTTCGTAATATCCAAAAAGCCCCCATCGATCCAATTGCTGTTTTAGAACATCAGGGTTGCCAGACCCTCCCTCAACTTCTCTAAATAACTTTTCGATTTGCTCCGTGGCAGCCCTTGGAACTCCACCGAAACCCGTCTGGGGTTCCAGAAGACCTCCCGACTGTAATTCTCTAACATTTTGAGAAGCTGAGGAAGATGTAAACTCATAAATAAACTTCAGTAGTGCCAAATCCCAATACTCGTCAACACCTACCATTACTACCGCGAGATCATCTTTTCGTTGATCCAGATCGTCACTTATGCGAGCTGCAATTTCATCCGGTAATCCGCTTACAATGTCTGTTTTCTCAGGTTGATTCCGGTACTGGTAAAGAACTCCAGCGGCATTAGGACCCACCCTATTGGATAGGTATCGAAAATAGTCGTACGCTTCGTCACTAAATCCTTGAAGATTCATCGCATAGAAAGGCGTGACCACCGTAGGTTTCTCAGCAATCACTCTGCCTGTACGCACTACACCCTCTTTGGTTCCGGCATTTAATCCTTCGTAAATAGGCTCAGTAACGACGTAATATGACAGATTTGTTGCCCCAAAAGTCGCTAAATGTTGCTTAGGAAAACGTACAATCCAAGTACGTTCCACTGCTCTCATCCAGTCTTGCTCATTTTCCATCATTTAAACAACCTCCCGGGGTGCTTTCGAAACACCTTAGGGCCCTGCCATTGAATACACTTCAATACCTGTTAACAGGAATGCTAGAGTGCACATTAGACGGTGTCAATATAAATCTAACTAGAGTACTACTAAGTATGCACCTCAAATTTTAATTTCTACCACCCACGCCTCTTAAGTGTCATGAGAAATGCAAGAAATATTACAAAACTGAAAGACGACGTCTCTAGTTGACCTGTCTGATATAGGGAGTTAGTACATCCATTTCCCACACTAACCTCATTTTCAATTTCATTTTCGGAATTTACAAAATCCTCACGAGAGGTGCTATCTCCTACATACTCAGTTTTATCATAATCTTTGGCAACTGATGTAGACTCTTCACTAGGTACAGATGTCGGAGTTTTTTGAACTGGTTCGGACACCTTTTCGTTCTTGGCACCAGCCGTTCTAAGATCTCCAAACGTGAATAACTGCACACTAGGTGTTGGGATAGGAGTTGGAATATAGGCATCGAGAGTGGCCGGTACTATCTCGGGGACATTCAAGGCATCTCTCCAAGCATTCTCCAATTCTAACTTTGAAATCCCATAGACCTCTAGAATTGCGTCGTCCACCTTGAGTCCGTTTTTCATCTTGGACAGCAATAACTTCATATCTTCTGTCCCATAGGAATCAATCATAAAATTTACGATAGAGCGAGACTGTCCATAGAATATTATAATGTCCTCTGGCTTCCCAGGCATCACAGTCATTGTAGATAAAGGCAGTAATCTATCATTCGCTATGGCAAACCACAATGCTTTGTCATAGGTATCCCCAGGCTGAAGATTGCCATATTCGGCCAGGCCTTCATCAAGCCATTGCGGCACCTTGCGAAACGAGCTGTCACCTGCCCTATGTGTGATAACGTGAGTAACTTCATGAGAAGTGGTACCTCTCACGTGATCACCCCAGCCCAATACTATAAGTTGACCAATGTCTGTGTAAGCCTGACCTTCAGTAATAAGATGCCTTCTCTTGGAAGCACTAGCGGGAGGCAAAGCGAATTGCATTTCCGGCCAATTGTTATACATTGTCAACCGAATCGGAATATCCATATCAACGCCGAGTAAAGGACCCATATAATTGAGAGTCTCTACAGCAGCTTCAAGAACAGCAGTTGCACGCCTTCTCACGGGTCCATGAAACGATACAGATACAGAACCTTCAGAAATTTCATCCCAATCAAATCTCGGGTCATGATAGATAAATTCCTCTAATGGAGAAGTCAATATATGCCCTTCGACATCACTAATTTCAAAGTTGTAGGAAATTGTTGTCCCGGGAGGAATATAATTAGCAGCCGCATTGGTCCTAAAGAAAAGATCAGCCAATGTAACATCTTCCGATGGTTGCAGATGAAGATAATCGTAGGCACCTACAGTTTTTTGCCCAATCCGAAAGCGAACCGCTATTTCTTCAATTGTATGAATCGAACGTAGTTCAAGCCCAAAGCGGATTCCTTCAGGGAATTCGCTTTCTACGCTGGTATTGAGAATCTCAAATTTATCAGCCTGACCCTGAGCGTCGACAGTACCGGATTTATTCAATGCAAATAAAATCAACAGCGCAATGCTGAACATAACCAAACGGTTAATAGATACATGTTTTAAACGTGTTTTATTCATATGCTAATTTGCGCCACATTCCAAGTCATACATCTCTATCTTGAACTATTTGGACCTTGCACATTGCCGTTCTTATCCCCAGTTGCAGACTCCTCTATACCCGCTGCTTCGAGTACATAGCCAATGAATGCCGTTTCCGATACTGCGCCTACAAATTCCTTCGAATTATTTATGACAGTCTTTGGAACTCCAGAAACCCCGTATAATCGCGCTAATTGGGGAAATTCTTCAATTTCAATGACATCCGTCTTAACACGTGATGTCTCTTTAGCTATATCGAAGGCCACACGGGCCACCGACGGGCAATACCCTCAATTGGGAGTGACAAAAACCTGTATGTGAATATCTTGGCATGAATCGTCTAAACGCCTAAGGCTGCTAATCGACTCAACTTCTAAATTACTTTTATCCTCACTCACAGACACTAATGTGTCTAAAAAAACGGGGAATTCACTCCCTCCAGGAAGTCCATAATATTTCAAGCTATCTGTTCCCTCTGAATCGAATATTATTGCGGGTATCTTGTCAACACCACGTTCTTGAGCAAGAGACTGGTTACCATAATAATCTATAACTTCCAAAGTGATTTTAGGAGACAATTCGGTTACTTCCTCCATGAGAGTTTGTGTCGTCTCACATGTCTGACATTCCCGTCCAGGAATGTAGAGACCGCCCAAAGTATTTTTAGTAAACAACGTGATTTTCACATCGGACTCAAGTTCTTCTTTTAATTTGTCTTGAATCGCAGACCTGTCACTACTCTGTAATATTGGCATACCGACCTCCCTCAATTTCCTGGCAGCTAATTCTGAGAAATTAGTCCCGACTACAACTTATATTATATTGACTAAAGTTGCCTGATAAAAGCCATTGTTTTGCTAATACCCAGAAGTATTAGTCCACTCAAATCCAGACTAATCACCCCAGAGGAGCCATGCTAGACGCAACTCCTTATAAATTGTATAGTTGCTATATATCTCAAAGTAGGATGGAGGACATAATGGGCCGTTTAAGTGGGAAAGTTGCACTCATATCTGGGGGAGCTAGAGGCCAAGGGGAAGCTGAAGTCAGATTATTTGTTCAGGAAGGGGCCAAAGTGGTGTGCGGGGACATACTTGACGATGAAGGGGAAAAGCTTGTAGCGAATATCAAAGCCTCAGGTGGTGATGCTTTGTTTACGCACCTAGATGTAACTAGCCAATCAGACTGGGCCGAAGCCGTCCAACTAACTAAAGTAACATACGGCAAATTAGATATTTTAGTGAACAATGCTGGTATAGCTCTACGCAAAACAGCAACTGAGACAACCCTTGAAGAATGGAACCAGGTACAAAATATTAACTCAAAGGGAGTATTCCTAGGAACAAAAGCAGTGATACCAACAATGAGATCATCCGGAGGAGGCTCCATCATAAATATATCTTCGATAGCAGCTTTGATAGGCATAGGAGGCTCAGCATATAGCGCTAGCAAAGGGTCTGTAAGGCTTCTAACAAAATCCACGGCAGTTCAATATGGTCCCGAAGGAATCCGTTGTAATTCTGTGCATCCTGGATTTATAGATACAGAAATGATTAGACCATGGCTGTCTGAAGCTGACATTCGGGAAGAACGATTGAAAATGACCCCACTACGTATATTCGGATATGTGAAAGACGTTGCTTATGGGGTGTTATACCTTGCCTCTGATGAAGCAAGATATGTGACTGGATCAGAATTAGTAATAGACGGTGGTATAACAGCAGCGTAAATTAGTTTATTAACTATCACCACTATGAGGTGTTTTCCAAATATGAAAAAGCCGCTGTCCTGTGGTGAAAATAGCCAGTCCCGCAACTATCACCAACACAATTAACAATAGGAATCCAAACCAATGACCTATTATGAGTCCCAACCCGAGGATAGTTACTCTCTCCGGACGAGTCATTATCCCACCAAAATTTTCCAGACCTAAACCTTCTGATCTAGCCCTGAGATAGCTAACCATAACTGACCCAGTAACAGTTAAATAAACAATAATGGCGCCCTCAAAGGAATCTCCTTTTAAATAGAAAATTAATAGTCCAAGCAGCACTAACATTTCAGATACACGGTCTACTACTGAATCCAACAAGGCTCCAAATTTGGATACCTTACCGGTAGCTCTTGCCAAAGCACCGTCGAACAGATCGAATACACCAGCCACAAGCATTACAACTCCACCCAGCCACAGATTTCCATAGGAAATAATTACCCCGCTTGACGCCGCTCCGAGCAACCCAACCAAAGTTATAGCATTAGGAGTAAATCCCAAACGATGTAGGATTCTAGCAACTGGGACCTCGAGATGAACTGAAAGGAAAACTCTAAGAGACGTTCTATTCATAATAAAATAGTCATACCTCAAGAATACGTTGCCGAACTATTAGACAAAACATCACGATAGTAATTGGCAACTTGAATGGCAACCTTTTCCCAGCGATATAATTCTGCCTTAGCTTTTCCAGCCAACGATAATTTGTTGGCTAATTCAGCATCAACGATTATTCTTTTAATTGCATTACACATAGCATTAGGATCCTTAGGGGATACCATGAGGCCATCTTGTTCGTCGTCTATAACGTTAGAATAACCGGCAATACCAGAAGCTACAATAGGTGTACCAGATGCCATTGCCTCTAGTAGAACTATACCAAAGCTCTCGTTACCAATTGCAGGAGCACAATACACATGCGCAGATTTAAAAAATCTTGCCCTATCCTTATCCGAAACGGGACCGATAAATTCTATATTACGTAGACCTCTCTCCCCAATCAACTGGGCAGACTCTAAATCTACTGACCCAGCACCTACAACCAACAGTCTAATATCGGGGATTTCCTTGCTCAACTGAGCATATGCCTGCAACAAATATCGCAAACCTTTGCGTTTTTCTAGGCGACCCAGAAACAATATATTAATCCTTCCATCTTGTAAATGTTCAAATGGCTCAGCATCACAGAACTCAGATATTTCAACTCCATTAGGAATTATCTCGTAACATCCAGGAAATCTCCGGCTAATAAATTGTTCTGCACTACTGGAGACCGCTATGCGACCATCCAATTTTTTAAAGAAAGGCTTAGCTAAATGCTTGAACCCCAGCCTATAAAGGTAGGTGCCGCCAAAAGTGTGAAAAGTTGCCACTGCTGCAGTTGACTTAGGGTTTACTAAGGTAAGTATATTAGCTCCAAGTAAACCTGCGAAGGGTTCATGAATATGAACTATATCAAAATTCTCTTTATCTAAAATCTCTCTAATTTTTCTTCTAGAACTCATTGATAAAGATATTCTGGCAATTGTTCCCGCACTAGGTACGGGGAAGGACCCACCAACTGACAAAAAGTTTTTGCCATATTGTTCTTCAGAGTAACTGGAAGGAGCAATGACGCGAACCTCGTGACCAATTTTTGTTAGATGAGTCGCGAGATTCCCTATATGTGAAGCCACTCCGCCGAAGAAAGATTGATCATACGGTGACGCTAAGCCTATTTTGAGGTACCCGTCCATAATGCCTTAGCTCAAATTCATTTTATAACACGAGATACTGAAACATGAATTATAAATAATATTGTATATTATTCTCCTTGCTCATTACCTGATATGAAATCCTCTACCTTCTGCTTGGCCTCGTTATCAGTGTATTGAACTGGAGGTGATTTCATAAAATAAGAGGAAGGAGCCATTATTGGCCCTGCCATTCCTCTATCTTTAGCAATTTTTGCACACCTAATGGCATCAATGACAACGCCTGCCGAATTAGGACTATCATGCACTTCCAATTTTAATTCAGCATTTAAAGGCACATCACCGAAACTGGTACCTTCTAGACGAATATATGCCCATTTTCGATCAGAAAGCCACGGGACATAGTCACTTGGGCCAACATGAATATTGTCCGAGGGCAATTGACTATCCAATTGAGAAGTCACCGACTGGGTTTTGGAAATCTTTTTAGAATCCAGTCTCTCTCGCTCCAACATATTATAAAAATCAGAGTTCCCACCAAAATTAAGTTGATAGGTATTATCTAATTGCACTCCTCTATCCATGAAAAGCCTCGTCAAAACCCTATGTATTATAGTGGCTCCGACCTGAGATTTAATATCATCACCTATTATAGGGGACCCTGCTTCTTCAAAACGTTTTTGCCAATAGTTTCCTTCTCCGCTTGCGATAAACACTGGTATACAATTTATAAACCCACAGCCAGCTTTGAGGACCTGCTCTACGTACCATTTAGTCGCTTCTTCTGATCCAACGGGGAGATAATTTATGACCACATCGACTTCTCGTTCCTTTAAGATACCGGCCACATTATCAGTAGGACCATCCGCCTTTGAAATAATCCCTGACATATATTTTCCGACTCCATCATGAGTCATGCCTCTTTCAACCTTAATACCTGTGTTCGGTACATCGTGAAATCTGACAGTATTATTAGGTTGAGCATAAATGGCTTCAGACAAATCTTTGCCAACCTTGTTGGCATCCACATCAAACGCTGCTACAACGTTTATGTCACCAACACCATACTCACCAAGCACAGGATGCATTAATCCCGGTATATCACTGTCATTGTTTGTTACATCCTGATATTTATGAACTCCTTGAACTAGAGAGGAGGCACAATTGCCAACACCGATTATTGCAACGTTAATACTTCCCAAATTACAAACTCTCCTTTCCGAGAATTCAAATACTAAACAAATCAATAATCCTCGGCACAATTATAGCCACATAATTTTTCCCAAAAGCTGTTTAGCAAAGGCGATTTTAGCAGCTTACATGTTGCACATACAAGGGTTTGTATCACTATGTAAACCTAGTTTAATTAGGCACGGAAAGAATATAGATAACTACTCTGCCTATTGTGCTACGAGAGGAACATCATATCAGTCAGGGGAAAACACATAAGTATTCCCCTACAATTTTCAAATAACGAGTAATTACTATATCTCCAATCCTTCAAAACGAGCAATTTCTATAAACCCGTTTTCTTCTTCAGACCATGCAAATAAAGCAGCTTCCACCACGCGATGCTTATCAATGCCTACGACCAATTGTTGGACAGGATAAGCGGGACCATCCCCCCATGGGCTAGTTGCAACCTGCCTATCGGTATCAGAGAGATATGCTTTTCCATTTGGATGTGAGTGGTAAATTACAAGTGCAGGTGATTCACTTTCAAAAGTAGCATTTAATGCTAATAAATCAGCCCCATCTATGACATAGGCAGTAGTTGAATTTCTTTCGGAGGCCGTAGGATGATTCCCTTCTGATTGCTTATTTGCACATTGTCTTAAATTGTCTACCTCGGTAGAAGTGGTGCCTGATAACCAGCCACAGCACTCCGCAGGAAACGCCTTTCGCGATTCTGAGAAAACTCTTTCTAGTATCAAGAACGGTATTTTGACTTCTTGGATAGATGCCAAGTTCCCATCTGCCTCGCATTCCATGTTAAATCACTCCCTCACGTTCCAATTTTTCCAACGTAGTATTATCCATCCCTAAAATCTGCGATAAGATTTCACGAGAGTGCTCTCCAAGTAACGGAGGAGGTTTTATCACAACATCAAGAGAGGACAATTTAATCGGGCATCCTATCATTTTGTAACTTCCACGTGAGGGATCGTCCATCTCAACTACCATAGATCTCTCTATCAACTGACGATCGTGCAATATTTCGGATGTGTCTTGCACAGCTCCACATGCTATGCCCAAATCTCCCAATTCATTCATTAACTCATATTTATCTCTCGTACTCGTCCATTCGCTTATAATTTCCTCGACCTCTTCTAAATTATCTAAGCGGGCCTCTTCAGTCGCGTATCGCTCATCTCCTATGAGTTCTGACCTCCCAGAGACCGCCAGTAAAGTATCCCAAGAATCTCCAGCGAGTACCAAAGCTATGTAGTCATTTGGACCACCAGGATAGCATGGGTAAATCAACCGTGGCCCATCCCACAATCTATTCCCCGACCTCTTCGCAGCTTTGCCGGTATTAAAGGTATCTATCATACGTATCCGCATCAAGTTAAGCACTGCATCCTGCATAGACACCTCCACTCTCTGAGCATCTCCTGTTCTATCTCTCTGCCTCAAAGCTGCAAGTATGCCAATGGCGCAATGAAGACCGCTGCCGGAGTCCCCTACACCTGGCGCTACAAAAGTCGGCTCTGCACCAGCATCTCCATTTGCACTCATAGCTCCTCCCATGGCTTGGGCTATGTGATCAAAACTTTTAATATCCGAATACGGACCGTAAGTGCCGAATCCTTTAATAGTGGCATATATTATTTTAGAATTCACCAACTTTAAATTCTCGTAAGATAGGCCGAATATTTCCATTCGTCCAGGCCCATAGTTTTCTATAACAATGTCAGCTTCCTTAACGAGTTTTAAAAAGACGTCTTTCCCCACCTGACTCTTTAAATTTAAAGTTAAACTGCGCTTATTCGCATTGAAAACCAAAAAATAAAAACTATCATCATCTTCGTTTTTGGCTCTCTCGCGTCTTGTCCTGTCTCCTCTAATCGGTTCTTCAATTTTGATTACGTCAGCGCCTAGCCAGGCTAATATTTGTGTGCAGGAGGGCCCAGCTTGCACCTGAGTAAGATCAAGAATTTTAACGTCGTCTAAAGGACCAGGCATAACAGCACCTCGCATGTGATTTTGATAACACTATACACATTTTCAAACGCTTGAAAATGTCATCGCTTCTGAAGCTATAAAACAAATGAGTTATTTAAATATCCCAATACGTCTTAATAGATCCACTAAAAGGATAGGATCCTGTCTTATCCCGCGTTACGCCTTCGACTCCAGCGCATGCTACATATTTGTCGCGAAATCGTTCGAAAACAGTTAATTTATGTTTCTGCAATTCGGTCACTTCCTCTTTTTCATTAAGCCAAGGATTAGAAAAATAAAACCGCATCAGAGTTTCTCCCGAAGCCCCGCCTAATCTCACGTAAAACACCTTGGGAATATTTTCATGCCCATGATCGGAACTTTCCACAATTTGGACACCTGAAACATTTTCTAATGGTAAATGTAAATGCCAATCATCGGATTCCAAATACATCCACAACTTATCGTATTTAACTAGAGGAGGGTGGTTTAAATGCATCTCGCAAACCGCTCCGCCGGAATCCATAACCAGCAGAAGGTCATCTAAATCCAGAAGATCATTTATTAAACGCTTAAGTAATTCCTCTTCTATCATAATCAAAGCCCTACTCGTAAAGATCTTGCATATTGTACAGTGATGATCTCCAGATCCAACATAACTAAGAATTAAAGATTACTTCAGGAGTAACCTTTAAATTCCCATTCTAAATCCTTCTATGACTCCCGTTCATTGAGATCGGATTCATAGCTAGAACTCAGCTTACTGACCTTAAGTCGCTTTAAACGCCTTCCTGACGTTGATAGTACTTCTATACTTAGTCCATCTAGAAGTACTATTTCACCAGGCCCAGCTATTTTGCCTAGACGCTGCAACACCAATCCACCGATAGAGTCGAATCCATCGCCCTCAACATCTATTCCAAGCAAGTCGTTTAAATCATCCAAACTCACTCCTGCATCCATCAAAAATGTTTCTGAATTCAGTGGAACGATTTCTTGTTTACCTACGTCAAACTCATCTAAAATATCGCCTACAATTTCTTCCAGAAGATCTTCAATCGTGACTAGGCCGGACACCCCGCCATGCTCATCTACAACTATAGCCATATGGGTACGCTGTTGCTGAAATTCAGCTAGAAGTTCCTCAAGTGTTTTAGATTCAGGAATAAATAAGGCCGGCCGCAGCATGCCTTCTATTAGACCATTCGACCGTTCTGAGCCAGTCGCAACTTGCTTCAAAATATCCCGGACGTGTGCCACTCCAACAATCTGATCCAACGCCGCACGGAATACAGGTATCCGACTATGACCATTATCAATCATCATTTCCGCCAAGTCATCTAACGGAGTGGCCACATCAGCCACAATCATGTCTCCTCTAGGAACCATGATTTCTCTAGCAATAGTATCGTCCAATTCAACTACGCCTCTAATCATTTCAACTTCGCGTTGATCCAAAGGCTCGCCATCATCCTCTATGGACATACCTAATTCAACAACTTGTACTTCACTATCAGAATCAACGTTTTCATAACTAGGGAAGAATTTATTAACAATAAAGTCAACACACTTCAACAGCGGACTTAGTGTCCAAGTCAGAATTTTGACGGGAGTAGCCACCATCAATGCAATTCGATCCCCGTAAACGGCTGTCAATGATTGGACGGCACTGAACATGACCAACTGTACTAGGGCTACTATTATCCCAACACTTGTAATCGCTATCCAGTGATATCCAAATTCGAATACTGTAATGCTAACCGCAGCGATCACACTCACAATAAAAAACACGAATTTTACAAACGTCAGCGCACTAGAAGGTCCTGAGGAAAGAGAAAAAAGCTTGTCTAGGGCCTCAGCTCCAGATTCGTTCTGTGCAAGCAACCGTTGGACTCGTTCCCTTCTCATCGCAAATACAGAATGCTCAGCAACATATGCAATAAAAAAAACTGTTAGTGATATTATTAGTATTATTATGTAAATTGAAGAGCTACTACTATCACTATCCATGATGTTGGGGTTAGATTATCCGATTTCGCGGATTATCCTCTGCCCTGTATGTCTTCCTCCAAATGAGCCTTATTTTCACTTTGTAATTCCCTAGTTGGTCTAGCTGGGACTCCTACCACCAGGGTATTAGGCAATACATCTACTGTTACCACGGACCCCGTTCCGGTGTAGGCATTTTCTCCAACACTAATTGGAGCTACCAGCATTGTATCGCATCCTATGAAGGCGTTGTCACCTATTGTCGTGTAATTTTTTCCTTCGCCGTCAAAATTGCAGGTTATAGCTCCGGCAGCATAATTAACATTATCACCTACGTGGGCATCTCCCATATAACTGAAGTGCCCCATTTTTGTATTGGCCCCAAGCACACTATTTTTGATTTCTGCTGACGTGCCCACGTGAACGCCATTTCCAAGTTCAGCTGCTTCCCTTATATGACTGAAGGGCCCCACCGACACATTTTCGGACAGTGTAGAATTACTTATATTAGAGGACACGACAGAACACCCACTGCCAAGATTTGATTCGTGAACAATAGAATTCGGACCCACGCGGCAATTGGTCCCTATGACAGACGACCCCGTAATATGAGTATTAGGGAGTATTTCTGAATCCATTCCAATTTGCACTCCAAAATCTATATAGACGGAATCCGGATCAGGTATTGATACTCCTGCAAGCATAAGTTTTGTTTGAACTCTCTTGCGCATCACTTTTTGAGCCTCTGATAATTGGACTTGATTGTTCACTCCAATCAATTCATGGGCACTTGAAGGAGTTACAGAAGATATTGTCAAATTTTGCTGCGAAGCGCGGGCAACGAGATCTGTCAAATATATTTCACCCGACTCAGCAGGAGTTAGTGCACTTAAATTGTCCCATAGCCAGTTGGCTTCGAAGTAGTAAAATCCGCCATTGACCTCTTTCACATTTCGTATGTCACTATCGGCATGTTTTTCTTCAATTATGGAAGTGATACTACCTTTTTCATCTCTCATAATCCGACCTAATCCGTCAGGCTGGGTAGCAGATGAAGTCAAAACAGTGATCACTGCGCCTGATTTTATATGGCAGGTTCGCATTCGATCAAAAGTTTCTGAGGTTATCAAGGGAGTGTCCGCACAGACGACCAGAATGTTTTCTGCCTTCTCTACTGCGTCTCTTGCTTGTAATAACGCGTGTCCAGTCCCTAATGATTCATGTTGAATAACATACCCACATAACTTCCCCATCACACGCCTTATTTCGGGTGAATCCGGGGGCGTTACAATAGTTATTGGAATATCTCCGGAGTGAGAAACTGCCATAGCTACATGGGACAACATTTCTTTGCCACACACTTTGTGGAGCACCTTACTGATTTTGGATCTCATTCGGGTGCTTTTGCCTGCTGCCAAAATAACTGCTGCTTCAGAAGTCATGATTTGTGAGTGCACAACCCCCAATATCATCTATAACAAAACCCATTGATAGCACACTAGGGGTACGGTCAGGTGATATCTTTAATTCCAGACAATGCTAACATAGTAGACGAAGCAGGTCAATACGGCATGCATGGGGGCCAAAGTAAGCAATTAGGTTATCGTGCATCACTCAATATTTTCTTGGGAGGCGAGGAAAAACTTATTAGAATTACGGCTGTAACTATCCCAAGAGCACCAAATGACCAAAACGCCAACATATAGCTCTTTTGCCAATCAAAAATAAGCCCTGAAATTAAGGCTCCAATTGCTTGACCCAAAGCAGAAAAAGGTTCAGCAATACCTCTAATAGACCCCAACGATTGTCTTCCAAAATAATCGGCGAAGGCCACTGGAGGTACTGAGAGCATACCCCCCAAACCAAATCCAAACAATGAAGCATATAGCAACGCCTCATATCGTTCTCCAATGGTGCTCATCAGATAAACCGCGAGGGACATAGTCACAGCTACACCCGCTAGCGAGAACTTAACTGGCACTTTTTCAGAAATCCAACCCCAAGATATGCCTCCTACTCCAGTGAATGCAGCGTTTAAACCTATAGCGACGCCTGCCGTCGCCGATGTGAATCCCAAATCCCTCAAATAGGCTCCCATATGAATATTTGTGCCGGCCTGCATCACGTACAGAGCTCCTACACTAATGGCCAATATCCAAAGAACTGAAGTGGAAGTAGCTTGAGCTACAGACCATATAGGCTCCTCTTTTTGCGAAGCCAGCAAAGAAGATGATTCATCAATATTCAAGCCCAATTCAAGATCATCTCCGTCGGCTGTCAAGCCTAAATCTTCTGGTCTTTCTCTTATAAGTAAACAAACCGGTACAAATGCAATTATCCAAACAAGCAAACCTAATAAAATCCAAGCAGTCTGCCAGTCAGTTATTGCTATAAATAACGTCGCAAGTAGAGGAAACCCAACCATCCCGACTGAATGGCTGAGAGTCAAAACCCCATTGGCTCTACCCCTCATCCTTATAAACCAACGCGATACAACCACAGAGCTACCTAGTTGAATGGGACTCGCAAATATAACTCTTGAAGCCCCGAAGGCTAAATAAAACCAAATGGGAGTTGTTGCCCACGATAAAGAAATTATGGCCAATCCAAGTACTAGAATTCCAATAGACATAACGGTGCGAGCCCCGTATTTATCTATTAACCATCCCACGACAGGTGAAGCTCCCGACGACGCCAATCCTCCGACACTCGCCGCTCCTGAAATTAATGTCCTACTCCAACCCAATTCTCTGGCAAGCGGGAACATAAACACAGACATCGTCAGAGTTGCAGCCGCATTCCTGGCAATCTGTGACGTCCCCGCAGCCGCTAGTACGATCCACCCATAATAAAAAGGCGAGCGAGTTGCCAGCTTGGATGACAAAGACAATTAAACTCCTAGTTAACAATAATATTGAAGTATGCGCACACCACATGAATTCCGAAATCCTAAGGTGTGACTTCCTCTAGTAACTTTTGTAGTTGGCAAACTTCATCACAAAACAAAAGTAAGCTCCGCTAAATCGCCACCTTATAATACACATGGGAACTAAAAATAAGAAAGCAGCCCGTCTGGGCTGCTTTCTTATAAAACCTATATTCGGTCCTTAATGCGAACTGCTCGTAACTAACCTACTTACTAGCAGTCACTACCAGTGCGGAAGTTGCCACACCACTGATCGATCCAGTTGCAGTCACGCTATATACTCCAGGATCTAGAGATACGACTGCACTAGCAGAGTCGGCACCAAATGCGTTACCGGTACCACTTGCTATGGTCGCACCACCTGCGCTCACCACAACATCCTCGCCAGAGGCCCAACCACCTAATACGACCGTCACCTCAGAACCACTTGCAACCGTTGCAGCGCTAAGCTGAACGCTTGGATTAGACCCAGTTCCATCAACAATGACTCTTACAGGAACGCTCGCCTGGTTACCATCTGCACCATTGGCAACTATTGACAGTGATTTCTCCCCGCCTCTTGATGCCGTAGCTAGGGCACTTGCAGCGCTAGCCGGTAGCGATCCAGCAACATTTGCTACTGTCACACTGAAGTTTCCACCAGCATCAGCGGTAGCCTGTGCATTTCTGCCACCACCTAGCAGTGGTTGTGTCTTGCCATCAATAACTAAAACTAATTCCACGGGCTCACCTACGTCAAACCCGGAACCTGAAACAGTTATGGAGTCGGTGCTGCCCACAACGCCTTTGTTGGCATCAATTCTGGCCATGCCAGAACCTGTGACCTCACCGGCTGGGCCCTCAGGACCCTGTGCACCCGGAGGACCTGGATTACCAGGGTTACCTGGCAGTCCTGGAAGACCTGGTTCACCTTGGGGACCTGGATTGCCTGGATTACCAGGGTTTCCTGGTTCTCCCGGTAAGCCCGGAGCACCCGCGGGACCTGCGCACGCCATCATAACTACTACAAGAATCGAGAAAAGCAAGGTAAGTGTTTTTTTACCCAGGGAAGGGAAAGGCTTTCTCATCTGACCCCCTCTACAATATAGAATCCAAAAATCCGCTATTAACAAACATGAATTAAAATCTACCGAACAAAGAATCCGCCGGGGGGGCCCGGCGACCTATGAACAGCGGCCTAATCATATGCACCGCGGGCGCGCATGTCAAGCCTTTTCGGTACTTATTTTATTCTATAAGTTTACTCTCCATGTTTATCCTACATAGCATAAAGCGTTTTACCCTAGCATTCGCTTCATACCCGATGGGTCGAATACTGCCGTTCAAAGTAGACCCAACGCATGCCAATTCTCTCTCACATATCCGATAAGTACAATAGCTTTACGCTACTAAAAGTGCCTATTTTTGAAGTACGTTTTCATACACTTTCGAACTTACAATGGGGAAAAGAACCATCTTGTTATGCCGAGAGCTACCTGATATATTCCTATTTCTGCCCCCGTAGCTCAGCGGATAGAGCGCTGGCCTCCGGAGCCAGAAGCGTGGGTTCGAGTCCCACCGGGGGTACTCAATGCCCTTGCGTATATACAAAACCTAGCCTTTAAAAACTCCGGCTCAGAACGATGGCATTCGTATCTTTTCTACGCAGGTATACACGATTCTCCAGAGGCTACAGAAGCTCTTCATTATTCCATTCATGAGGCAAATCGAGCAGACTGTCGAATCCCAGCAACTGACAAATTTGTTGATATTTCCCCCTTTGAACCCCTCTCCACTCTAAATCGTCCAAGGTGGTACCTAAGTCTACATCCCGTCTCAGCGTAGCTAAATTCTTGTAAAGCATTACCTCTTCTCTACGTTCCTCGAGATTACGCGAAAGTGAGTTCAATCCTCTTACGGGCACTCCCCATGACTCCCCATCTACAGGTATATTCTCGATTGTGTGAAAAACTCGAATAATTGAACTGGCGGATTTGACTCCCCAACGAGGTATTCCAGGGATGCCATCTGCAACGTCCCCTACTAGAGCGAGATAATCGGGAATCGACAACGGATACACCCCAAATTTCTCAACTACAGCATTCTCATTTAAAAACTTACCTGCCTTACGATCAAAAAGAATAATCCTGTCACCCTCAACTATTTGTGCCAAGTCCTTATCTGGGGAACATACTATGATCTGCTCTACCTCCGCTGCGTCCGACCATAGCGCCACAGCTGAAGCTATCGCGTCATCAGCCTCAAAATCAACCATTGGCCATATTGTGATCCCTAAACTGGCCACAATACTCTCTGCTATTGGGAATTGATCCAAAATATCTTGAGGAATATTATCCCCTGTCTTATAACCATCAAACATTTCATTTCTAAATGATTCAACAACACTGTCAAAAGCACATGCAATATGCGTCACATTCTCCTCTCTTATGAGACGCAGTAAACTCTGAAGAAGTCCCCTGACAGCACCAACATTCATTCCATCGGGCGCATAGATACTCGGAAGAGCGTAGTACGATCTAAATAGTTCATAGGTACCATCAACAAGGTGAATTTTCATGAAATTTCCTGAGAGCAATTTATTGGTTTGATTCACTATTTATGTAGTGTCATCTATTCCTTAGATATATACTAGAGTCGAATCTGGTTTACGCCAAGTAGCACTAAAAAGAGGTTAATATTAATGTCTATTTCCGAAATATCGTTCTACGTTGCCTTATTAGGAGTTATACTCAGTCCTCTGTGGTTGCTCATGACAGGGATTCCGGCACTGCTGTCATATATCTACTTGTTCACTCCAGAGGAACTTGCCCCCCCAGATTACGCAAAGAAGCCCAAGTCTTTTGAACATGGCAGTTGAATCAGTATGAACATCCTATTGAGCGGAGCCTCCGGTTTTATCGGACGTAATGTGGCAAATTCATTTATTGCCGCCGGGCACAACGTATTTGCATTTTCTCGTGATGTTGATGCAACCAAATCAGCTGTACCTGGATTAACAGATGCAGTCGTCTGGCGACCCGAATCAGATACTTTACTCGAGCATGACCTATTTGATGCTGATATCGTAATAAACCTAGCCGGTGAAACTGTAAACGGCAGATGGACAAAAAGAAAGAAATTATCAATACAGCGGAGCCGTGAATCTGTCACACGTCTATTAATCAACCTTATGGCGAATGCCCGTAAGAAACCTAAAATGTTCATATCAGCCAGCGCTATAGGTATCTATGGAGATCGAGGAGACGAAATCCTGACAGAGTCCTCTGAAATTGGACGAGGATTTCTAGCATCAGCAACTAAGGCATGGGAAACCGAAGCAATGAAGGCTGAAAATATTGATGTCCAGGTCGCGATTCTCAGGTTTGGTATCGTGCTTGGGAACTATGGAGGAGCCCTTTCTAGGATGTTGCCGATTTTCAAGCTCGGCCTTGGAGGGCCTTTAGGCATAGGCAACCAATGGTGGTCCTGGATTCATATGGACGATATAGTAGGAATAATACACCACGTGATTCAGCAAGAGATGACCGGTATTTTTAACTCCACATCCCCTTATCCAGTGAGACAGAAGGACTTTTCAAAAGCACTGGCATCATCACTAAGACGTCCCGCTTTTTTACCAACTCCTGAACTTTTTCTAAAACTCGGTCTAGGAGAATTTTCCTCAGAATTACTATTTAGCAAACGTGTCATTCCTGAGCAGACTCTGAAAAAAGGTTATAACTTCATGTATCCTGAAATTGAAAATGCCTTAACTAACTTGCTAGTCTCTAAAAAACCACATCAAATATGAAAACATTTATTTTTGAAACTGACACTTGGATACCTGCCACCATTGACGAAGTATTCAATTTCTTCTCAGACGCCCGAAATCTCGACACATTGACCCCACCACTTCTTAAGTTCAAGATTCTCACTCCTGATCCCATAGTAATGCAGGTGGGAACTCTAATTGACTACAAATTGAAAATACGAGGAATTCCGGTCACCTGGCAAAGTGAGATCACCGTGTGGGAAAATCCTCATAAATTCATAGACGAACAGCGCAAAGGCCCGTATAGGAGCTGGGTACATGAACATCAATTCGTGGAAGACAGTGAAGGAACCTATGTTAAAGATATTGTCAAATACTCAGTTTGGGGAGGCTCCCTCATCAATAAACTCCTCATTTCAAGAGATCTGAATAAGATATTTAATTATCGCAAGGAAGCACTCTCAC